>JAICGW010000020.1 GCA_025922945.1 Acidimicrobiia bacterium | reverse complement strand
GGAAAGGGCGAAGCCACGATCGATCCCCATCATGACCTCCCGGTTCTCGATCTCGACCTCGACCGACTGGAGCGAGTCGAATTCCCACCTTTTCGAGCTGGGATCCAGGCCGGAGCGCGCCTACTGATGGTGGGTCACTACGGCCTCCCGGCGGTTATCGGGGACCGGACGACTCCAACCTCGATCTCCCAAGTCGCGATCAAGGAGTTGATAAGAGGTCTCCTCGGTTTCGAAGGTGTGATCGTCACCGATGCCCTCGACATGGGAGGCTTTCGCGCCGCCTCCACCGATCTTCCCCTCGCCGCTGGGGCCGATCTGCTTCTCTACGGCCCCGCCCAAGTCGGCTCGCTCCCCTCTCGGCGAGGGGAACCGAATCCGAGGTTGGAACAGCTCTCGGCGTGGCTGTCGGCCTATGAGCAGCCACCGCTGACTGCGGTGAGGTCGTCCGATCACCAAGCGCTGGCGGCGAATCTCGCCCGCCGCTCGCTGACCTTGGTCCGTGACACCCCGGGCCTGCTTCCCCTCCAAATTGGGGCAGACGATCGCATACTGGCAGTGATGCCGCGGCCTACCGATCTGACGCCGGCTGACACCTCGTCCATGGTCCGACCTGGCCTGGCATCGGCGATTCGAACCCGTCACCGAGCCACCACCGAGTTGCTCGTCGACCAGGAGCCCACTCCATCTGAGATCGGGGCAGTACTCGGCGCAGCCGCCGACCACGACCTCATTGTGGCCGGGACCATAGATGCCGGGCCCGGGCAGGCCGAGTTGGTGCGGTCCCTGGTGGCGACCGGCAGGCCGGTGGTTAGCGTCGCCCTCCGCACGCCATACGACCTGGCTCGCTATCCCTCCGCCGGCACCTATGTCTGTACCTACGGAATCCATCCGGCTTCGATGGAAGCGCTCGCCGCGGCCTTGTTCGGAGAAGCCCCGATGACCGGCCGTCTGCCCGCCGCGGTGCCCGGTTTGTATCCGGTGGGCCACTCACTCGCCGCCAAGAAGCAATGAGCAGCGAATCCACCGGTCTCGTCGACATTCAGATCAACGGCGGTTTCGGCCACGATTTCACGGAGGATCCGGTTTCGATCTGGCTGGTGGGGGAAAGGCTCGCCGAATTCGGGGTCGAGGCTTTTCTCCCCACCATCATCTCCTCTCCGCCGGGAACGGTCGAGAAAGCACTCGCGGTGCTGAAACAGGGTCCCCCAGCCGACTATCGAGGTGCCCGCCCACTAGGTCTTCATGTGGAGGGGCCAATGCTGGCCCCATCCCGCCGGGGCACGCATCCGGAGCAGTACCTGCGGTCGCCGTCGCTCGAAGTAATCGATGGCTGGACCGCCGCCGCCGGAGTATTGATGGTGACGCTGGCGCCCGAACTGCCTGGCGCGCGTTCGGTCGTGGAGGCGCTGCTGGCCGAAGGCGTGGTGGTCGCTCTCGGTCATTCGGCGGCCACCTACGAGGAAGCGACGGCTGCCTTCTCCTGGGGGATCACTCATGTCACCCATATGTTCAACGCCATGCCCCCTCTCGATCACCGTGCACCGGGACCAATTGGCGCCCTGCTCAGTCAAGAGCGAGTCACAGCTGGATTGATTGTGGACGGCATCCACGTCCATCCGGCGACGGTTGCCGCGGCCTGGAGACTGCTCGGGCCCGAGCGGATGGTGCTGGTGAGCGACGCGATGGCTGCGGCCGGTTTGGGAGACGGATCGTTCTCGATCGGCACCATCCCGGTATCGGTCGAAGAAGGCCGCGTGCTCAATAGCGACGGACGGCTGGCGGGAAGCAGCCTTCTCCTTGATCAAGCCGTTCGCAACCTGGTGACGTTCACTGGGTGCACTGAATCCGAGGCGATCGGCGCAGCATCCACGAATCCCCTCACCGTCCTGGGCAAGCATCCAAATCGAGCGCGGCGATGACCCTCTGGGCCGAAATCAACGACCAGCCACAGGCCTTGGCCACGGCCCATGAACGGCTACGAACAGAGGTCCGATCCCTCGGCAAATGGATCCGGGAGTCGGGGGCGACCCATGTGGTACTTGCTGCCCGTGGCTCGTCGGACAACGCCGGCCGGTATGCGCAATACCTATGGGGAGCCCGCAACCGGCTCAGCGTGGCTCTGACAACTCCGTCGCTGTTCGGCGCCTATGCGAGCCCGCCCAACCTCGACGGGGCTTTGGTAGTCGGAATCTCGCAATCAGGAGAGTCCCCTGATCTGCTCGGGGTGATCGAGGAGGCGAATCGTCAGCGTCGACCGACCCTGGCCATCACCAACAATGCCGAGTCTCCGATGGCACAACTCGCCAACCGCTCCCTCGAGATCGGGGTCGGGGCGGAGAGAGCCGTCGCGGCCACGAAGACCTACACCGGCCAGCTTCTGGCAGTCGCCCTTCTTTCCACGGCGATTGCTGACGAGGACCAGGAGGAGCAAATTGGTCGGATCGCGCCCGTCGTCGATGAGGTGCTCACCACTCAGGAGCGGGTAAAGCAGGTGGCCGAAGGCCTCGCCTCCCACGACCGGTGCGTGGTCATCGGCCGTGGATTTCACCACGCCACCGCTTATGAGTGGGCACTCAAGACCGCCGAACTGTCCTACCTGGTGGCCCAGCCCTTTTCATCGGCGGACTTTCGCCACGGTCCGATGGCTCTGGTGGAGCCCGGTCTGGCCGTGCTGGCAGTGGCCACCGAGGGTCCGTTGTTCCCCGAGCTTGCCGACTTGCTAGAGGAAATCCGCTCGGCCGGCGCCCGCGTTGTAGCGATATCAGACCGTGACGACCTGTCGGCGGAGCATTTGCTCCGAATCCCAACGATTCCGGAATGGCTCAGCCCGATTCCCGCAATCGTTGCAGCGCAGGTCTTCACCTATCACCTGACGATCGCCCGCGGTTACGACCCCGACCGTCCTCGCGGCCTGACAAAGGTCACGAGGACGGTCTGAGGGGGATCAGGTAGTCGTGCGGGCGGTTCCCATCCTGCTGGCGATAAAGACCAGGATCGCCGCCACGAGGATGGAAGCGATCCAATCGACACCCTCGGTATCGGGCCAAACGGCCCCTGCGAGCCATCCACCGACCAGCGCCCCAACAATTCCCAGAACGATGGTGAGCACCCAGCTCATCCCACCGGTGTTAGGAATCACCATCCGGGCCAGGACCCCGACGACTAATCCGATAACGATATAGAGGACGATTGTCCCAATATCCAAGGTCTCTCCTTCTTTCTGCGCTCCGATTAGTGCCCGAAAAGGGCGAATCTCAAACCGCTCCGGTGTCTCTCACTGCCGGACCGAAGCTCCCTTAACCTCACCGGATTCCGCTTCGTCGTCGAGAAAGGCCAGGCCCACGGCAGTGTCGTGGAGCGAAGCCAGAGTGCTGAGTTGATCGACCGCGCGCCTGTCGAGCTCCTCGAAATCGATCCCATCCAGGGTGTCGCCGAGTTGAGCTAGTTTCCGAAGCGAGGCCCAGAGCCGACGTTTGGCGGTTACTCCCGACATGAGGCTTTCGAGCTCCAAGACCCGGCTCAGCGGTGAATATCCGACCAGCTGTCCGTTGGGCTTCAGCCGCTCGACCAGCTCAAGCGAGGCGGCCGTCACCTTTTTCAGAGTTCCCTCGGATACTCCGAAGGTCTTCATCAAGAGAACAAGCGTCGTCTCATCTGCCTCGATCTCTCCGGCGACACTTGGCAGTTTCGTCCAATGGGAATTCTCCTTTGCCAGGCGCTGGGCCAATCGGCGGCCAGCCACCGCCCCGGCACGATGGTCGCGCAGGTAAATCGCGAGGAGTCTTCGAGCCGATTCGGACATCAGCGGGGATCTACCCGAGAGTGGATCGGGTCAATCGACAGTTTGCATCGACTTGAGAAGGCGCTCGATTAGTAGCCGGTATCGACCGGAGTCTCAACAACATCGGGAAGCGCCGACTCGAGAAGGACCTCCTCGAGTCGCGGGCGAAACTCGCTGAGGGCGGCCGTGTCGAAGCCACCGAGGTCGTCTGGTCCAGGGCAGCCCCCCTCGTCGTAGGCAGTAGCCACAATTGAGATGATCTCCTCACCGACGATGGTCGCGTATTGGAGATTGAGCTCAGAGGGCTTCCCATCCGGCATTGACCCGACGAAGCCGAAGCTAACTCCGGGAGTTCCTCCCAAAACGAATTCTTCGACCGGAAAAGGATCGAAGCCATAGTCAGCCCCGCACCCCGCTGCCCGATCGGAGCCGATCGCTTCGATGAACCCGGCTGCGAACAGCTCAAGATTCTCTCTCGGCTCGCCATTGGGATCGAGGTCATCGAAGGACGCGACGGGAAATGACATGGCTTCAACCACTCCCACGGTCTCCCCACCGCGTTCCACGCAAAGGAGAGGGCCCTCCCCCTCGCAGGCCCGAACCGTCCATCCACCCTCCAACTCGGCGACCTTCGTCGGATCCTCCCAGTCGACCACCGCACCGACGCCGGTGGGAGGCAGGTCGGGCGCGAGCGTGGTGCTCGTGCTCACGTTCCCGAGATCGGAAACGCCACAGGCAGTGAGGGCCATAAGCGCCGCCGCAATTAGAACAGTGGAGCTGAGGGGATTTGAACCCCTGACCTGTTGCATAACATGAAGCTAGAGACTTGTTGCCCGCTGCCCACGGCTGTCTACCCATCTAGCCGATTTCGCCTCCAGCCAGCTGGGTCCACCCCGCCAGGTGGCCCCCGAACCCTTTCATTTGGGCGTCACTGGCCTAACGGCCGCCTCGGCTAGACGGTAAGTTCCTGCGGATGGCCGACCCGGAGGAAGTCCCTCGCTTCCACGGCGTAGAAGCGGACAAGTATTGGTACGGCCTGCTTTCGGGAGAAAGAGGCACCGGACTAGCCAAACTCTTCCGCCGAGTTCCCCGAGCTCCTCGATGCAAGCTATGCCAAGCACCCTTCAGCGGACCGCTGACGCCCCTATTCCGATTGGCCGGATTCCGACGCTGGTCGCTAAACCAGCAACTGTGCAGGGTCTGTGTCAACGGAATCGAAAAGGTCAAAGGCGGAACCGAGATTCCGATGTCACTTCTATTCGCCGATGTGCGTGGTTCAACCACCCTGGCCGAAAGAATGTCGCCAGCCGATTTCACTGCCTCACTTGATGAATTCTTCGAGATCGCGTTCGACGCGGTCGATTCTGAGGACGGGGTGGTCGATCACATAGTTGGTGACGGCGTGATGGCGATGTGGGTGCCGGGATTTGTAGGCCCCGAGCACCCAGGACGTGCATTGGCCGCTGGCAGGAAACTTGTCTCCCAAGCGGCCAATCTCGCTAGTTCATTCCCGGTTGGTGTCGGGGTTCACACCGGCATTGGCTTCGCGGGAGTCGTGGGCATGCCGGGCTCGTACGACTTCACTGTTCTCGGCGACGTTCCCAATACCGCGGCTCGCCTGGGATCAGCTGCCTTGGGGGGAGAGCTAGCGATGAGCGATGCAGTCGCCAAAGCAGCGGGGGTTGAGACCGCATCCCTGGAACGGCGCTACCTTGACTTAAAAGGAAAGAGCGACCTTTTTCTTGCTTGGATCGAGAGGCCCTCACGCAGCGTGATTCCGGTGAATCCACGCGGGGCGACTTGACATCAGGATCGCCCACTAGCTGATTTTTTGGGGGGTGGGGATCAGGTTATCGAAGAGCCACCGGAGTTCTTCCCGGCTCACACGTTTGTTGCGCGTTGACCTGCCCTCGAGCCCGCCGATCTCAACGAAAAGCCGCCCAATCTCCCGGAGGAACACTGGGCGGCTTGTGATTGCCTACGTACCTATGACCGCGGAGCTCCTTGGCTCTGGCTCACGGTCTCATCGCTTTGCAGGCAGTGCTGGGATGAACCGGGTCGGGCAATGCGAAGGCGATCGAACCGGCTGGATACTTAGCCGCTGGGTGATCTTGGACGATTGGTAGACCGCCCACCTCAGCCACTACCCCATTTGACCGCACCGGCTGGGCGAAGTTCTTCTCGGTGAAATCCGAGATGCCAGGCGGTTCCAAAAAGCCGTCAGCATCAATCACACCGTGGTCTCCGCCGCTGCAATATGCCGCCACCATTTCATGAATAGCTGCAGACGCTGGTATCGCCAGCGCGAGCAGAACAAGCAGCATTGTCATAACGAAGACGGTTCGTCTCACTTTCGACCTCCCTATTGGCTCGACATCCCCCGCGCCACAAGATCTAACCACCTAGAAGAGCCGGCGGGCTTGAGAAAGACGAGAAAGATCTCGACACTATGTCGATCTTTGAATGCACAGCAGAGAAACGACTCCAAGTCCTCTGGTGGCATCAGTTGGCTTCCTAGAGCCTCACAGATCCGAATTGTCTAGTGGAGCTGAGGGGATTTGAACCCCTGACCTCTTGCATGCCATGCAAGCGCTCTGCCAACTGAGCTACAGCCCCGATCGACTAAAGGGTACCAGTGGACCTCGATCGCCTGAATCGGTCAGTTGGCGATCGGCATCCATTCCAGGCGGGGAGCATCCCGCCACAGACGCTCGAGGTCGTAGTAATTGCGTGCCTCGGGTTGGAAGATATGAACCATGAAGTCCCCGTAGTCCATCAAGACCCATTCGGCCTCGGGGAGCCCCTCGTCCCGCAATGGCTCGCGACCGTGCTCCTTCAGCAGTTCCTCCACCCTCTCCGCCAGCGCCTGTACGTGCGGGCGGGAGGTCCCGGTGGCGATCACGAATACCTCGGTAATGATGAAGAGGTCACCGACCTCGAGCAGCGCGATGTCGAGCCCCTTCTTATCGGCGATGGCGTCGGCAGCCAGCCGGGCTGTTGTAACTGCGTCTACGGGAATGACCTCCTACGTCAATCTGGTCCAAAGAGCTTAGGTCAAGGCGAAGGCAACCCTCGAGGGCTTTATGGTTAGCCCGTGCGTCAGGACTTCACCCCTCTGCTTTCGTCTCGAGAAACCATGATCGCGGTCATCGGAGCCAGCGACAACCTCGAGAAATACGGATCGATCATCTATCGCGACCTCAAGGCGCGGGGTTATCACGTGTTTGCTGTCAACCCCAGTCGCGACAGCGTCGACGACGACCCTTGTTATCCGACGCTCCGCGATCTGCCGGAACGACCCGACATCATCGATTTCGTGGTGCCCGCTCACATTGGGATAGAAGTGGCCCGGACTGCGGCCGCGCTCTCGATGAACAATCTTTGGCTCCAGCCGGGCGCCGAAAGCGCAGAGCTGATCGACTACCTCGAAGGGTCTGGGCTCGACTACGACTACGACAGTTGCATCATGGTCAGCGCCCGCCACGCCCTTCGCCGCTGACGACAAACAGATTTACCCGTCTCGCCGGGTTCCAAATTCAGCCGCGCTCTCAGGAGATGTGTACAGGTGTTCGGTCTCGATGTACTCGTAGACCGCTTCGGTCACCATAAAGCGATAGCCGACACCGGTGGCGACCCGGTGTCGTATGTCGGTACCGCTGATGGCCACCGGGGCCATGTCGAGCCAGAGAGCCGGCCCGATGGCATCCTCGACCTCCGCCGGATCGACTCCGGGCCGGGGCAACACCGCCACCTGTGCTCTCGTCATGACTTCATCGGCTCGCTCCCAGGTCGGCAAGCCCCGAGCGGCGTCGGCACCCAGGATCAACCAGAGCTCCTCGTCGGCGGGGAAGGAGGAGAGCGTGTCCGCAGTAAATGTCCAACCCTGACGATGGACCTCCCGGTCGTCGGGATGGAAATAGTCGACTCCCTGCGTGGCCCGCTTGGTCATCTCCCATCTCATCGACGCCGGACTAACCGAGTTTCCGGCCTTTTGCCAGGGCGAACCGGCGGGAATGAAGAGGACTCGATCGACGCCGAGCTGGCGGTAGGCGACTTCTCCGGCCAGCAGATGGGCGATGTGGGGTGGATCGAAAGTCCCTCCCATCAGGCCGCTTGACACGGAATCGAGCATAGGAACCAGGTGGAGGAGGAAGCAGGTAGAGCCTCTCCTCGCCCCCGGCTCGACATAGGAGAAAAGGCATCGGGTCCGTATAGGCGTCGCCGATTCGAACTGAGAAGTGAACCGCCGCCCTCTCATGCGCCAGCCCACTGCGACCGATGACCGCTCCCATGCCGATCCTGTCTCCGGCTACGACTGCCACCGCGCTGAGATAGGAGACGCTCGAGCGCAGTCCGCCCCCGTGATCGATGGTGATCGTCAACATGCCGGCTACGGATCCCGCAAAAGTGACGGTCCCGTGGCCGGCGGCGAACACCGGACTCTCGCCCGGCGATGCAAAGTCGGCACCATGGTGACCCGCGTACCGCCCCTCGGGCCCATATGGGGACACCATCGGTCCGGGCACGGGAGCCCGCAGACAAAGCGCCAGCAGCAGCCCGGTCATCACCCCTCCTTTGGTCAGCCTCGTTCGAAAGTATCGGAGATTGGGAGCGCCGGGAAGGGTTTCGACCGCCCCTGACTACCCTCGGCTTCGTTCACTGCAAGGGATGTCGGAAATGAATCGAATCGGGCTTTTCGGCTTCGGCCGTATCGGGCGCAACGCTTTTCGCCTCCTCGTCGACCACCACGACTTACAGGTAGCGGCGATCGCTGACGTCGACGATCCCGCCGGCTTGACCTACCTCCTCAAATACGACTCGATCTACGGTCGGTTCCCCAAACCGGTGTCCTATGACAATGGCACCCTTCAGGTCGAGGACGATTCGATCGCCTTTCTCACGGCTAAGTCCCCGAGCGACATCGATTGGAAGAGCCTCGGAGTCGACCTGGTGGTCGACGCCACCAGCAATTACCGGACGATGGAAGCCGCCCAAGCCCATCTCCGTTCCGGCGCCAAGCGAGTCGTCGTTGCCTCGACGCCTGAGAAGCCCGGCGACATCCCGGTTCTCCTCAGAGGAATCAACGATTCTCTCTTGACCTCAGGGGCTGAGATCGTCGCGCTCGGTTCGAATACGTCCAACGCGGTCGCCCCAATTCTTCGAATTCTCGACAACGCTCTCGGGATCGAGCGTGCCTTCTTCACCACCGTGCACGCCATGACCAATGACCAGCGCCTGGCGGATGTGCCCGGGACCGGATTCCGCACCAGTCGAGCGGCCGGCGAGAACATCATCCCCGCTGAGACGAACTCTCCTGAGATCCTTGCCCAGGTGATGCCCGAACTGGGGGGAAAGATCTCGGCCATGGCCCTCAACGTCCCGGTGGCCGATGGATCGACCATCGACCTGACCGCGTTGGTAACTCAACCCACCAGCAAAGAGGCGGTCAACGCAGCCGTGGCGGCAGCCGCTTCCGGAAGATTCAAAGACTTGATCGAATTTACCGCTGATCCCATCGTGTCATCCGATGTGAAGTCATCGACCTACTCGGGAATTTTCGACAGCCTCTCGACAATGGTGGTGGAGGAAACCATGGTCAAGACCATCACCTGGTTCAACAATGGGTGGGGATACTCGGCTCGCATCGTCGAGGTGCTCGAAGAGATGAGCCGGACCGCGAATGGAGGCAGGCCATGAGCAATCCGATCCGCGTGGCCATCAACGGATTTGGACGCATCGGGCGGGCGGTTTTTCGGATCATCGCCGAGCGGCCCGAGTCCGGAATCGAAGTCGTGGCGATCAACGACCTGGCCGACGATGACATCCTTGCCTACCTACTCGAGTACGACTCGGTGATGGGGCCCTTCGAGCAAAAGGTTGACGTCAAAGATGGGGTCATGACCGTCGGCAAGCACGACGTCAAGATGCTCTACATCAAAGACCCCTCCGACTTGCCCTGGAAGGAACTCGCGATCGACGTGGTGGTGGAGTCGACGGGCGTATTCCGAACCAGGGAGACTCTTCAAAAGCACATCGACGCCGGAGCCAAGAGAGTGATCCTGACGGTGCCGGCCGATGACGAGATCGATGACACCGTCGTTCTCGGAGTCAACGACGACCAGCTCGGCGCCGACGACGTCATTGTCTCCAACGCCTCATGCACGACCAACTCTCTGGCGCCTCTCGCCAAAGTGCTGGACGAGGCATTTGGCATCAAGCGGGGCATCATGACCACCGTCCACGCCTACACCAATGACCAGCGATTGGCGGACGTTCCCCACAAGGACCTGCGCCGCAGCCGCGCCGCCACCGAGAACATCATCCCCACCACCACCGGCGCCGCCAAAGCGGTCGGCAAGGTATATCCGAAGCTCGAGGGACTTCTTCACGGGATGGCAATGCGAGTCCCAGTGCCCGATGGCTCAACCGTCGATCTCGTAGTCGAGTTGGAGAAGAACGTTTCAGTCGAGGAGGTCAACGCCGCAGTCAAGGCGGCCGCCGAGGGTCCGATGGCAGGGGTGTTGGAGTACACGGAGGACCCCATCGTCTCTACCGACATCATCGGCAACCCCCATAGTTCGATCTTTGACGCCGCCGGCACCCAAGTTCTCGGCGGCAACTTTGTCAAGGTGTTGTCGTGGTACGACAACGAGTGGGGTTATAGCAATCGGGTGGTCGACCTGATCGAGCGCTTGGGCAGCCTGCCGGATCCGGTCAAGTCTTAGGCGGGGTCCCCACTCGGAAAACCCGGTTGCAGGCCGCCAATGGCGGTTTCGATGCTCTTGCTCGCCGTCCTTTGATGCGCTACGGCTGAGAGAAGGAATGCAATCAGCCCGATGAGGGCGGCAACCGCGGTTCGATCGGGTAAGACCAGAGAGACGGCGATTGTTCCAATCACTCCGGCCAGGATCGAGTTGATCACGACTATCAGCGTGGGCGTGCCCGCCAGCATGTGCTGATAGAAGGGCATTGCCGGCGGTAGGCCCATAGTTATTGCCACCCCGCGCTGGTCGTCGTGGGGACTCATCACGAAATATGGGGCCATATCAGGTGCGATCTCCAAATAGGCGTGCCGGATGCGATTCATCCCCATCACGCACAGCGCGTCGTGGTAATTCGTGGCCGCTAAGCGCAGGAACGTGGTGACGCCGATGAACAGCACGATGGGAAGGATGATGAGGGCAAACCAGGAGAACATCCTCCCAAATGAGGAGGCCTGGGCCACGAGCGCTAGCGCGACTACACCACCCGAAAGCGTCGCCAGAAACATGGTGGCCCGGTTGAACGATTCCGACCAAGCCAGGGATCGGGAGGCGAGCAGGCTCCAGTGTTCTGTGGAGAGGATCTGCAATCGGTGGCTGAGAGTGGCGGACGACGCTTCGTTGATCATGGCTCCACCATATTGATCTCCCTACACTCGCCGCATGGGCTTCATCATCAAGGTGCTGGTGGGTGCGGCTGCCCTTTGGGTAGCGGATCGTTTGATTTCGGGGATCGAACTCACGGGTGATATCTGGCAGATTCTTCTCATCGCCCTGGTCTTTGGGATCGTCAATGCGCTCCTGAAGCCACTGGTGAAGATCCTGTCTTTTCCGTTTCTCATCATCACGCTCGGCCTCTTCGCCATCATCATCAACATGCTGATGCTGGCGATCACTGCCGGTTTGATGGAAAACCTCACCGTGGACGGATTCCTGGCAGCATTTCTTGGCAGCCTGGTGATCTCGGTGGTCACCGCCGTCCTCAACTTCATCATTCCCGATTCGAGCGAATAGCCCTCCAGATTTGCTCGGGGGTCAGAGGCACCTGCAGATCCTGGCAGCCCAAGGCATCACAAACCGCGTTCACCACGGCCGGAGTTGAACCGATCGCTCCTGCCTCACCGATGCCCTTGGCGCCCAGGGGATTAGTTGCCGTCGGTGTTTCCGTTTCGAGGAGTTCGAAGAAGGGCAGGCCGGTTGCGGCCGGGAGGAGGTAATCGACGAATGTGGCGGTCGTGAGATTGCCGGACTCGTCGTAGCGGACCCCTTCCCACAGCGCTTGCCCGACGCCCTGGGCGAGGCCGCCGTGGCGTTGGCCGTCCGCCAACATCGGATTTACGATCACGCCCGCGTCATCCACGGCCACCATCCGCTCGAGTCGCACGGAGCCGGTCTCGGGATCGACTTCGACCACGGCCAGATGGGCACCAAAAGGGAAATTGTGGCCCTGCGATCGGAGCCGAACCTCTTCTTCTAATCCGGGCTCGTCGCCGGGTGGGACCTCGCCGGTGTATGCGATGGAGGCAATTTCCTTCCAGCTGATCGTGACGTCGGTGCCTCTGACCGTCGCCAGTCCGTTGGCAAGATCGATGTCGCCCGGAGAGGCCTCCAAGCGATGAGCGGCGATTCGCTTCGCTTTTTCGGCCACACCATCGGCGGCCGTCTGCGTCGCCGAGCCTGTCTGGGCCAGGGAGCGCGAACCCGAAGTTCCCCACCCATAAGGCGAGGTACTGGTATCGCCTTGTTCGACTCGAATCATGTTCATGGGAATCCCGAGCCGGGCCGAGACAATCTGGGCGAAGGCGGTTCGATGCCCCTGACCCTGATCGAGAGTCTCCACCAAGACTGTGACCGAGCCGTCGGGGGCGACCACCACCCGGGCCGCTCCCCAGTCCTCGAAGCCACATACTTCGACGTAAGAAGCGATCCCGATCCCGATCACCCGACCCTCCGCTCGCGCCTCTGCCTGCTCCTTGCGAAGTTCGGCGTATCCGGCGGCCTCCAGCAGTGCCTCAAGGTTGAATCCGTAGTTGCCGCTGTCGTAGGTGTACCCAGCCACGCTCTGGTAGGGGAACTGGTCGGGGCTGATGAAATTACGGCGCCGGATCTCGGCCGGATCCAGATTCAGCTCGGCAGCCAGGTGATCCATAGCTCGCTCGATTGTCAGGGTGGCCTCGGGCCGGCCCGCACCCCGGTAAATGCCTCGGGGGTTCCGATTGGTCCAGACCCCGCGCAGGCGCCAGGCGTACGAGGCGATGTCGTAAGTGCCGGTTCCCATTCGGGGAGTGATCGTGTTGAAGCTGAGGTAACGGTGGCGACAACCAAGATCAACCAACCAATCGGCGGCATATGCCTTGATCCGCCCCTCCTCATCGGCCACCAATCGATACCTGGCGCGCATCGACCGGCCATGTCCGACCGTTAGCAGATGTTCGCGGCGTCCTTCCACCCATTTCACGGGACGTCCCAATTGACGTGAACCGAATACCGTCAGCATCTCCTCCTCGGCGAGATCGAACTTCGAGCCGAAAGAGCCTCCGACGAATCCGGTGATGACCCGAATCGAGCTGTTCGGGAGGTCAAGACAGCGCGCTAGCTCCTCGGCAATCAGGTGCGGTGCCTGGGTGGTGATGCGGAGAGTCAGAACTCCGTCGGCCCACTGGGCGATCGCCAGCCTGCCTTCCATCGGGGCCGGCGCCACCCGTGGATGCTCGACCACTCCTTCGACGACGACACCGTCCATGGCACTGATCGCCTCCCAATCCCCTTTGGCGCGGTCATAGGCGACGTTGGACTCTTGGCCCTCGTGGAGTGGCGGAGCCACCAGGGCTTCGTCGAGATCCCCGAGGATGTCGAGCGGCTGATAGTCGACATCGATCTGCTCCAGGGCGTCGATCGCCTCAGCGAGCGAGTCCGCGACGACCGCCGCCACCGGGTCGCCCGGCATTAGGACTCGGTCTTGGGCGAGGGCGAACCGGCGGGGAATGTTTCGCTTCGGGTTCGGCGCCGGGGGAATGACGAAATCGGCGACGTCAGCTCCGGTGTAGACCGCCCATACCCCCGGCGATGACATGGCCAGGGTGGTATCGATCGAGTTGATACGGGCATGCGGAAGCGGGCTCCGGAGAATGGCGAGATAGAGCGTGCCAGCCGGGGTCAAGTCTTCGGTGAAGGTGGCAGTGCCGGTGATCAGGGCTGGGTCCTCGGCGCGCTGGACGGGCGCTCCGAGCATCGAAGGAACTAGATGATCCTGGTGTGACCGCGCAACCACTGAGTCAGGAGAGTATCTCCACTTCTGCGGGCTGGAACCGTCGCTGCACGACGATTACGACCCTGGGTCGCGATTTTGCTAGCGGATGAGGTCGAGGACCGTCTCGCGGAAGTCGTTGGGCTGGAAGGGCTTGGTGATGAACGCGTCGGCCCCACCCTCGTCCGCCCGACGCCGTGACTCTTCTTCCGCATGAGCAGTGAGGACGACAACGGGGAGTTGGCGAGTCTCGGCCTGAGATCGGATCTGATCGAGCACCTGCCAACCATCCATGCCCGGGAGGCCGATGTCTAGGACCACGAGGTCGGGGGCTTCGGTAGTAACTGCTTCGAGTCCCCCGGGGCCATCCTCTCGGGTGATGATCTCGACGTCCCCGGCCCGGAGGCACACCTCTATCAGGCGCCGGATGACGGCGGAATCCTCAACTACCAAAATTCTATGACCCACTGTTGCCACTGCCTTGGTGATCGCTTAGCGAAACTATCGGCTGAGCGTTGCCTGGGGTTGAGCATTCCCTTGTCGGGTCCCCACCAGGTGACCGGGTAGTGATAGCTGCTCGACGAAATGCTCCAGCTGCCGGAGGGTTCTGACCTCGAATACCCCGTCACAGAAGGGCTCGTAGCGGCCCATGATCGAATCCCCGGAGTCCCAGTAGGAGCGAGGTTCGGGGTTCAACCAGTAGAGGGCCCGGGCGCGGGAACGGATCTGGGACAGAACCTCCGGTTTTCCGGGCCGGTAGTTGTTGCGGGCGTCGCCGGTAATTATCAGGGTGGTCCGGGGACTGATTTCCGGTCCATAACGCTCCTCGAACCGCGCGAACGAGTTGCCGTAGTCGGAATGGCCGTCGAGCCAAACCGCCTCGGCTTCGGTGGCGATTCGTCCGATTGCTTCCCCGAAATCGACACCTGGACCGAAATAGCGGGTGACCTCGTCCACCGTGTCGATGAAAACGAAGGTTCGTAAGCGCGAGAAATGAGCTGCCATCGCATAGGTGAACTGCAGGGTGAAGCGGGCAAAGGTAGCCATCGACCCCGAAATGTCACAGAGCAGAAACACCTCGGGCCGATGAGGCCGTGCCTTGCGAAAGGCCGGGTCCAGTGGAACCCCACCGGAGGCGAGCGACCGACGGACGGTCTTGCGGAAATCGAGCCTTCCGCTCCGGAGCAGCCGTCGCCGTCGGGCAAGCCGAGCCGCCAGCTTTCGAGTTAAGGGATCGATGACCTCCTCGATCTCCTCGAGGTCGGTTCGGGTGGCATGCATCAGGTTGAGGTCTTCGACCAGAGGCTGACGAAGTGTCCGGGCCACCGACAGGCGCCCGCGGTCTGCCACTAGTCGGCGGCGTATCTCGTCCGCCAATTCGCGACGAAGGCGGCCGATCATCGCCTCGACGTCTTCGCGCGCCAACCGTTGGTCGAGCTGATCATGATCGTCCACCTCCGCCAGCACCGCGTCAAGGAGGCGCTGTCGCAAGGCGTCGAGATCGAGACGGCGCAGGGTCCGGTACAGGTAATAGGTACCGCCCACGGGTCGACCGGGCTCGATCCCGGCGAACTCGGTCACCGCCCGCCGAGCAGCGGCTTCCATCGAAGCCATGTCACCGGAAAGGAGCGCCTGGAAGAGTGACTCGAGCAAGGAGTCGAGGTCCGCTTCACCACCGCCGGAGCCGGCCTGTTGTGAGCCATTGGGACTTGGCCCTTGGGTGGAGTGATCCTCGCCCGCGACCGGGCCGCGGTGGTGGGCAAAGAAGACCTCGAAGGCGACTTCGAAGGCTTGATAGTGACGCTCATTTTTGACCAGCGTCGCTCCCAGGGCCGCCTTCAACCCTTCCCGATCAGCAAGGTCAACGTGTCGAACCGCCTCCATGGCATCGATGGCCTCGACCATCGAAACGGGAATGCCGGCGGCCCGCAGCTCGGTGATGAAGTCGGTGAGAAGATCTATCAAGAGGAGCTTGCGGCTGGAGTGGCGAACTCTTTCGCCGCCTTCTCTATATCGGTCTGGTACTTGAGTAGGACGTGGAGCGTTTCCCCCACCACCTTTTCATCCACGTGCTCGATCGACAAGGCGAGCAGCGTTCGTGCCCAGTCGATGGTTTCCGAAACCGACGGCGCCTTCTTGAGATCGAGGGCACGAATCGATCGAACCAGGCGGGCGATTTGAGTCGCCAGATGCTCCGTGATTCCCGGCACTCGATGCAGCAGGATCTCCTTCTCTCGATCTGCCTCGGGATAGGCGATGTGGAGGAAGAGACAACGCCGCTTCAAAGCCTCGGAGAGCTCGCGAGTGTTGTTTGAGGTGAGAACCACTAGGGGGGTGCTGTTGGCGGTGATGGTGCCCAGCTCGGGTATCGAGACCTGAAAATCGGACAGAATCTCGAGGAGGAGAGCCTCGGTCTCGATCTCGACCCGGTCGACCTCGTCAATCAAGAGCACAACCGGCCGGTCGGAGCGAATTGCCTCCAGTAGCGGACGGGTGAGTAAGAACTCCTCGGCAAAAATGTCGTCTTCGATCTCTGACCAATCCCGGTCTGAGTCCGCCTGTATGCGGAGGAGCTGCTTCTTGTAGTTCCATTCGTACAGGGCTTTGGATTCATCCAGGCCCTCGTAGCACTGGAGGCGAATGAGACGCCGTCCGGTGAGCTTGGCGAGTGCTTTGGCGAGCTCGGTCTTTCCGACTCCCGCCGGTCCCTCCACCAGGATCGGTTTTTGCAGACGCCCGGCCAGGTAGACCACCTGGGCGATTCGCTCGTCGGGCAGATAACCCTCCGCGGTTAGGGCGGCGGCGACCGAGGCGGGCGATTCCATGCCCTGATCGCTCACCGCCGGATGACTATCTGACCTGGCCACTGCCCTGCACCATCCATCTTTCGCAAGTCAGGGCTTCGAGTCCCATCGGACCCCGGACGTGAAGCTTTTGCGTGGAGATCCCGATCTCGGCCCCATAGCCAAACTCCTCCCCGTCGGTGAACCGGGTGGAAGCGTTTACCATGACCACCGCCGCGTCGAGCTCGCGGACGAATCGATCGGCTGCCTCGAGGTCACGCGTGATGATCGCTTCCGTGTGCCCGCTCCCGAACTGGCGAACGTGGCTGATCGCTTCGTCGACCGAATCGATGACCTTGACCGCCATCACCAGATCGAGATACTCGGTCGACCAATCATCCGTCGACGCCTGCAATAGCTCTTCGACAAACGAACGGGCGGTCTCATCGCCTCTCAACTCCACTCCGGCCTCCCCGAGGAGCTTCGTGACTCGGGGAAGGAAGTCGGCCGCAATGGATTGGTGAACGAGCAGCTTCTCGGCCGCGTTGCAAACACCGGGACGGGAGACCTTCGAGTTGACGACGATCTCCGCGGCCAGGTCGAGATCGGCGCTCGCATCGACATAGATATGACAGTTTCCGGCACCGTCGATCACATATGGCACCGTCGCTTCGGCCTCGATGGCGGCAATAAGCTTGGGCCCTCCCCGCGGAACGAGGAGATCGATCCAATCTTTGGCTTGCATCAAGGCGCGGGCGGCTTCTCGGCTCGGATCGCTCATTACCTGCACGGCGTCAGCCTCGAGTCCCGCCTCGACCTGGGCCCGACGCAGGATCTCACCGATGGCCAGGTTTGACCGCAAGGCGTAGCTCGAGCCTCGGAGAACGACGGCATTCCCGGCTTTGAGGGCCAGCCCCGCGGCGTCCGCCGTCACATTGGGCCTGGCCTCGAAAATCACCGCCACTACTCCGAGCGGCGCCCGGAATCGGGTCATGCGCAGGCCGTTCGGTCGAACGAAGCCTGCCGTTACCTCGCCGACGGGGTCGGGCAGAGCGGCCACCTGCCGGAGACCGCTCGCCATGCCTTCGACTCGGGCCGCGGTGAGGCGGAGTCGGTCGAGCAGCGCCCCGCCGATCCCCTGAGTTTTTGCCTCGTCCACATCTCCGGCATTCGTTTCAAGAAGAAGCTCGGTTTCAGCTTCGAGACCAGCCGCCGCTCCCTCTAGGGCGCGGTTCTTGAGATGCGTATCTGCCATCGCCTGCCGACGAGAGGCCGCCCGCGCCGCTTCGCCAATTGCCTGGATCATCGACGGGCAGTTTAAGGGCGGCGCACTACTGGCCTTCAGACCAAGACCACCAGGTCGTCACGGTGAACCGCCTCCCGGTTCCCTCGCTGGCCGGCGAGGCTCTGAAGCGATGCCGAATCCAAGGCGACCAGGCCTTTGGCGACCAGGGCAGAGTCAGGGCTGACGATGTCCACCGCGGCACCTTCGGGGAACGATCCCCGGACTTCCATGACCCCGACCGGCAACAGGGACCGGGCTCTTTCGACCAACGCCGCCACCGCTCCCCCATCGACGACGACGGTACCGGCGGAGGCAAGTCCGAATGCGATCCAAAGCTTCCGGGCGGCCAGTTTTTGCGGACGGGGATCCACCCAGGTGCCGATGTCCTCCCCGGCCAGAACCCGCGGAAGCAAGTCGGGGGCTTTGGCGGAAACGATCAGCGTTGGAACGGCTGACCAGGCGGCCATTCGCGCCGCTGCCACCTTGCCGGCGACTCCGCCTGACCCCAGGGGCCCCGCCCCGGAAAGCTGATCGAGTACCGGATCATCGAAGGTCACCGTCTCGAGCAATCGTCCGCTCGCCAGACGGGGATCGCTGGTGAAGAGTCCCTCCGTGTCGGTGAGGATCAGGAGGAGCCCGGCCGAGACGAGGTGCGACACCATCGCCGCCAAACGGTCGTTGTCGCCCAATCGCAGCTCCTCGACGGCGACGGTGTCGTTCTCATTGACCACAGGGACTATCCCGAGCCCGAGCATGCGCTCGAGGGCGGCGCGGGCATTTAGGTATTGGTCGCGGTTGCCGAGGACATCGCGGGTCAAGAGCACTTGTCCGGCAACTCGGCCCCGCTCCGACAACCCAGCCGAATAGCGCTCCATCAGCTTGCCTTGGCCGACGGCCGCCGCCACCTGCAAGCCGGCCAGGTCAGCGGGACGTCGCGCGAGGCGCAGGGCGGGCATTCCCGCCGCCACCGCACCCGAAGTCACCAGGACCGTGGGATGACCTGCGGAAAAACAATCCGATACCAGTTGAACAACCGCATCGACGGCGCCGGCGTCGATTCCTCCGGCTGCTGCGGCGAGACTCGAAGACCCCACCTTCACCACGACCGGGGCCCCTTCTGGAATTGGCTTTCTCATTCCTCGGAGTCCTGTTGGTACTCGAGAACCAGGTCGCCGATCCGAACTTCATCCCCAGGGCGGGCTCCCGCCTCGGCCAGCGCCTCGTCAACCCCCATCCGAGCCAATCGCTGGGCAGCGATGCGGGCGGCGTCGGGATTAGTGAGATCCGCAAAAGCCACCGCTCGTTGAGCCGCAGTTCCCTCTATCCGCCAACCCCGGCCTTCCCTCGAGATCTTGAGGTCGGACACCGCCGGACGGTGAAGCACGAAGCCGGGGCGGTCCGGTGCTGCCTTGTGAGCGAGATCGACCAGGTCGGCTGTGGCATGCAGGAAACGCTCGAGCCCCTCGCCGGAGACAGCCGAAATCACCATCGCTTCCGGAACGATTTCCTTCGCTCGACCCGCCTCGGGAAGGTCGCCCTTGCTCAGGACCACCAGTTGGGGGCGGTGGGCGAGTTCAGGCAAATAGCGCTCCATCTCCGCCCGGAGGACCTCGAGTTGTCGATCAACGGGGTCGGTCTGCAGGGGTGAGGGGTCGAGCACAATCACCATCACCCGCGCCCGTTCGACATGACGGAGAAACTCATGTCCCAGGCCCCGACCTTCGGCCGCTCCCTCGATCAGTCCGGGGATGTCGGCCATGACGAACTCGCGATCATCGACGGACACCACACCCAGGTGGGGCTCAAGGGTCGTGAACGGATAGTCGGCGATCTTTGATTTGGCAGCCGAGACGGTGGAGATGATGGTCGACTTCCCGGCATTCGGATAGCCAATGAGCGCGGCATCGGCGAGAAGTTTGAGCTCGAAGGTGAACCACGCTTCTTTTCCGAATTCACCCTGCTCGGCGATCGCCGGAGCGCGAAGCTTGGGCGAGACGAACGCGGCATTGCCTTTCCCTCCTCGACCGCCTCGGAGCACGGTCACCTCGTGGCCATCGGCGACGAGGTCGGCCAGAACCGTCTTCTGCTCATCGATCACGACCGTGCCCAGCGGCACCGGAACGATGAGATCCGAGCCCCGGCGACCGCTACGGAGATCGCCTTGACCGTGGGTGCCGTCACCCGCCCGATGATGGGGCTGGCGCTTGTAACGGAGAAGCGTGGAGACCGAGGAATCTGCACGAACGGTCACATCGCCCCCATGACCACCGTTGCCACCGTCGGGGCGGCCCTTGGGTCGTCCCTTGGTGCGGAGGAATGACGACACCCCGGCGCCGCCATTTCCGGCTTTTAAATGGACGCTGACGCGGTCGACGAACATGAGCGCCTCCCGCCTACTCGTTTAGGTGGTCAGTCGGCGACGACGCTGACTTGGCGCCTCAGATTTCGGGTTCCGTACTTCACGGTGCCGGCACTGAGCGCAAAAAGGGTGTCGTCACTCCCCCGGCCGACGTTGTCTCCGGGATGGATACGCGTTCCCCGCTGGCGGACAAGCACGGCACCGGCGGAGACCACCTGACCGTCGAACACCTTGGGTCCCAAACGCTGGGCCGCAGAGTCGCGACCGTTCTTCGAGGAACCACCGGCTTTGGTCTTGGACATGGTCAGTCTTCCTTGCTTTCTTCTTTAGCTTCTGCTTTCGGCTTTTTGGTGGTCTTCTTTGGTTTGAGATCGATCGCCGTGACCCGGACTTGGGTGTACTTCTGGCGATGCCCCATATGTCGTCGGTACCCGCTCTTGTTCTTGTACTTGAAGATGTCGATCTTTTCGCCCTTGGTCTCGCCCAGAACCTCAGCGGTGACCTTGGCGTCGGCCAGCTTGGCTCGATCCGACACCGAGTCGCCGTCGTCGGAGACAACCAGCAAAGGCACGAACGTCACCGAGTCACCCGGGTCCTTGACCCGCTCGATCTCGATGACATCGCCGACCTGGACTTTGGCCTGTTTGCCGCCGGCGCGAATGATGGCATACATAGATAAACCTCTGGCAGAAGGGGGTGGTCAAATTATAGACGAACCCAGGGTTCGTAGGACCGCTCAGCCTTACTGCCAGCCCACAGAATCAGTCGAACTCCTCGTCGCTGGGCAGCGTGGCGGTGATCGGGATCCCGTGGGTGGCGGCCTCCTCGTGCAAGATCACGCCGCGCCCGCCACAAACCGTGCAGGGTTCCGAGAAGCTCTCCAGCAGGCCGGCCGAGACATTCTTGCGAGTCATCTCCACCAGGCCCAGGTGGGAAACATCGAACACCTGGGTCCGGGTCTTGTCCTTGGCGAGGGTCTCGCGCAATCGCCGAAGGACCTTCTGTTGATTGCCCTCGATCTCCATGTCGATGAAGTCGATGACGATGATCCCGCCGATATCGCGCAGTCGGAGCTGCCGGCCGATCTCCTCGGCGGCTTCGAGGTTGTTCTGCAGCACGGTCTCCTCGAGGCTCGACGAACCGACAAATCGACCGGTGTTGACATCGATGACGGTCAGTGCCTCGGTGCGATCGATCACCAGATGGCCTCCGCTCGGCAGGTAAACCCGTCGATCGAGAGCCTTGCGGAGCTGATCCTCCACGTGGTAGCGCTCGAAGAGCCCCATTTCTTCGTCATAGAACGAAACCTTGGAGACCAGGTCGGGAGCCGTTGCGCGGAGATAGTTGCAAACCTGGTCGTAGGCCTCTTGGTGGTCGATGAGGAGGCGCCGGAAATCGCCGGTGAAGTGCTCACGGATGACCTTTGTCAGCATGTCCGGCTCCTGGTGAACCAGTCGCGGAGCGCCACCGTTGACCGCGGCCGCTTCGATCTCGGCCCAAAGCTTGACCAGGCGATCGATATCGGCCGCAATCTCCTCGGCCGAGGCGTGCATGGCAGCGGTGCGAACGATCACCCCATAGCCCTCGGGACGGACGGTCGTGAGCACGTCGCGCAATCGGTCGCGCTCGGACTCGGGTAGACGGCGAGAGATCCCCTGGCTTTCCGAATCTGGAACCAAGACCAGATAACGGCCAGCCAGCGAGGGCATCCCGGTGAGACGAGCCCCTTTGGCCCCCATCGCGTCTTTCGCCACCTGGACTAGCACCTCGTCGCCTTCCGAGAGCGCTTCCTCGATCCGAGCGTGGCGTCCACCGTTACGCCGGGCGGATCCGACCTTCACGTCCGCCGAATAGATGACCCCATTCTTCGTCGAGCCGAAATCGACGAAAGCGGCCTCCATTCCCGGGAGAACATTGCGCACCCGACCGAGATAGATGTTGCCGACCAGCGATGATCGTTCTTCCCCGGCCACATAATGCTCCACGAGCACCGGGCCCTCGAGCACGACTACTTGCGTTTGATGGGGAAGGACCCGGACCAGCATCTGCTTGCGACCGGTTTCGGGGGCAACGATTACTTCTTCCTCGGGCCTGCGGCGGTTTACCTCGGTGCGAGGTCGGGCAAGGTCTCGAGCCTCGCCGTCGCGTGCCGGGCCCTTCTTCCGGTTGCGGGCAGGAGCAAGCTTTTGCTCGCTTACCCGTCGAACTTCGACTTTTTGTCCCCCAAACCGAAGCGACTTACGTTCTTCGGTTACGCCCTCGGTCCCACGCCGGACGATTTCCGGCTCTCTCTTGCGAAACCATGCCATCGGTTAGAGCTCCTGACTTTCGATGCGCGCTGGCCGAATTCCTGGCGACGGGCCGCGGCGAGCTTGCGGAGAAGAACCGGGTGAGTGCGGCCACGACGATCACAAAGCCCTGGAAGAACCTGGTTGTCCTGGTTGTGCTTTGGGTGGTCACCGACTCGGCCGGTTCGAAAACGAAGAAACACCACTCAGAGTGAGCGGTGGCGGCAGTTTACCACGGGTGCCTGATTTGAGAGATTCTCCGTCTAGTTGAGGGCGAGAGCGGGCTGCTCGGCCTCCTCGTTGGAGTAGCACCCACGGCAGCGGGCCTCGTAAGCGCCTTGTGCCCCGAGGACGACCAGCGAGTCCGAGCGGACGATCCGCTGAGTGAAGAGCCCGGGCCCCCCGCAACGGTGACAGACCGCCAGCATCTTGGTCACGAACTCCGCCCGTCCGGAGAGAGCCGGAATCGGTTCGAATGGCCGCCGCAGGTAATCGGTGTCGAGTCCCGCCACGATGACCTGTTTTCCGGCGGCGGCGAGGTGCTCAGCGACCTCGACCAACCCCTCGTCGAAGAACTGCCCTTCGTCAACGCCGACAACCAGCGTGGCATCGTCCACCGCCCGCAAAAGCTCGGCAGAGTCGGAGATGGGAATTGCATCGACCGTCATCCGTGAATGAGAAGTAACCCGGTTCTCGCCGTAGCGATCATCGAGAGCCGGTTTGAAGGTCTGAACCGGGAGCCGAGCGATTCTGCTCCGGGTGACCCGCCGTATCAGTTCCTCGCTCTTGCCAGAGAACATTGGGCCACAGATCACCTCGATCCACCCGGTCCCCGACGGTCGAAACATCGGTGGCGACAGTAGCCGTTTGGGCATGGGCTTCGTTCTCTGGGCTCACCGAGGGGCTACTCCCTCCGAACCCTGGGCTCGCTCTCTAGGAGTGGATAACTTCGCCCGGGACCGGGGAGCGACGCAACCAGATCGAGTTGGCGATTCCGATGCAGATGGAGAAGTTGAGGAAGGAGGAGCCGCCGGCGCTCATGAAGGGCAACGGCAGTCCGGTGACCGGCATGATGCCGATGGTCATGCCGATGTTCACGAGAACGTGAAAGGCGAAGATCGAGGCGATTCCCATCGCTAAAAGCGCTCCGAAGCGGTCGCGAGCTGCCCCCGCAATCACGAGCAAGCGCCAGACAAGGACGAGGAAGGCAGCAATGACGATGATGCCGCCAACGAACCCGAGCTGTTCGCCGACGGCCGTAAAAATGAAGTCCGTCCCCTGCTCGGGCACGTACTGGAAGTTGGTCTGTTGACCCTGGAATAGACCTTTGCCGGTGAGTTGGCCGGAACCCACCGCCAGGATGCTCTGCCGCAGATTCCAGCCGATGCCGGTGGGGTCGAGGTTGGGGTTGAACAACACGCGGATCCGGTCGAGCTGGTAGGACCTGAGCAGGCCGAACTGGAAAACGGCAATTCCCACCGCCAGGCCGGCGCCTGAGACCACGAGGGCCTGACGAGAAGAGATTCCTGCCCCGAAGAGCAGGACCATCAGTAAGAAAGCAAAGATCAACATCGTGCCCAGGTCGGGTTGGAGAAATATCAGCGCCGCCGGGATCACCATCACCATCAGGGCCTGGAGGATGCGCTGCCACTCGAGTCGGGCGGCCGGACGGGCCAGGATCGCGGCCAGAGTCAGCAGACATGCGGTCTTCGAGAATTCTGAGGGCTGAAGCTGGAAGATCCCGAAGTCGTACCACCGCTGGGCACCCTTGACGGCGGGGAATAGGAAGACCACGGAGAGGGACACCACCATTCCCCCATAGATGATGTGGGCGAGATGTCGAAGCTCCCGATAATCGATGAAGGAGAAGACCGCGACCAGGATCAGCCCGGCGGCAACGAAGATCATCTGCCGCTCCATCGAGAACGAGGCGGGGAGATTGTTGCGCTCCAGACCCACTCGGGTGGCCGAGTAGATCATCAACAGACCCATTAGAGCCAGACTGACGGAGGCGCCGATCAGGACCCGATCGGGCGAATTGCGCCGGCGATCCGAAACCGCGGGCGGCGCGTCGGGGCGAGCGAGCAGAGTCATCAGTCGGCTGCCGCCCCCTCGACGATCGGCGTTGGGCTCTCTCCCATCAGGTATTGCATGATGTGGCGTGCCACGGGCGCCGCGACCCGTCCTCCGCTGCCGCCTTCTTCGATGAGGACGGCGACCACCCAACGGGGCGAATCGAGCGGACCGGCTCCTACGAACCAGGCGTGGTTGTCGTTGTTGGCGATGGTCTGTCCGGTCCCGGTCTTGCCGCCCACACGATCAATACTCGACCCGAAGTCCCGGAAGGCGGCCGCGGCGGTGCCTGAGGTGACGACTCGATTCATGTCTGACAATAGGGAGGAGTGAACATCAGGACTGAGCCCGACCTGCTCTCCCAACCCGCTCGGGTTTTGGTAGGCCACAGAGCTGTCGCGGTTAATCGCCCGGGAAACCACATGAGGGGTGAAGGAATGACCTCCGTTGACGAGCATCCCATAGGCCTGGGCAACCTGCAGCGGGGTCGACGTGAGTTCGCCTTGGCCGATGGCGAAGTTCATCAGGTCTCCGCCGAGGAAAGGGCCTTCGGCCAAGTCGAGCCGGCTCGGCTCCAGGCGGGCGGGAGCATCAGGGTTTTCTAGTTGGAACTCCTTCCACTCCTGGAAGAGCGCCCGGTCGGGCACGATCCCACCTGCTTCGCCGGTGAGGTCTATGCCAGTCCTCTCCCCGAAGCCGAGTGAGCGGGCCCAGGATTGAATGATGCTTTCCTGGTCGGTCAGCTTGTACTCACGCCAGGTTCCCAAGGCGATCGACCAGAAGAAGATGTTGCACGACTGTTCGAAGGCATCGTGAATATTCAGCCAGCCTTTGTCGCCTGTGTACCAATCGTGGAAAATCTGCTGGCTCCCCTCCTCGAAACCCGGCAATCGCAAGGTTCCGTTGCAGTGGACCAAGCCGTCGGCCGGGTTCACTTGGGGTAGGTCGGCGGGCAGAGGGAGATTCTCCTCCTGGAAGGCGACGTAGGTGATGGCCTTGAATGTCGAGGCGGGTGGATAGAGACCGGCGATGACCAGATTGTTGAAAGCCTTCGAATCGTTCAATGCCGAAAAGGTGGCGGCGTCCACCCCGCCGACAAATAGCGACGGATCGAAGTCCGGTACCGAAGCGAGAGCCAGAATCTCGCCGTTGGTCACATCAAGCACCACCGCCGCCGCCCGGAAGGCATCGTGATTGACTTCTTGCCCATTGGCCCGATCCTCGTCCTTGACCTCGTTGGCCAGAAACACACCACTTTCGAGAGCCAGTTCGACCACTTCCTGCAAACGCAAGTCGATAGTGAGATAGAGCGATGCTCCCTGGATGGGGTTTACGGGTTGTGACTCCTCCAAGACCTCTGACTGCCGATTGAGGCGCAGCTCGCTGTAGCCCGCCGTTCCCTGAAGCAGTTCGTCGTACACCCTTTCCACGCCCAGCTTCCCGATGCGGGCGTTTAGGTCGAGTTCTGGCCGTTCCTCCAGGTCGGCCTCATCGGGCAAGCCGAGATGCCCCACAACATGAGCTGCCGTGGGCCCGGCGAGGTAGACCCTCTGTGGGAGTTTTTCGATGCTTACGCCCGGAAGAGCACTGAGCTGCTCGTTGATGCGATAAGCGGTGTCGGTGGAAACCTGGGTGACCGGAAAGCGACCATTCAGACCAGCGGCCTCATAGCCGGCTTCGATATCGGGCGCCGGGACGCCGAGGAGGCCGGACAACTTTTGAATAAGGGCATCCTTCTGGCCGGGATCGATGAACCGACGGTCCACCACCAAACGGGGGACGAAACGGCTCGTGACCACCATTACTCCGTTTCGGTCGAAGATGTCGCCGCGGGCGGGCTCGCTACGAATCTGAACCCAGGTCTGCTCCTCGACGATCTCCGCGCTCTGCGCCCCCTCGGCGACTTGCACGAACCACAGGCGAATTCCCACCACGCCGAACATGGCAAGAAATACGGTGGCGAGAATGGTCAATCGCGCTCCGAACTTCACACCGTCACTCCTCGCCCCGGTTGCAACAACCTAGTTAGCGGTATGGCCAGTAGCGAGCCTATGAGAAAGTTGGAAAGGGGTACCTGGACCAGGCGAGGCACGATTTGAGATCCCAGTTCGCCGGACTGGCCAAAAGTGATCCCAACCACCAGCAACAAGACGACCGAGGCGGCGGTGAGAAGTGCTATCCAGACGCCCGCAGCCAGAAATCCCGACTCCGCCCGGGTACGGGTTCTGACGGCGAGATAGGCGACCACGGTGTACACCAAGGCCCGAAGGCCGAGGACCGAACTGGCGATGGACAGGTCGACCATCGCTCCGGCCAGGAAGCCAACGAGGAGCGCGGATGTGGGGTGGAGGGTGAGCGCCGACGTGCACACGACGAGCACCACGAGATCGGGCGTAAGCCAGTTGAAGCGACGAAAGAGGGTCGCCTGTACGACCAAACCCACTAGGGCCATCAACAGCGCGAGGACAACCGACCGACTACTTCTCATCCGCCCGCACTGGTTGTGGTCGAGCTGGATGCGGGCGGTGCTGTCGTAGTTGTGCCTATCACTACTTCGCCCGGCTCCGGGGGCCAGGTGATCACCACCACCACTCGTAGGGAATCCGGATCGGCGAACAGACGGACAGAGGTGGAGATCGACGTTCCCTCGAGGCCGGCATCCTCTGTCACCTCACCCACCGGCAGGCCTTGTGGGAAGGTGAGCGAGACCGAACTCGTCACCACGAGATCGCCCGCCTGCAAAGGTTCGACGGCGTCGAATACCTCGAGGTCAAGGAAGTCGGATCCAAAGCGGCTGGCGAGGGTGCCCACCTGCCCGTCAACCAAGACGGTGACCGCCTCGCGATCCTGGGTGATCGGGACCACGGTGGCATTGGAGGGAGAGACCTCGACCACCTTTCCCACGACATACCCAAACGGATCGGCCACGGGATGCCCCAGCGCAACGCCGTCGTCAGATCCTTTGTCGATGATGAAGCTGGCCCCAAATGGGTCCGGCCGCCCGATGACATTGGCCGCCACCTGAGCGGTTTCGGCATCAATTACTTCCAGATCGTTGAGTTCCTCGAGCACCTGAAGCCGAGCCATCAGATCCTGGGATCCGGCCAGTTCGGCCTGCAGTCTCGCCACTTCCTGGCGCAGCGCCAGATTCTCGGCCCGGAGCGTGGCCAATCCAGCCAGAGTGTCGCCGAGGTCGGCGACCGGATCGATCACTGTCGCGGCCAGGTTTTGCAGCGGCGCGATGACTCCCAAGGCACCGCTGCGGATCCCGCGGCTGAGGCCGCCTCCCGACAGGCGGACATCAAAGGTCATCATCAGAAACGCGAGAACCACCAAGGTGATAAACGTCGGCAGGGTGCGATCCCGGCGCGACTCGCGATCGATCATCATTTGTTCAGAGGCTTGCAACGAGGGCCGGATGGACCGGCCGGGTCATGGTCGGGCGGAGGAGGAGAGCAGCGTTTCGAACTCTTCCAGGCATTTGCCCGAGCCGGTAGCCACCGACTGCAGCGGTCGACGGGCGGTGACAATGGGCATACCCGTCTCGTGTGCCAGGCGCTCGTCCAAGCCGACCAACAATGCTCCACCCCCGGTGAGAACGATTCCCCGCTCCATGATGTCGGCGGCCAATTCGGGGGGCGTCTTATCGAGAGTGAATTTGACGGCGTCGACGATGGCTTGCGTCGGCTCGTCGATGGCTTCTCGAATCTCCGGACTCGATAGGAGGATCGTCTTCGGGAGACCGGTTACCAGATCGCGGCCACGGACTTCAGCAGACGGCTCATCGGCGTAAGGCCAGGCAGAACCAATCGCCATCTTCACTTGCTCGGCCGTGCGCTCGCCGAGAAGAACGTTGTACTCCTTCTTGACCCATTCGATGATCGCCTCGTCGAGCTCATCTCCGCCGGTGCGAATCGATCTACTGACGACAATGCCGCCAAGAGAGATCACTGCGACTTCCGTCGTGCCTCCCCCCATGTCGACGACCATCGATCCGGACGGTTCGCCGATGGGCAAACCGCACCCGATCGCCGCTGCCATCGGCTCTTCAATCGTGTATGCACGGCGGGCCCCGGCGTGGTAGGCCGCCTCTTCGACCGCCCGTCGCTCGACGGGGGTGATGCCGGAAGGTACGGCGACGACGATCCGCGGGCGCGCCCAACGACGACGGTGTACCTTCTGGATGAAGTATCGGAGCATCTTCTCGGTGATATCGAAGTCGGCGATGACTCCGTCGCGCAGAGGACGAATCGCCCTGATGTAGGCCGGCGTCCGGCCAATCATGCGCTTGGCTTCCATTCCCACCGCCAACGCCCGGCCGTTTTGAACATTTATGGCCACCACCGATGGCTCGTTCAATACGATCCCTTGGCCGCGGACAAACACCAGGGTGTTGGCTGTTCCCAGGTCGATGGCCATGTCCTGGCCTGCGAATGAAAAGAGGTTTTCGGCCATAGCAGAAACGGAGAGCCGCGAAAAGGACTGGCGGAGTGTAGGTCCTGCGGTGGGGGTCTGTCAGATCAGCCGAAGAAGAGGCCTAGCTCTCGCTCCGCCGATTCCGGGCTGTCCGAGCCGTGGACGATGTTTTGTGTCACCGCCAGCCCGTAGTCGCCGCGAATGGTGCCCGGGCCAGCCTTCATCGGGTCGGTAGGTCCGATCACGGCCCGGGCGGCGTTGACTGCTCCCTCCCCGCTCCACTCCATGGCTACGACCGGGCCGGAAGTTATAAAGCTCAGCAGTTCCTTGAAGAACCCCTTGTCGACGTGCTCGGCATAGTGATTGTGGGCAAGTTCTGCGTCGATGGTGAGCATCCGGAGATTGGTCAGGGTCAGTCCTTTGCGCTCAAAGCGCCCGATGACTTCGCCGATGAGGCCACGGGCGACACCGTCTGGCTTGATCATGATGAAGGTGCGTTCCATTGCCTCCGACGGTATCAGCGCTCGTTTCGCTGGGGAAGGTGGGTCCCTTCGACGATGCTGCGGATTAGGCCCACTAGATAGAGCGAGCCCGCCACGACGACCCCTCCTTCTGGTCCGGCCAACCGCTGCGCGGTCCCCAGGGCAAGGTCTGGCTCGACAACGGCCTGAGCCTCGATGTCGAGGGCTTCGCTGACCAACACCGCCAGGTCCTCGGGTGGGTAAGAGCGATCGGCGCCCGAGGAGGTAACCACCGAGGCGAAAACCCGCCCGGCTAGCTCTCCGAGCATTCCCGGAATGTCCTTGTCTTTCATCGCCGCGAAAAGGAGCACCCAGCGCCGCGGTTCGAAGCTCTCATCCAGCGCTCGGGCGAGGGAAGTAAAACCCTGCCGATTATGGGCGCCGTCGAGCACCACGAGAGGATTAGAGGCGATAGGTTCCAGCCGTCCCGGAGACGTGACGGCTTCCAAGCCACGGCGGAGCGCATCTCCGTCGAGAGCTCGACCGAGAAGAGCCTCGCAAGCTGCGATCGCCACCGTCATGTTGATCACTTGATGACGGCCGAGAAGTGGCAGGAAAAGGTCGTCGTAGTCGCCCTCGACTCCTGAAACCTCACATAGCCACCCGCCGACCGCTTGGCTGGAGCCCTCCAGCAAGAAATCTCGCTGATACGCGAGATGCCTTGCGCTCTGTTGTTCAGCAACAATGGCCGCGATGTCCCGAGCTTCCGGCGGCAACGGCCCAGTAACGAGCGTTGCCCCCTGCTTGGTGATCGCGAGTTTCTCGGCGGCAATGGCAGCGAGGGAGTCACCCAGAAATTCGGTGTGATCAAAATCGATACCGGTGACGACTGCCACCTCACCTCGGGCGGCATTGGTTGAATCCAACCGACCGCCGAGACCGACCTCAACCACTCCGACATCGACCGCCATCTCTGAGAACCAGGCAAATGCTATGGCCGTAGTGAGTTCGAAATAAGTCAGGCGGTCGGTCCCCCGACTCTCGAAGATATCGGCAAAAGCAGCAACATCGCTGAGCGCTTGTGCGAATTCCTCCGGAGTTGCCTGTCGACCATTTACTCCGATCCGTTCCTCTACTCGCTGCAGATGCGGGGAGATGAACGTGCCCGTATTGAGCCCGTGAGCTGCCAGAACCGCGGTGACAATCCGGCTCGTCGAGGTCTTGCCGTTGGTTCCGGCAACATGAACGATCGGATAGCCCTCCTCGGGGTGGCCCATCATCTCGAGGAGGGTTTTGATCCTCTCGAGCCCCGGCCTCATCCCGTGGCCGATGTGCGCGTCGAGATAAGCCAGGGCGGCGGGATAGTCCATCGGGTGACGGGAGGATACGTTGTCCTGAAACACCAAACGGGGGTCCCGATAGCCGGGACCCCCGTTGGAGAGCGTTTACAGGATGGTTGTTAACTCCAGCTGCGGAGCGACTCCTTCTCTTCCATCCGTCGCGAGGCTGCCAGGAACAGTACACCTGCGGCCGCCAGACCAGCTGCGATCACGCCGAGCCCGGTGGTCGACACCCCGGTGAAGGGGAGGGTCGCCTGGGTCACCTGAGCGACAGCTGGGGCCGAGACCTGGATTCCTGCCACCTCGGCCTGAGGCTCGGTAGAGGTGGTCGCCTGGCTGGTCGACGTGGTCTGCTCGACCGTGGTCGTCGAACCCTGGGGCTGCGTCGTAGTTGGCGCCGCCGTCGTGGTCGGGGCCAGCGTTGTCGTCGGTGCCAAGGTTGTGGTCGG
>JAICGW010000019.1 GCA_025922945.1 Acidimicrobiia bacterium | reverse complement strand
CGCGGAAGCGAACAGTCTACGAGGTCCAGGGCCACACGGCTCAACGGCTCTAACCCTGCTGAGCTACGACCACCGCGGAAGCGAACAGTGTACGAGGTCCAGGGCCACACGGCTCAACGGCTCTAACCCTGCTGAGCTACGGCCACCAAGCCTTGAAACCTACCGCCCGAGTGCCCCCGGGAGGATTCGAACCCCCGACCAAGAGCTTAGAAGGCTCCTGCTCTGTCCTCTGAGCTACGGGGGCGCCGTGGTCCGGCCAATTCTAAAGCAGAGGCTCACCGGTCTCGATACGAACCCCCCCTGCCAAACTGCTTAGAGATCTTCTCCTCTGTCCTCTGAGCTACGGGGGCACCGTGGTCCTCTTAATTCTGCTTCTGGAGGGCGGTGGCTCCGATCACGAGTCGATGGGTGCGGTGGTGGATGGGACTCGGACCCAACCGGGCGACGTTGGCTACGTGGACGTCGTTCGGATATCCAAAGTGCTTGTCGAATCCATATCCGGGATAGCTTCGCTCATATTCGGACATCAAACCCCGCCGGAAAACGTCAATCACGATCGAAGCCGCGGCGATGGTCAGGCTCGGCGTTCCGCCCAGCGGGTGCTTGGGCACCCTGCGGACTGGCTGTTTGAGCAGCGGGTTGGCCGAGAGACCATCGAGCATCACCACGTCGGGGGCAAGCGCGAGCTCCTCGACTGCTCGAGCCGTCGCCAGCTCCACGGCAGCCGCGTGACTCCCGATGGCGTCAATCTCGCCAGCATCAACGACGCCAATGCCGACCGCAGCAACCTCGCGGATTGTCACGTCCAGACCCGACCGAAAACGGCGTGGGGTGTGACCGCTGTCTTTGACGCCTTCCAGAGTGCGCGTCAGCCGTTCCAGATCCGCTTCCGACGCCGAGAGAGGCAGAACCACGCACCCGGCGACGATCGGCCCAGCCATGGCTCCGACGCCGACCTCGTCGACTCCCCCGATCGTACGGAAGCCCTCCAGAAGCAGCTGCCGTTCCGTGTCGAGGGTCGGGGGCGGCTTGACCAGGTTGGGCGACATTGGTTTCTCGAAGGAGAGCGGGTGAAGGGAATCGAACCCTCACCACCAGCTTGGAAGGCTGGAGCTCTACCATTGAGCTACACCCGCGACCGGGCCTATTTTACCGGCGGGTGTCAGTCGAGAGATTCGGCGATCTCGAGCGATTCATTCAGTCCCAAGGCGGACTCGATCCGATAGGTCACCCCATCTGACATCCATACGAGGACATTTCCCGTGAGGCGGAGTTGATCGTCTGTGATCAATCCCTCCGGACTTTCGAAGAACACGGTATGAGGGGCCTCTGACAGAAAGTAACCGAGGTCACCGTTCACGCGCACAGGTTGGATCCGCGTCGACTCAGGAGCCTGCTTTACGAGGAGCTCTTGTTCGACCTGCGCCTCGAATTGGACCAAGAGCAAACCGATCCCGGTTTCGAAGACCTCGGGCAGCTCATCGGACTCGCTCCAGATCATGGCCACTTGCTGGCCGCCACCCCACCGTAGAAGCTGGACCGAGTCTGGGGTGCCCAGCAACCGCGGCCTTCTGAGGTCAAATCCCACCGCGTTCTGGGCCTCGGCCAGCGATGTGTCGATCCCCCCGACCAACGTGGCCGGCGGGTTGGGAGGAAGTTGGGATTCGGTCAACTCGACTCGAATTCCCGTTACCCGTACCAGCCAGGCGACCGCTTCTTGCCCGGCGGGGCTGAAGAGGAATAGAACGGCTACGAGCACCGCGGTCCCCAGCGCCCACCAGCGGCGCGCCATCGATGGCCTCGGCCCGATTTGACCAACCACCCGCGACGTGAGGTCGGGACCCTGGGGCCAGTCGATCTCGGTGGCAAGCGAGCTCAGTGCTGCCTGAAGGCGCTGATCGGTCCAGCTGGTCATAGATCGCTCTCCGCCAGGATCGCCCGCAGCCGCTCCATCGCCCGGCTAGTCCTCGACTTCACGGTCCCGGCCGGAATCCGTAACAAGCTCGCCGTCGTCGCTTCGGAGAGGCCGAGCAAGAACCGACACTCGACAACGTCCCGGAGGCTGTTGGGAAGGTCATCGAGAGCCGTCAGCACTTCTTTACGCCTTTCGGCTTCTACGACCATCGCTTCGGGAGATGGGGCCGCACCTCCCGAAGCGTTGGCGACCTTGAGAGCAAGGCGATCACGTCGGCCGCTCCCCCGCGCCTGGTTGAGAGCCTCGTTCCGCACAATTCGCAAGATCCAGGGCCGAAAGTCGGATCCCGGGCGAAAACGATCAAGAGCGCGGAACGCCTTCACGAAGGCCATTTGCACCACATCATCGACGTCGTTGTGACGACGGAGGACCAGGTAGGCCACTCGACGGGCGATGTCCTGATGGGCGCGCACCAGCTCCCCATATGCCGCCTGGTCTCCTTTCCGTGCCGACTCGATCAACAGGCTCTCAGCCAGTGGACGGCCCTCCACTTGCTCGCTCACCTGTCCATTACACCTCTCCTGGGGGAATCGTTCCGTTGGGAACCGCATTGGCCTCGTCGGTGTAACCACATCGCTGAGCCGATGAAGGGAGCGAACAATGGCTCGAATTCGAATTGTGCTGGTCCTGTCTGTGGCTCTCCTCGCACTGCCCGGCTGGGCCGTCGCCGGGGGATGGGCGCTGACGTCGTTCGACGAGTTGCCATCTGACTTCGAAGCGGGTGGGAGCTACGACCTGACGTACACCGTTCTCCAGCACGGGGTGAACCCGGTTGATGTCGGACAAAGTGAGGTCCGCTTGATCGATGGCAACGGAGACGTGATGACCTTTGGCGCCACCCGACTGCCGGAAAGAGGTCGTTATCAGGTGACCGTCACCTTCCCCGAATCGGGTCTTTGGACCTGGGAGGTGACTCAGGGTGATTTTGGAACCCACCCCATGGGTCCGATATCGGTCAGGTCTGGCACGACGGTCGCTGCAGCCGTTTCGCCTCTATCCTGGCTGCTGCCGATCGCGCTGGCGATCACCATCGGCCTGGTAGCGGTGCAGATCGTGGATCTGACCCGTCAGCGCCGCCGCCTCATTCGTGCCGACTGACCACGTCCGCCTATGGCTGACGGTGGCGCTCGCCTTGGTTTTGGCGATCGCCACCGTCTCCTACTACTCGAGACCGTCATCGGACTCCGTCGGGGTCCAGTCGCCCGGCGAGCTGCTTTTCCTCTCCAAGGGCTGCACCGGCTGCCACAGCATCCAAGGGCTAGCGACGACCGGCCAGATCGGGCCCGACCTCACCTCGGTCGGCGAGGTCGCTGGCGAACGAGTCCAGGGTTTGTCTGCCGAGGAGTACCTATCTCAATCGTTGGCGACGCCCCAGGCCTTCATAGTCCCCGGCTTTGAGGCGACTACCGCCGGGTCCATGCCCGATTTCGACCTCACCGACGGCGAAGTCCGGGCCCTGGTCGACTTCTTGTTGGAGGAGCGTTGAGGCAGGCCCGATAAACTGGGCCACCCGGGATGTGGCGCAGCTTGGTAGCGCACCTGCTTTGGGAGCAGGGGGTCGCCGGTTCAAATCCGGCCATCCCGACCCCTAAACCGACTTTTCGAAGTAGGCAACACCGTCGAGGTCGGTCGCCACCTGTCGGTACCCCGCCTCCTTGTAATAGCGACAGAGACGGTCATTCGAGCTCAAGCAGTCGAGTCTGACCCGTTGGAGACCGACGCCGCCGGCATATTTCTCGGCCCAGCGGAGGATGGTGGCACCGATGTCCCGGCCTCGCAGCCGCGGGTGAATCATGAGATCGCGGACGTAACCGGCCCGGTCCTCTACCGGCCACCACCCCCCCGGATCGCGCCGCCATACGGCGATCGAGCCGACCACCTCGTTCCTGATCTCGGCGACGAATAGGACGCCTCGATTCGACCAGTCGGCGAGTTGTGAGCGGCTGAGAACGTTGGGATTCCAATGGACGCCGCGGCCCAAGAGGTCGACCGCGACTTGATCTCGAATTTCGAGAATCGCGTCGAAATCTCCCACTCGCGCCGGGCGAAGGTGCGGTATTTCTGTCACTCCCAACCCATATGTTCGTCCCATGGTCGCTCCCCCTGAAGTCCTCGAGGGGGCGGCGAACTGGGATCGACTAACCCGGTGGGAGCGGGCCGAACTCGGACGCCGCCTCCGCCGGATGGGTTGGACCTATTCCGAGATCATGGAAGTGCTCCCAGTCGGGAAAGGAACCCTCTCCGGCTGGTGCCGGGAAATCCGATTGTCTGATGAGCAAGTCGTCGCCATCAAGGCTCGGGTGCCCACGCAAAAAGGCGTGCCGCGAGATACCAACCGAAAACGTCGGCTCGAGATAGCGAAAATCCGCGAACAAGCTCGAGCCGAAGTGCCTGAGCTACTTGAGGAGCCGTTGTGGGTTGCCGGAACCGTGCTCTACTGGGGTGAAGGATTCAAGGCTCAACGACAGGTAGGAATGTCCAACTCGGACCCGGCCGCTCTACGGCTATTTATCGGATGGGTCCGCACGTACCTCAAGGACAATGTCGAGTTCGTCTGCAAGCTGAATCTTCATCACAACAACGACGAGCCGGCAGCCCGACATGCGTGGGCTGAGATGCTGGGTATGGCAGACATCAAGTTCTATCGCACGTTCATCAAGCCTGAAGGTACCGGCCACCGGAAGAACCACCTCGAGCATGGCGTTTGCCAAGTCTCGATGAGAAGAAGCAGTGACTCCTGGCATCGCATCGCTGAATGGATCGATGCCTTGAAGGGGAAATGGGCCAACTAGCCAATGACACTAAAATCGTCTCGGGTCGCTAGCTCAATTGGCAGCAGCAGAGGCCTCTTAAGCCTAAGGTTCCGGGTTCGAGTCCCGGGCGACCCACGACCATCACATGCGGGTGTAGCCGAATTGGCACAGGCGCCAGACTTAGGATCTGGTGGGTTCGCCCACTGTGGGTTCGAGTCCCACCGCCCGCACCGACGAAAGCGGCGGCTTCGCGAAAAACCCCTGGTAATAACCAGGGGTTTTCCTCGTCAGGCGTGGGATTCGTCGGCTCGGCTCCTAAGGCTGATCGTTCACGAATGCGACGTAATCCTCGACTCTCTGCTCCCACAAAGCGATCGCATCATCGGTCTGGCGAGACAGATTTGCTTCCTCGTACAACACGTCAAAGTCTTCAGGATGGTTCTCCCTAATCCAATCCTGGAACGGCCACCACATAGACCCGCTGAACTCAGAGAAGTCGAATCCCATGTAAGAATTTCTCACCAGACCATTCTCGATGACAAGCTCAAAGGCATGCCCGCTGAATGGTTCCAGTCCGATCTGGTTGGAACCAAGACCGTGAGCTTCATAGTCACAGCTGACCTTTACCCCCGCACCCGACCAAGGCGCTTCGCTGCACTCGCCGACTAGGAACTGGAAGCCAGCCGCCTCAAGATATCTGAGGTCACTCTTCCAGTCTCTTGGCGAATACGATTCCCACGGGAGAACGCGAGCGTCGGCTGCCAGCATCGACTCGACCCGGTCGACATCGAACTCTCGGTAGGCCTCGACATACTCAGAGGCGATATCCAGTGGTGCTCTCTCAGCGGCGAGATCTGTCCTATCGGTCGCCTGGAACAAGATGAAGATCGCGCCCAGGACTGCAGCGATCGCTAGTCCCGACCACGCAGCCTTTGCCGGTCGCCTAAGCCTTGTGTCCCCTGGTTTTGTTTTCAAATCTGTCACTTCGCTGCTCCTTTGCTCGATACGGCTGAGGTATGCGGCGACGTCGGGAATGGCCGCCTGATACGAGTCGAAATCCGGGACCGGATTCGCCCCTCGGAACAGGGCTATGGCTTTTTGCTCGTCGATCACCACATGCCTCCTTCCTGAGCAATGGAATGAGAATGTGCATCCGAGAAAAGTCTGTTGTAGTGGCGGGCCAAGCCTGCTCGCGCTCTGGATAGTCGCTGCCTCGCCGCTTCTGGCGAGATGTCGAGGACCGCGGCGATCTCTCGAGGTGAGAGGTCCTCCCATTCGGCCAGCCTCAATACTTCTTGTTCCTTCGCCCGGAGACGGGACAGGGCCTGAAGAATTCGATCAACGTCATGTCTCAAGATGACCACCTCGTCGGTCATTGGCACCGGGTCAAGCCCCAACCCTGCGAGCTTGCGGTTGAGATTCTTCTGACGTAACGCGCCCCGCCATGTATTCGACACGACCCCACGAGCTGTCCGGTAGAGCCACATAAGGGCCTCCGGGCCTTCTGGGACGCGATCGATTCTTCGCCAGGCGATGAGGAAAGTCTCAGCGGTGGCATCGTCGGCTCCATCGGGTGTGGTGCGGCGGCGGCAATACGCGTGCACCTCTTTGAAGTAACTGCCGTAGATCTGGCGGAAACGGTCATCAATGGACGACATCAGCAAACCCTGCCGCGTTGGACATTCCACTCCCTTGAGTCCGGACGAAGGAGAACGTGACAAAGAACTTGGTCACGAACGGCGACATCCAGACATAAGGCAACCGAGCAATGGGATACGGACAAGTCCGGGTACGGCCGACCCGGACTGGTCCGGCAAACGGGCGGATTGGGCACGTCTTCAGACGTGGTTCGAGTCCGACCGCCCGGACTACGAGCCGGTCAGTCCAGTTCCGCAAACAGCCTTCGCAACGCCATCGCTCGATGCGAGACGTCGTTCTTTTCACCTAGATCCAGCTCCGCGAGCGTTCGGCCATTAACCAACTCAAAGACCGGGTCGTATCCAAAGCCCCCATTACCGCGTGGTGCATCGGCGATTTGGCCCTTGAGGACGCCCTCTGCAACCAACTCGTATGCGTCGCCCACCAGCGCGATCACGGTTCGAAACGACGCCGAGCGATCCTGGATCCCCTGCAGCTGTTCAAGCAACCGGACCACGTTTTCGTCATAAGTGGCATTGGGGCCGGCAAACCGAGCGGTGTTGACCCCGGGAAGACCACCAAGGGCGTCGACAAAAAGCCCGGTGTCATCCGCCAGCGACGGCATGCCGGTGGCCTCGAATACCTCGCGGGCCTTTTTGAGGGCGTTCTCTTCGAGCGTTGCTCCACTTTCCTCGACGTCGGGCCAATCGAGATCATCAACCAGCACGATGTTCAATCCGCTCTCGCCAAGTACTTTTGTGATCTCAGCGATCTTGTCCGGGTTCTTCGAGGCCACGACCAAGCGCTCGATCCTCACTCGGCAACGGCCTGCTTTTGGGCGTCCACCAGAACTTCAATTCCGCTAGCGGCGAGGTCGAGAATCGCATCGAGTTCTTTCCTCGAGAACGGCGCCTTCTCGGCGCTCCCCTGCACCTCGACCAGCAAGCCCCGACCCGACATCACCACGTTGAAGTCGACTTCCGCCCGGACGTCGTCTTCGTAGTCGAGATCAAGCAACAGCTCACCGTCCACAATTCCCACCGAGATGGCAGCCACATGATCGAGAATCGGATGACGGGCTAGCAGACCTTTCGCGAGCGAATCGGAGAATGCCTGATGCAGGGCCACCCAGGCACCGGTTATCGCCGCGGTCCGGGTGCCGCCATCGGCTTGAAGGACGTCGCAGTCGACGCGCACCATCATCTCTCCCATCGCCACCGGGTCGACCACTGATCGGAGAGATCTTCCGATCAAGCGCGAGATCTCCAAGGCCCGACCCCTTTGATACTGATCGCGTCCGATGCGCTCAGACGACGAGCCCGGCAGCATTCCGTACTCGGCGGTTACCCAGCCCTTTCCCGTGTCTCGCATCCAACGGGGAACGTCGGGTTCAATCACGACCGTGCACAGGACCCGGGTACGGCCCATTTCGATCATGACAGACCCCGGAGTCATCTCGGTGAAACCCAAGTGCATACGAAGGGGGCGAATCTCGTCGGCTGGTCGAGGGCGCGTCATTTAGATCTTCCTACTCGTCCCGGGAACGGCTAACTCGACTGGGCGATCAAACGACACTTCCGCCTCGGCGACCGAGATGGTCTTGTCGAGGTATGGAGGTATGTGGGTCAGCATCAATCGTTTCACATTCTGAGATCGGGCGATGCCCCCCGCAAGGGCCGAGGTCAGATGATGCTTGTAGGGATACCTCCCGAGATCGCCCTGATAACTCGCCTCGCACAGGAATAGATCAGCTCCCGCCGCGATAGCGTGCCAGTCCCCCTCCGGTCCGGTATCGGCGCTGTACGCCAAAACCCGGCCATTCGCTTCCCATCGTGATGCCAAGGTGGGAACCGAGTGATCAGTCCAGGCAAAGGCCAATTGGATTTCGCCGATCACCACCGAGTCGCCCCCACTCATCGCATGAAAGTCGAAGGTTTGCGCCAACTCGGGATTGTCTGCGAACAAGCTCAAACGCTCAATTACCGCCGCCGGGCAGTAGACGGGAACTGATCCTCTTGGATCGGGCCGATACCGAAAGGCATGAAATGCAGTGATTACGTCGAGGCAGTGATCGGGATGCTGGTGCGAGATCACGATCGCATCGACTAGGTCTGGATCCACCGGGAGGGTGACAAAGGTGCCAGGCCCGGCGTCGCACCAAATCCTGGTCGAAGCTTGCTCAATGAGGTATCCGGAGGACGGGTGCCCAAGAACCGGATAGGTACCCGAAGCGCCCATGACGGAGAGCTTCAAGGCGCCAACCGATCGATCCGCCAGTCACTGCCGGATTTCAGATATCGAAAGCGATCGTGAAATCGCGCCTCTCGTCCCTGCCAAAACTCGTAGCTGCTGGGTTCGAGGCAGTAGCCGCCCCAGTGGGCCGGACGGGGAACGTTTCCGTCGGGGTACCGGGCTTTGAGATCGTCGAGCAATTGCTCGAGCTGACCCTCATCCACGACGTCGCTCTGGGGTGAGGCCGCCGAGGCGAAACGAGAGTCAACCGGTCGACTTGCGAAATATTGATCCGAGGTTTCCGGATCCACCTTTGTCACGCGCCCCTCGATCCGGACCTGACGATGGAGTGGGAGCCACAAGAAGAGGGCGCTCACGCGGGGCTCCGTGCCGATCTCCCTCGCCTTTCGACTCCGGTAGTTGGTGTAGAAGACAAGTCCCTCCGGCTGGAGGCCTTTCAGGAGCAATGTCCGCGCCGATGGCGCCCCATCCTCACCGACAGTCGAGAGGACAAAAGCATTCGGTTCTTCGAGGTTGGCGGCAACGGCATCATCGAGCCAGGCTGTGAATTGCTGGGCCGGATCGGGCGCCAGCGAGTCCCGTGCGAGTGGGGCGTTGACATATTCAGTTCGCAGGGCACCGAACCGGTCGACGGTCACGGGCGTCACCCTATCGTCGCCGGTGTGGCTCCTTCTTCCCGACAGCCGCTGAGGATCCACATGGGCCGAGCGCTCCGGCGGAGGTGTCCACACTGTGGCGAAGGAGCGGTGTTTACCGGTTGGTGGAAGATGCGTGACCATTGCCCGAAGTGCGGCCATAAATTCGAGCGCGAGCCGGGCTACTGGGTGGGGGCGGTGATCTTCAACACGGCGCTCGCCATTGCGGCGATCTTTGCCACGATGGCGATATTTCTGGCGGCGTCCTGGCCCGATGTTCCCTGGACGGCGCTCACGGTAGCCACCGTGGCGGTAAGCGTGATAGTCCCTTCGATTGGCTATCCGTACGCGCGCACGCTGTGGATGGCCTACGACTTGTATGTCCATCCCCTTGAAGAGCGCGAGATCGAGGCAGGACGGGCTCGAGCCGCCTCGGTCAACGGTTAGAGGCGCTTTGCGATCTCGTCGAGCATGACCTCGGTGGCACCACCGCCGATGGAGTGGATACGAACGTCGCGATAAAGCCTTTCCACCGCGGTCTCGGAGATGAATCCCATCCCCCCGTGAAACTGCACGCAGTCGTAAAGAACATCGTTGGCCAGCTCGCCGACCAGTGCTTTGACCATCGAGACTTCTTTGACCGTCTCCGTTCCCTGCTCCATGAGCCAGGCCGTGTGATAGACGAGCTGACGAGCCGCCTCCAGCCGCGCCGAAGCCATTGCCAGCCGGTGCCGAATCACTTGCTTGTCGAAGAGGGGCTTGCCGAACGCCTTTCGATCTCGCACATGCTCGAGGGTTAGCTCTACCGCCCGCGTGGTCTCCCCAATCGCCTGGGCGGCGATAACCAGACGCTCGTTCTGGAAGTTCTCCATGATGTAGTAGAAGCCGCGGTTTGCACTACCGATCAGGTGGTCGTCGGGAACCCAGCAATCGGAAAACGAGAGCTCGGCGGTGTCCGAGCTGTGCCACCCCATCTTGTGCAGCGCTCGGCTGACTGTGAAACCCTCCGCCTCGCGAGGCACGGCGATGATCGAAAGACCACGGGAGCCTTTGTCCTCGGGATTGGTCCTCACCGCCACGAAGACGAGATCGGCTATGCCTCCATTGGTGATGAACATCTTCGAGCCGTTAATTCGCCAGCCGTCTCCATCGCGGGTGGCCCGGGTACGGATCGCCGCCACGTCTGAGCCCGCATCCGGTTCGGTGACGGCGATGGCAGTGATGGTTTCTCCGGCCACCATCGACGGCAACCATTGCGCCTTCTGCTCCGGGGAACCAAAGTTGAGGAGATAGGGCATCGCCAGATCGGAGTGGACGAGGGCGGTGATTGAGAAGCCCCCGTACGTGGAGCGGCCCAGCTCTTCGGCGAAGACGACCGAAGCAAGCGCTCCCAGGCCGACCCCGCCGTACTCTTCCGGCACTCGCAAACCGAAAAAGCCAATCGCCCCCATCTCTTTGAGAATCTCGGGCGGGACCCGTCCGGCGTTTTCCCACTCATCGGCCTGCGGGACAACCTTCTCCTCGACGAAGCGGCGAGTTTGTTGCCGGATCGCCTCGAGATCCTCCGTGTCGTAGATGGTCATCGCCACGATTGAAACATAGGCGCCCGAGGCCCTGGCACTAGAACATCTGTTCGGTTAAGATCGCGAGCGATGGCGGAGTTCCGGTGGAGCCAATTGGCGTCGTCCCAGGATGGGCTCTTCGAGCTGTCGCGACGGGTCGTGGGCCGGGGTGCGTACCAGGGGCTGACGTTCCATGAGATCGAAGCCCGCTCGATTATCAGCAAGGCTCCTCCGAGCACCCCCTGGTTCGGCTACTCGATCAATGCCTACAGGGGATGTTCGCATAGTTGCACTTACTGCTTCGCGAGACCCACGCACGAATACCTCGGATTCAACATGGGCAACGACTTCGACAACCAGATCGTGGTCAAGACCAATGCAGTTGAGCTGGTGCGAGCAGAGACCGAGCCCGGTAGGTGGAGTGGCGACATGATCGCCATGGGCACGAACACCGATCCCTATCAGGCGGCCGAGGGCAAATACAAGCTGACCAAGGGGATCATCGAGGTCTTGGCGGAGCGCGCCAACGACTTCTCGATCCTCACCAAATCACCTTTGGTCTTGCGAGACATTGACTTGATTGCCGATGCCTCCCGGACGAGCAAGGTCTCGGTTTCGTTTTCGGTGGCGACCCTCGACGAAGATGTCTGGCGCCGCACCGAGCCCGGTGCTCCCCACCCGCGCAAGCGGCTCGACGCACTGGCTCGGTTGAGGGCGGCCGGGATCCCCGGTGGAGTGATGGTCGCCCCTCTGCTTCCGGGTATCTCCGATCGCCCGGACCAAGTCGCGGCGGTCAAATCGGCAGCGAAGGAGTCGGGAGCCGAGTGGGTCAACGAGGTCAAACTCCATCTGCGTGGCGTCCGGCCGCATTTCATGAACTGGCTGGCGGCCGACAGTCCCGATCTTGTGGCGAGTTACGAAACGATGTATCCGCCGCGACGGCCGAAGAAGCAGAAGCCGACGTCGGAGTCGGACGACAATCAGCTTCGATTCATTCTTGCGTAGAAACCCCCGGGTTTAGGGGGGCGAATCTACGCAAGAACGGGTGGAGGTGGCGGGATTCGAACCCGCGTCCCTTGAATCGTTGGCGCCGGCATCTCCGAGCGCAGCCGTCGGCGAGCATTCGGCGGGTAGGACCCCAACGGCAGGCTTCCCACTCACCTATCCGGAATCGATCTTTGCCCTCCGGTCCCGGACCCCGGAGGACGCATCCTGCATTGCGACGCCCTGTTCCGGCGAGGCAGGCGCCCCCCGGACGGACGGGCTGCGTTAGTTAGGCAGCCAGTGCGAAGTTGTCTTCGGCACTTGTGTTTGTTTCCGGCTCTTTAACGAGGATCCGGAGACCTCGGCTCGCTTCCGACGCCTCAACACCCAAGGTCGAAACCATTTCACCCCCGTGGGTTCTCACATTCTACCGGCTAGGAGCGACGACCTCGCAGCGACCGCTCCATTTCCCGGTCAAGGTCCCGTTGTTTGATGGTTTCGCGCTTGTCGATCGTCCTCTTCCCCCGGCCCAGCCCGAGCTCGACTTTTGCCTTTCCCTTCCTCAGATAGAGGCGCAGCGGGATGAGGGTGAGTCCCTTCTCGGCCAGATCTGAGGCAATGCGATCGATCTGGCGCCGCTGCAATAACAGCTTCCGGCTCCGCTCGGGCTCGTGACCTCCATCCCGAGAGAAGGCATACGGTCCGATATACGAACCGATCAGAAACATCTCGCCGTCCCGCACATGGGCGAAGCTGTCCTTCAGCTGTACGTGGCCCTCGCGGATGCTCTTGATTTCAGATCCCTGCAGCACGATTCCCGCCTCGTACGTATCGATGATTTGATAATCGTGCCGCGCTCGGCGGTTGGAGGCGATGACCTTGATGCCGTCGACGTCGGGGACCTTCTTGGCCACAGTCAGCGGAGGTATTCGAGGGGGTTCACAGGAACGCCATTCTTCCTCACCTCGAAATGAAGGTGGGGGCCGGTACAGCTCCCGGAGCAACCCACATATCCCACGACCTCGCCCCGGTCAACTGTTTCCCCGACCGAGACCGCCCTCTCCGATTGATGGGCATAGAGCGTGGCAATTCCGCCGCCATGGTCGATTACCACCGCTCTCCCGTAGCCGCCGTATGTCTGGGACAGAATCACCGTTCCGGTGGCGGCGGCCACGATTGGCGTCCCGGAAGGTGCGCTGAGGTCGATGCCGGTATGGAGTTTCCTCACTCCCAGGATCGGATGGACCCGATAACCGAAGGGCGAGCCCACCCGAGCGTTGAGGGGCCACGAGAGGCCAGTCGGGGCCACACCTTCTTTGCTGGCCAGCCGTTCGATCTCTCTTTGCAGGGCCGCCGCGTCTGCCTCCAGGCCCTCCTTGTGCTGCTCCGCCGCGGCGATCTCATTCCGGATCGAGGCCAACAATTGTTCGGCTGCTGCCGCCTGGGCCTGAGCTCCCGCCAGTAACTCAGCAGCGACGTCCCTTTGCTCCTCAAGAACTGCTTTTTGAGCACGGAGGCTCGAAAGGTAAGCCTCGGTTTGCGATTTCTTCTCGACAACCTGAACTCGCTGCCGCTCCTCTTCGCGTTGCAGCAGTTGGAAAGCATCGAAGACGTCGTCGTCTCGTTCGAAGACGGCCGACGAGTAAGCCATGACGGTCGCGGCGCCGGCCGCGTCTCTCTGGCTGAAAAGGCGCATGCCGGGAACGGCCGCCGCGGACATGTATAGGTCGATCGCCGTCCGCTGGAGGCGCTCCTCAGTCTTGCTCAAGTCCACCTCGGTGCGAGCGAGAGCCGATTCCAGTGTCATGACTTGACCGCGGAGCGAAACCACCTGGCCTTCGGTCAGCTGTACTTGCCGGATCGACTCGTCGACTTCAGCCTGGGCTTCGTTGTAGTCGGCAAGGGCCCCTGCCAAGGCCGTTTGCGCGTCCGATACCTGTTGGCCGACCGCGCTGGCGGTTGTTCGGGCGGCGCGAATGGCGTCATCGACCTCTGACAACTCGTTCTGAATCCGTCGCAATTCGACCGACGGATCGTCGGCCACCACGGGCATCGGCGCCCAAAGGAGGCAAATGACGACGGCGAGCACGGCTAGCCGTGCGGGCTTCACGTCGGCTCGAGCACCCGCCGGTCGACCACTACCGGTCGACCCCCATCTTCGTCTCGCAGGTATCGGCTGAGACCCAGCACACTGCCCAGCACTCCTGCCGCTGCTCCGAACAAAAGAATGACGATTCCCCAGGTGACGAAGAACCGATTGGGGATACCAAAAGAGATGATCTCGATCGAATCGCCGATCGTCCGCAAATTGCGGAAGGCCACCCAGACGGTGGCGACGGCCAGACCGGCCCCGATGAGGCCTTCGATCATCCCTTCGAGAATGAAAGGAACCCGAATAAACCAATTCGAGGCTCCAACCAGCTTCATGATCGAGACCTCATCCCGGCGGGCGTAGATCGCCATGCGGATGGTATTGGCGATGAGAATCACGGCCGAGGCCCCGAGCACTAGAGCCAGTCCCAGTCCGAGCAGGTTGAGCACCGTCGACAGCGAGGAGAGCTGCTCGATCTGCTCGCCGAAAGTGGCCACCCGCCGGATTAGCTGGCTTTGGCTGGCCAACCGGAACTGCACATCTTGATAGAGGTCGATATCGGTGAGCTCGATTCTGATCGAGGCGGGGAGGACGCTTGGGTCGATGTTGAGCTGTTCTGGGCGGTCGGCGAACATCTCTTGATATTCGGCCCAGGCGGCGGCCTTGTCGAAGTAGCGCACGTTGGCGACTTCTTCCCATCCCCCCACTTCATCGAGGAGGGCAGCGTGGGCGCCAGCCGCTACCCCGTCCTGACCTTCGTCGTACAAGAAGGCGATGATGTGGGTCCCGTCCTGCCAGGCCAGAGTGTTTATCCGAAGCAGCTCGTTGACCACAAGCGCCCCGAACGCGAGCGAAAGTGAAATGAAGACGGCCAGGACCGCTCCCAGCACCACAAGCAGATTCCTCCGCAGATTGATGAGGGCCTCGCGGGCTAGGAAACCGAGTCGATTCACGCCTCAGCTCCATCACCATTGTGTCGACCGCCGTTCTGATAGGGGATCTCCCCAGTTTCGTATCGGCCGGCCATTTCGTCGCGGATCACACGGCTGTTGTCGAGCTGCACAACTCGCCTCTGCATGGCATCGACGATGGCGTGATCATGAGTCGCCATCACAACAGTGGCCCCAGAGCGGTTGATGCGGTCAAGGAGCCGCATGATGCCGACCGACGTGGCGGGATCGAGATTGCCGGTTGGCTCGTCGCAGAGGAGTATCGGCGGACGGTTGACGAAGGCTCGAGCAATGGAAACACGTTGCTGTTCGCCACCGGAGAGCTGGCGGGGATAGCGATCACCTTTGTCGTTCAAGCCAACCAGCTCGAGGACCTGCTTCACCTGCGGCCCAACAACTGAGCGGGGACGGCCCAGGACTTCGAGGGCAAAGCTGACGTTCTCGCCCACCGTCTTGTTGGGCAAAAGCTTGAAGTCTTGAAACACGGTGCCTACCGATCTCCTCAGGAAGGGGATCTTCCAGGCTGGGAGTTGGGTGATGTCCTTGCCGGCGACCCAGATAACGCCTCGCGTAACGGTGTCTTGCCGAAGCAAAAGCCGGATCAGGGTCGACTTCCCGGAGCCGGAGGGGCCCACCAGAAAAACGAACTCACCCTTTTGGATGTCGAGATTGACGTCACGGACGGCAACAGTGCCGCCTTCATAGACCTTGGTGACGTCACGCAGTCGAATCATGCCTCAGACCCATCGTGAACTAAGGGACATTTTGCGCCCCGGAACGGTCATGCAGGCTAACTGAGAAGGCGCCTCAATCCGAACTTTCGTGACGGAGACGGCGCCACCTGAGGTAGCCGTCGATGAACGGTTCGAGATCTCCATTGAGCACCCCGGCGATGTTTCCCACTTCCACATCGGTGCGAAGGTCTTTCACCATCTGATAGGGCTGCATGACATAGCTGCGAATCTGGCGGCCCCAAGCAGCTTCCCCCTGTTCACCGCGGATCTCGTCTACTTGAGCCATTCGCTCTTGCCGGGCCATCTCATGGAGACGGGCCTTGAGAATTGCCATGGCCCGTGCTCGGTTCTGCAGTTGACTCCGCTCGTTCTGGCATTGCACGACGATCCCGCTTGGGAGATGAGTGATGCGGACCGCCGAATCGGTCTTGTTGACGTGCTGTCCGCCCGCTCCCTGGGAGCGATAAGTATCGATGCGGAGGTCATCGGGATTGATCTCCATGCTTTCGTCGTCGGCCAACTCGGGAACCACATCCACTCCGGCGAAGGAGGTGTGGCGACGAGCGTTGGAGTCGAAAGGACTGATTCGGACCAATCGATGCACTCCGCGCTCTGACTCGAGATTGCCGTAGGCGTGATCTCCCCTCACGGTCATCGTCACGGATTTCACCCCCGCCTCCTCGCCCTCGCTCACTTCCTCAACAGTCACTGTGTATCCAGCTTCTTGCAGGTAGCGCTGATACATGCGAACAAGCATCTCGGCCCAGTCCTGAGCTTCCACTCCACCGGCTCCGGCGTGGACCGCAAGAATTGCGTCATGGGCGTCGTACTCGTCGAAGAAGAGGGCCTCGCGCTCGAGGGTGGCAAGTTCTGACTCGATTCGAGTCAAATCTGATGCGACTTCGCGGCGAGCGGCATCGTCGTCGGCCTCCTCGGCGAGATCGAGGAGCACTTCTGAATCGTCGAGATGGCCCTCCAGCCGCACCACTGAATCAACAGTCCGCTCGAGCTGCGCCACACGCTGAGTTACCTTCCGTCCGACATCGGGGTCCGACCAGAGGTTGGGATCGGCCGCCTGCTCTTTGAGGCTCTCTAACTCGGAAGACTTACCTTCGAGGTCAAAGGAACCTCCTTGCCTCGGTCAACCGATCGCGCATGTCGGCGATGACGAGGCGCGGGTCGGCAAGCTCGGTGGTCATGATCTACTAATTGTACTTAGACCGCAGCTGGACCAGGGATTCGAGGCCGTTGGTTAGACGTCGAGGCAGACCGCGTAGGCGGTAAGAGTCAGGCCGGGGCCGCTGTTGACCAAGGTAATTCGCCATGAGCCAGCGAGCGGTTCGCTGGCAGATATCGAGTCGGCCGCCCCGACGGCTCCCGCGAAGCCACCACTAACCACGACATCTCCGTCATTGCAGAGGGCGGTGACCTGAGTGGTGGAGGCCCCGCTACCAATCACCGCGGAAGCCGATGAGACGTAGAAGGTGCTCGAACCAGCAGGGCCCGAGGGGCCTACTTCACCTTGCGGGCCTTGTGGACCGACCGGTCCCACCTCACCTTGGGGTCCCACAGCTCCAGCCGGTCCCGCTGGTCCGGCCGGACCGCCAGGACCGACCGGTCCCTGGGCTCCGGTAGAACCGGCACCCCCGGCACCCGAGAGGGCGAAGCGGTGCAGAAAGGCCGCCATCTGTTCCCGGGTAACGGGATCGTTGGGGCAAAATTCGGTCGGGCTACAGCCCTTAGTGATTCCCCAGGCCTCGAGCCATTCGATATCCGCGGCGAGGGGATTGTCGGAAGCAACGTCGAGAAAACGAGAGGCCGCCTGCCCCGCCAGTGGAACCAAGACCAGCACGACTGCAATAGCTGAGACAAGTTTGATTTGGGAACGGTTCCGCTTTTTGAGATGTCGGGGCTTCATGCCGCCGTGAATCGGCGTCCGTCGCCCGGCGATAGAGAATCATCTAACTAGTCCTTCGTATGACTAGTCAGATCCAGGTAGCGGGTTCCGCCGCAAAGGATCAACTGGCGCCGTGGCAGCGCTTATATTTTTTGCCGCTACCGCACGGGCAAGGGTCGTTGCGGCCGACCTGACCCTTGTTGGAATTGCCTGACGCCACCGGAGCTAGCTTCGGCGATTCGGGAGCTGGTGTCTCGGCGAACTGAACGTGGAAGAGATACCGAACGGTGTCACGCTTCACGGAGTCGACCAGTTCGCTGAAAAGTGCATAACCCTCTCGCTGATATTCGACCAAAGGGTCACGCTGTCCCATCGCCCGCAGGCCGATCCCGGATCGCAGATAGTCCATCTCGGAAAGGTGTTCGCGCCATTTGTTGTCGATTACAGAGAGCACCACCTGTTGCTCGAGCTGCGCCCTGGCCTCGGCCGGCAGCCTGTTCAGGCGCTCGGCATAGGCCTTGTGTGCGGTTTCGATCGCACGCTCGGTGACAGCCTCGACTGAGTATTCGGTGAAGTCGTCCTCGGAAAGCGCGGCGGGATAGAACTGGCCGAGCTCTTTATTGAGCAGCTCCCAATCCCATTCAGTGGGAGACATGTCGGCAGAGATGACGGACTCGACAGTCTCAGCGATGACGAGCTCTACCCACTCCTCGACGAGTTCATCCGCGGTGGCATCGAGCAGATCGGTACGCCAGTCGTAGATGACCTCGCGCTGGCGGTTCATCACCTCGTCGTACTTGAGCACGTTCTTTCGGATATCGAAGTTCTGGGCTTCCACCGTGCGCTGGGCCCGCTCGATGGCCTTCGTCACCATGCCGGCTTCGATCGGGACGTCGTCGGGAATCCGCAAGCGGTCCATCACCGACGAGACCCGGTCGCCCGAAAAGCGACGCATGAGATCGTCACCCAGGGAAAGGAAGAACCGCGACTCACCCGGATCTCCCTGGCGGCCCGAACGCCCACGAAGCTGATTGTCGATCCGTCGGGATTCGTGTCGTTCGGTCCCAACGACGTAGAGGCCGCCAGCCTCGATCACCTTTTCCTTGTCCGGTGCAATCTCTTTGGCGAAGCGCTTGGTGATTTCGCTGAGCTTTGCCTCGTAGTCAGGATGGGAGAGGTCGACTTGCTGGCGTTTGAGCTCGAGCTTGGCCAAGCCCTCAGGATTGCCTCCCAGCATGATGTCCACCCCGCGCCCGGCCATGTTGGTCGCCACCGTCACCGCCCCCGGACGACCCGCCTGGGCGATGATCTCCGCCTCCCGGGCGTGATGCTTGGCATTGAGCACTTCGTGGTTGATCCCTCGCTTGGTGAGAAGGCGCGAGAGCCGCTCCGACTTCTCGATGGACACCGTCCCGAGCAGGATCGGCTGCCCGGCCTCGTGTCGCTCGGCCACGTCCTCGACCACGGCGTCGAACTTGGCGTCTTCGGTCTTGTAAACGAGATCGGCATGATCGGCCCGAGCCACCGGGCGGTTGGGGGGAATCACTAGGACTTCCAATCCATAGATCTGCGCCAGCTCGGCCGCTTCGGTTTCTGCGGTTCCGGTCATTCCGGCGAGCTTTTCGTAGAGGCGGAAATAGTTCTGGAGCGTGATCGTCGCCAGCGTTTGATTCTCTTCCTTGATCTTCACGCCTTCCTTGGCCTCGATCGCCTGATGAAGGCCCTCGGAATATCGGCGGCCCTCGAGCACGCGCCCGGTGAACTCGTCGACGATCTTGACCTCGCCCTGGTCGACCAAATACTCGACATCACGGTGGAAAAGTTCCTTGGCCTTCAGCGCCGATTCCAGGTGGTGGACGAAGTCGACGGCGGCGTGGTCGTAGAGGTTTTCCACCCCCAGGATTCCCTCGACCACCGAGACGCCTTCCTCGGTGGTCAGGACCTGCCGTTTGGCTTCATCAACTTCGTAGTGTTCATCACGACGGAGTCGCTGCACGATGCGGGCGAAATCGCGATACCACTTGGCGGAGTCCGAAAGGCGGCCACTAATGATCAGGGGCGTGCGCGCTTCGTCGATGAGGATCGAGTCGACCTCGTCGACGATGGCGTACGAATGGCCCCGCTGAGTGCGATCCCCCGGGCGTAATGCCATGTTGTCGCGCAGATAGTCGAAGCCGAACTCGTTGTTGGTGCCGTAGGTGATGTCGGAGGCGTAGGCCGGCTGGCGCTGACCAGGCTCCATTCCAGTCTGGATCAGGCCCACGCTGAGTCCCAGGAATCGATGGATGGCGCCCATCCACTCGGCGTCGCGGGATGCCAGGTAGTCGTTGACCGTGACGATGTGGACGCCCTTGCCTGCGAGAGCATTGAGATAGGCCGGCATCGTTGAGACCAGGGTTTTGCCTTCCCCGGTCTTCATCTCCGCCACCATTCCCCGATGAAGCGCCATGGCTCCGATCACCTGGACGTCGAAGTGGCGCTGAGAGAGCACGCGTTTGGCCGCCTCGCGGACGGTCGCAAAAGCCTCGACCAGCAAATCGTCCAGTGGTTCTCCCGCCTCAAGACGGCGGCGAAAGTCGACGGTGCGGGCCGCCAGGGCCTCATCAGTAAGGGCTTCGAGAGCGGGCTCCTCGGCGTTGACCGCGCCCACCAGGCGCTCGAATTCTCTGAGAGTCTTGCCTTCGCCCGCCTTGAGAAGCTTCCCGAAGATAGACATCGACTCGAAATGCTATCGGAGATCAGATGTCAGACATCAGATGTCAGATCTGAGTATCGGGTCTGACAGCTCGGCAAAGCCGAGCGATCCGAAATCCGACAGCGGGCGCCGGCCCGGCGATCTGTTATCTCCTGTTTAGAAGGCCGGCGTGCTCGGCATAACGGACCGCTTCATGGCGGGATTGCATGCCCAGCTTGTCGAGGATGTTCCGGACGTGGTTTTTGACCGTGTTCTCCGAGATGTAGAGCTGTTCGCCGATCTCCCGGGAGGTGCGCCCGTCGGCGATCCACTGCAGGATCTCTACCTCGCGGCCCGTCAAGGATGGCCGGCGAGTCGCGTTGAGATCGCGATTTCTCAGCAAATGGGCGACGACATCGAAGAGGCGGGTGGCCAGGGCCGGAGAGACCACCGCTCCCCCGTTGACGACATCGAGCATGGCGGATACGAGTTTGGGAAAGGGGGTGTCCTTCACGATGTAGCCGGAGGCGCCGGCCTTGATCGCGGTCAGGAGGTCCTCTTCGGAATCGCTCGAGGTCAACAGCACAACCTTCGTCTCGGGAGAAGCGTCGGTGATCTTGTCCACCACATCGAGGCCCGAGATCCCTGGCATCAACACATCCAGAATTACAAGGGTGGGCCGCTGGCGGCGAGCCTCGGAAATGGCGGTCAGCGCATCCGAGGCGATGCCGACCACGTCAAACCCCTCTCCCTTGATGGCGGCAGCCAGCCCCGCCTGGAATATGGGGGCGTCGTCGACAACGAGAACGGTTGGAGTTTTCACGCCGGCTCGATCAACCCCAGCTGACCGTCGCGGCGACGGTAAAGGACGCTCTGGCGCTGCGATTCATCGTTGTGAAAGAAAAAGAAGTCATGACCGAGTAACTCCATCTGCAAGACAGCTTCCTCTACGGTCATCGGCTTCATAACGAATTGCTTGATACGAACAATCTCGTTCGGGCTTTCAATTTCGGACGGCTCGGAAGGCTCCTTGGGGGCTGGTTTCCGGTGTTTTCCGATCAATTTTTCCTTGAGGCGCTTGAGTTGGAGGTTGAACCGGTCAACTCCCAGGTCAACGGCTGCCTCCGGTGAAGGCGCCGAGCTCACCACCCGGATGGAGCGTCCGGCCGCCTTGGTGGTGACCTCCATTCGGTACTTTTCGGCAGCCAGACGCGGGTTGTGCGCCTCGGAAAACTCCACGTCCAGATCTCCGACCTGGCCCTCGAAAACTTTGGCGGCGTGGGCGAGCTTTTCGGTCGCCAGAGCCCGCACGCGGTCCTCGATCGTGGTGCCTCTGGTGTGGATTCGGACTTCCATGTCTCCCCTCTCCGAAACCGGGCTCCAAAAAAAGGCTAGTCACCACGGGCCGTGGCGGTAATGGCGCTCTCGACCCTTATACCGAACGATTGCAGGGCCGATCGGGCCCCGCTGAGAGTGCTTCCGGTGGTGAGGACATCGTCGACTAGAACCACCGATGACCGAGGCCGCGAGGTCACCCTCAGCACCGCGGGCTGGCGAGCCGAACGCTTTCTTCCCGCCTGTCGGTGGGCCATAAGCGGAGCCGCCAGAGCGAGCACGACCGTACGACCCGTCAGGATCCCCAGACGGCGAGCCAGGTCGGGTGCGGGGTCGATTCCATAGCGCAGGTGTCGCCACGAGGCCCTGGGAACGGCGACCAATTCATGTCCTTCGGGGAGCAACGGAATGAGAGCTCGGGCCAGCATCCATCCGGCGCGATCGCTACCCCGATACTTGTATTGATGAATCAAATCCCGGGCCGGTCCTTCGTGACGAAAGGCCGACCGAACGAGGAGCCCGTCGTCGAGTAGCCGATCAGAAGCGGCATTGAAGTTGGCCCGGCAGAAATCGCAGATGTCGGGCCCAAGCTTCCCGCAAGTCAAACAGAGCACCGCATCACAGTGACAAAGCCTTGGGACAAAACCACGGCCGAGCACCACCCGAGGCCGAATCTCAGTTAGGTGCCTTCGCGCCAGCCTGCCAGATAGTCGCGTTGTTCGTCGGTCAACTCCTCCAATCCCGCCCCCAAGGCGGCCAGCTTGAGCCTGGCTACCTCCCAGTCGACTTCGGTGGGCAGGGTGTAAATCCCGGGCTCGAGAGTTCCGGCCCGCTCGGCCAGCCATTCGGCCGCGAGGGCTTGGTTCGAGAAAGACATATCCATGACGTCGGCGGGATGGCCCTCAGCGGCTCCGAGGTTGACGAGACGTCCTTCAGCCACCACCAGGATGCGGCGTCCGTCGGCCATTTCGTATTCCTCCAGATTGCGTCGCACGGGGCGCCGATCGCGGGCCATTTCGCCCAGGACCTCGAGGTCGATCTCAACATCGAAATGACCGGCGTTGGCGACGATGGCACCGTCTTTCATGAGGTCGAAGTGCTGCTTGCGAAGGACGTGCTTGTTTCCGGTGACCGTGATCAGCACGTCGCTGAGGCGGGCGGCATCGTCTGCGGTCACCACCTGATGACCGTCCATCGCCGCCGTGAGCGCCCGGACCGGATCCACCTCCACCACCGCCACTTTTGCCCCCATTCCTGCGGCTCTCGTGGCCACGCCCTTCCCGCAATTGCCGTAACCGATGACCCCGACGGTCGAACCGGCCATAAGCATGTTGGTGGCTCGGATGATGCCGTCCATCGCGGACTGACCGGTCCCGTAGCGATTGTCGAACAGGTGCTTGGTGGCCGAGTCGTTGACCGCTACCACCGGGAGCCGCAGCGTCCCTTCTGCGGCCATTGCCTTGAGGCGGATGACGCCCGTAGTGGTTTCCTCCGTCGAGCCAATTGGCTCAAGATCAGTGCGTTGGGTGTGGAGCAAAGTGGCGAGGTCGGCGCCGTCGTCCATCGTGATGTCCGGCTTCAGGTCCAGCACGGCGTTGAGGTGGCTGTAGTAGCGGTCGTCGTCTTCTCCCCTCACGGCAAAGACCGGGATCCCATCTGCGACCAATGCTGCGGCGACATCGTCCTGGGTAGAGAGAGGGTTGGAGGCGCATAACGACACGTCGGCACCACCTGTCCGCAGAGTGGTCATGAGATTGGCCGTCTCGGCGGTGACGTGAAGGCAGGCCGCGACATGCCTTCCCGCCAGCGGCTTTTCCTTCTCAAAGCGCTCCTCGATCGATTTGAGGACCGGCATCCGGCGCCCGGCCCACTCGATCCGGCGAGCGCCCTCGGGCGCCAGGTCAAGATCGGCTACGTCGTGTTTCATCCACTCTCCTCGGCCAGGAGGCCCTTCAGTTTTTCGATGGTTTCCACCGGCACCGGGTCCACTCCGGCCGCCCGGGCGATTTCGATTGAGACCAAGTCTCCCATAGCACACAGGCTCATCATCCGCTCGAGCCCGCTGACGCCTTGCGACCAAACTTCGCCTACCCAGGGCACATCCTGTGACGTCAACCGGGCAGTGAGATCGAAACGAGCCGCCAGGGCAGAAGGCTCCGACTCGTCCCGCAGAGCGACGATCCCAACGTGGGCCTGCGACAGTTCCGAGAGCGAGGTCCAGGAGACGATCTCGTTGTGATCGACTTCGGGAAAGAGGCCCACCCAAGCCGGCCATTTGGCGTTCTCGTTGATCTGGGTCTTCCAGCGGAGAGCAGCCGGAGCGGTGAGTCCGCTCGCCCCGTAGACGATCACCGCCCTTCCCTTCAATCCCGCCGCCAGGTCTGCCGCCAGGGCCCAACCCATTCCTCCCGACGCCGCCAAGGCGTCGACCAGGTCGGCGGCTCTGCTCAGATCCGAGGGCGCCAGGGACATCGCTCCCGCCGCCTCGAGGATGCGAAGCAGGGATCCCAACATATAGCCGAGGGCAGCCCGCGGCTGCAGACCTCCCGGAACGAGAACCAACGGCCAACCGTGGGCCGCGGCCATCTCGGCCAGACGGCCGCCGCCGGTGATGGTGTAAACCGGAAGCCCGCTGTTCCCGGCCTCTTCGACAGCGGACAGAGTTTCTTCCGTGTTGCCGGAATAGGAGATGGCGATGACGGCAGGCGGGTTGACCCGCACCCACGGGGGAAGCCCATAACCCTTGTGCACCGCCACCAGGCTGGTGGCGAGGGCAGCCGCGATATCCCCCGAGATCCCAGATCCGCCCATTCCCACGACGAGGTGCAGGGAGCTGGGAGCGATTTCGGGAATTTTCGTTTCGGCCGACCATCGCAACTGGTCGCCAAGACCGGCGACCAGTTTTTCCATGTCCTCAACTGCCATTCGGCAGCTCCGCCTCCTCCACCAGCATTACCGGAATCCCATCGGTCACTGGATAGCGGCGCCCGCAGATCTGGCAGACCAGTCGGGAGGCGGCTTCGTCCTGGTCGAGGTCACCTTGGTCGACGGGACACACCAGAATCTCGGCCAGCAACGGATCAATGAGTGGCATCGCTACCTCCGATCACCTCTTGCACCTCTTCGCTCAGCTCAGCGACGGCTTCGTCATCGGGGCCCTCCACGTTGAGACGGAGAAGTGGCTCCGTATTAGAAGGCCGCAGGTTGAACCATCGATCCGGCCACGAAACAGTGAGCCCATCGAGGTGGTCAATGTGGGCATCGGGAAAGGCAGCCCCGACTCGTTCTATGGCCCCCGCCTGGTCATCTGTCCGGATGTTGATCTCGCCGGAGGCGGCGTAGGGCTCGACTTCCTTACGCAACTCGGAGAGTTTTCGACCCGACTCGGAAAGCACCTGCAAGAGGACGAGCATCGCCAGCGTGCCCGAGTCCGCCCGGAAATTGGCGGCAAAGTAGTAATGACCCGAATGCTCTCCCCCGAAGACCGCACCGGTTTCAGCCATCACCTGCTTGATGAAGGAGTGACCGACTCGAGTGCGTATTGGCTTCCCGCCCAGTTTGGTAACCAGCTCGGGAACGGCCCGCGAAGTAATCAAATTGTGAACGATGGCCGCTCCCGGTTGCCGAGCTAGAAACCAACGGGCAATCAGCGCCGTGGTAGTGCTGCCCGACAGGGGCTCCCCGAGATCATCGATGAAGAAGGCCCGGTCAGCGTCGCCATCGAAGGCGACCCCGAGGTTGGCTCGTTCCGAACCAACCAGCGCGATCAGGTCGACGAGATTTTCCGGTTGCAGAGGGTCAGCCGGATGATTGGGAAAGCTTCCGTCGAGCTCGAGATAGAGCCCGATCAGTTCCGGTGGGATCTGGGCGAATACTTGGTCGATCACGGCGCCCGCCATCCCGTTTCCACCGTCGACGGCCACCTTCAACGGCTTCATCGCGCCTTCGTCGACGATTGACAGCAGATGTTCGACATAACCCGGCCGGGCCTCGAGCTCACGCACTTCGCCGACCCGACCGCTTTCCGGCAAGGGTCGAGACACCATTTCCTCGATCTCGGCCAGCCCGGTCTCCTCCCCCACCGGAGCTGCTCCTGCCCGGCAGAGCTTGATGCCGTTGTAATTGGGGGGGTTGTGGGAAGCTGTGATCATCACTCCGGGCAGCCCACGACTACCGGATACGTAATAGACCACGTCGGTCGGGACTGCCCCGAGGGCGAGAACTGACGCCCCGCCCGCGGTAATGCCCTCGATCATCGCTGCCGACAGTTCGGGAGAGGAAGCACGGCAGTCCCAGCCGACGGCGACCTCGCGGGCCGAGAGCAGCTTCACAAACGCTCCTCCCACCCGCCGGGCGAGATCGGGGGTCAACTCACCGGTATCGGTGCGGCCCCGAATGTCGTATGCCTTGAAGACCCCGCTCACGCAAGCACATTATCTAGACGGAAAGAGGGCGGGACTTAGTATCAAATAAAGATGACTCCCGGCCAGCCCGACCTCGCCGTCGTTCTGCCGGCTTACAACCTCGGGCCGGTCATCGCCGATAACTTGCGTAGGGTCGCCAAGGCGCTTGCCTCGGTGGGCACCGTCGAGATAGTCGTCGTTGACGATGGGAGCGCGGATCGAACCTTTCATGAGGCCAGCCTCGCGGCCGCAGACTTGTCCACCGCCAAAGTGATCCGTCACGAGGTGAATAGAGGAAAAGGGGAGGCACTCTTCACTGGCGCCAGGGCCACGAGCGCCGAGCTAGTCCTGTTTCTCGACGCCGATCTCGACCTTCCAGCCGAGCAAGTTCCGGCACTGATCGAGAAGATGGGAGGCGTCGATCTCCTCGTGGGTGCGAAGCGAAAAGCAATGGCAGGCGGCCACTACCCGCTGGCCCGGCGGGTACTGAGCCGGATTTTCGCTCTCTTGACGGTGGGACTCTTCCGTCTTCCCGTGTCGGAGTCGCAGACCGGACTCAAGATCGTGCGTCGGACCGTCATCGACAAAGTTCTCCCCCAAATGCGGATACACGGCTACGCGTACGACCTGGAGATGCTGCTGCGGGCGCACCGGTCCGGACTAATTCTGCGAGAGGTGCCAGTGGAGCTGGGCGAGAATGCATCGACAGCGCCGCTGCGGCTGGGCATGCTTTGGCAGATGGGCCGGGACACCCTACGGCTCTGGTGGTGGACGCTTAGCGGCCGAATTCCCCGCGTGTCTTGAGCAGGCTGGGATCGCCCCCGATCCCGTTCATTCGATTGCGAACGACCAGGAGCAAGGCCGCCACCACGCCGGTCAGTGAAAGCAGCCAACCGATGTTCTCCACCAACGTATTTCCGAACGTAAGCGTCACCTCGTTCTCGGTCGGAACCACGATCATGAAGGAGGGGCCGGCGTGATAGGGCCCATCGGCGCCAACGGCCTGCCAGTTCGGAAAGTACGAGACCTTTACCAGATGGGGAACTCCGATGGCAGACGTGCGGAAGGAGACTCGGTCCTCTTCCAGCACGACGTTGGTGATCCTGGCCTCCTGGCTTGGCAGCTGCGGGCTGTCGGCGAGATCGTCCACTGAGGTCACCCGCGGCCAGTTCTCGGGACCATCGGTGGCAATCCAGCGTTCGAGGAGTTCAATCCTTCCGTACCAGTCGAGAGAGAACTGTTCGAAGGTCTCTCGATCTTCGCCACTGCCGATCCCGAAGACACCGAGGAGCCGCGCCAGCAGGCTGTTCGAAGGACCTTCGTAGACCGCCGGCAGGAATTCGGCGGCGACCACCAGGTCTGAGTTCGCCACCTCGTAGAACGTGAAAGGAGGGGTGCTGGCGACCTCGGTCAATTCCGCCCGGGTGTCCGCCGTGGCCTTCGCCTCCGGCGTGTAGCTCACGTAGTAATCGATTCCGAAGAGCTGCATGTGGGGGACTCCCCGTGTGAAGTCGAAGCGGTGGTAGTCGAGACCCGGAATGGGACTCGAGGGCTCCTTGCTCGTCTCAGCTTGGTTGAGGAAATGAAACGGGGTCGATAGCGAGGACTCGAAGAACAAGCCCTCCATCGATCCGAAGTCCTCCTCAGTCCAATAGGGAATCAGCATCAACGCCATCGGGGAGCCGTAGTCGTTCATGGTCTTGGCGTACTCCCACTGAATTCGTCCGGGAGGAAGGGTCGCGGTCGTTTCCATCAGAGCCTCGTACTCGGGCCACTTCGCCTTCCCCTCGTATCCGGCAAAATTCCACCGGGCCCAGCCGTTCATGATGGTGATGCCAGCCAATGCTCCGAGTACCAGGACCCCGGCTCCGGTGAGCGCCATGAACGAACGGCTATCGACCGGTTTCAGCCACAACATCGACAGCAAGAGCGCCCCGGCGATGAGGATGCCGACCGTCCAGGGCAGGTAACGCGGCAGATTCTCCTCGCGCTGGATCAAGACCACGGCGACGGCGCCGGCAGCAACGAAAAGGGCCCTCGGCACCAGGCCCGAGATCCGGTCCGGGAGGCGCTTGGCCAGCCACAGGCAGAGGGCCCCGACTCCGATCGCCGCAAAGAATGTGGCCCCGAAGTACCAGAAGGGCAGCAAGCGGCCGTTCCACAGCTTCCACCGCGCGTTCCAGATGCCAGGAAACAGCTCGGGCAGAGCGAAAGGGAGCGGGTAGTAGATCAGGGGGAAGACCGCGAGCACCAGCACCGGAAGGGCGCGCTGGGTACGGCGGAATATCCATACCGCCCCTGCCACCGCGGCGGGAAGAAGCAGCCACATCTCGAGGGGGAAGAGGTCGTCCCACGTCCGGAGTGGAGTCCAAGCCATGTCGGAGCTGAATCCGAGCCGGGCCAGAAGGGGAAGGAACCAGAAGGCGGAGATGGCAAAGCCTCCCGCCCAAATCGGCAGGGCCCGCCTCCAAGCTCCCTTCCAAAAGAGGACGGCGAGGCTGGCGATCATGAAGGCGATGGTGGTGATGATGTGGCAAAGGATCGATGCCGCCAGCACCAACATCGCCGGGCCCATGTAGCGCGGTGAATCGCGCACGGCTCTGATGAGCAGCCCCAGGTAGACGAGCGACAACGCGAACGACCAGGAGAAAGAGAATTCCCCCGCCATGGTTGAAAGCACGTTGGCGCCATAGATGGTGAAGCTCTCCATGAAGATGAACACCGCTCCCCCGGCCGCGGCGATAGTCGACACTGCCCGCCCGCAGCGAATACTGCGAGCCAGGTAATAGGTGGCGGGCGGGGTGGCGAGTAAGCCCGCCACCGTCACCAGCTTGAAAGCCACTCCGTAGGGCAGGAGGAGGTCGAGTAAGACGACCACCAAGGACGGCAGGGGGAAGTAGAAGTAGAAGACCGGGTAGCCCGCGAACCAATCCATCGACCAACCCAGGATTCGCCCTTCCGGTAACAGCACATCTCGAAGGAAGGCGGGAACCGCCACGTGGGCCGCCATGTCGCCTCCGGTAGGCGTCGTCGCCGAGAAGAGCAGGCGCGGATTGAGCACCGCCAGAATTGCCAAGGAGATGGCGGCCCCCACAATCAGCGGGAGCCAGCGACGTAAGCCAGGTCCGCTGGGTCCCGCCTCACGGGGCGAGCGCAGCTGGCCCTTCAGTCGTTCAAGGGTTCCGAGCTGCAATGCTCAGGCCCGAGCCTTGCGGACCAGCTCGAGAATCTCCTTCAGGTTGAGTTGGTCGCCGGAACGGTCCCACCACTTCTCCTCGCACCGGTGGCAGGAGAAGAATTGAACCTCTGAGTCATCAGGCAGCCGATGCTTGATTTCTATGACATCGGCCGCGCCACACTGGGGGCAGTCCATGGGCGGGGAAGTGTAACCCCGACCCCCCTTTAAACGAGTTTCTCACCCAGTGAGCGAAGCGAGCGTTGGGGTGTGAGCCGACGCCGCCGGGAGGGGGGTTACTCCTCGTCTAAGAGGCGGCCCACGTAGCGGGTGCGACGCCGGCCATCTTCCCACCAGACCGCGTACCAGTAGGGACCGTGCGGGCAGGCACTGCAGCTGGTCTTGCCACAGCGCACCATCTGTGAGCGCAAACGTACCTTCGGTCGATTGGCAGAACTGAAGACACCGTCACGTTCGAGCTGGGCCTGGGTGAGGATGAGGAGGCGACGCAAGTCGTGAGAATCGAGGTCGCGGACCGCGTCCAACAAATCGCGGCCCAGGGCCACGATTCACGCAACTTCGAGCGGAGCAAAGAGCCGGGCGACGTTGCGGCGATCGGTCAGCTTCCAACCCCGAGGCGGGCTAAGACGGGACGCATGCTCGAAGCAGAGCGCGTAGGAAGGAGTTTCACTCATTGCCAGCTCCTCGATCCACATGTGCTGGTCGGCGTAGGAATACAACATCATGGCGGAGGCGGGCGAGGAACAGCGAAGGCAGCTCGGGAACATGGGGCCGCACGGTAGGGAGACCAAGGGAGCCGTTCAAGGATCTCCGTCGGGCGTTCCGTGGGCCCGTGGATAGGCACAGCCGTCCTACGAACCCTGGGTTCGCAGTTGGTGACGGGTGGGGACGCCCTCGAACCTTGTGCCATTGCCATCGGGGCCGAGGACGAAGACCGTGGGCACGGAGGAAACGTCGTACGCACCGAAGCCAGTGGGGTCGTCTTCGAATCGGACCTCTCGGAACTCATCGCCATAGACGTCCTGGAGGACCCGGCGCGCATCAATGCAGGTAGCGCAGGTCTCCGACGAGAAGAAGTGGACGCCCGCCCCCAGCTCGGGACGGGAGACACGAACCGGAGTCACCCGCTTCGCTCGATCGAATCGCCACACCGCGAACACCACAGCCGCCGCTATCAGCACCAGGATGATGATTCGCCAGGAGAGATCGCTCATTCGAGCCCACTCCAGCCTAGGTCCGACGCTCTCCTAGCCTCCTGCGAGGTTCATGAGCAAGCCGATCGAGAACTACGCGCTCATCGGTGACACCGAAACGGCCGCACTGGTAGCCACTGACGGTTCGATTGATTGGCTGTGCCTTCCACGCTTTGACTCGGGCGCTTCCTTCGCGGCGTTGCTCGGCAGCGAAGAAAATGGTCGGTGGCGACTCGCCCCCGTGGCCGATGTTCATCGGGTGCGACGAAGGTACCGACCGCAGACTCTCGTCCTCGAGACTGAGATGGAGACGGCCGGAGGTGCGGTCCGCCTGATCGACCTGATGCCAGTAAGGGCCGGCGCCAGTAACGCTGATGTCGTCCGCATCGTCGAGGGAATCCGGGGACAAGTGGAGATGCGTATGGATCTCGCCATCCGCTTCGATTACGGCCACCTGGTTCCGTGGGTGACTCGGTCGGCGGAATCGCTCGTGGCGGTTGGCGGCCCAGACGCCCTCCTGCTCACCACTCCGGCCGTGGTCAAGGGCGAAGGACTGACATCGGTTTCTCGGTTCACGGTCAATGCGGGCGCTCGTGTCCCTTTCGTTCTCACCTGGTTCCCCTCCCATCGGGCCCCGCCCTCGCCGATCGATCCCGAGGTCGCGCTGGAACAGACCGAGAGTTGGTGGAGAAAGTGGGCAGAGAGAAGTCGATATCGGGGGGAATGGGACGAGGCAGTCGAGCGCTCGCTGATCACGCTCAAGGCTCTCACATACGGTCCTACCGGGGGCATCGTCGCCGCGCCTACGACCTCTTTGCCCGAGGAGCTGGGCGGATCCCGGAACTGGGACTATCGCTTCGTCTGGCTACGCGACGCCACGTTCACCCTGCAAGCGTTGATGATGGCGGGCCATGAGGACGAAGCGGTCGCCTGGAGGGATTGGCTCCTCCGGGCCATAGCGGGCGATCCCGAGGACCTCCAGATCATGTACGGCGTGGGAGGGGAGCGACGCCTGCCGGAACTCGAATTGAACTGGCTCGGTGGCTACGAAGGCTCGCAACCGGTCCGAACCGGCAACGCTGCCCACCAGCAACTGCAAATCGATGTCTACGGCGAGGTGATGGACGCCATCTATGCCGCCCGGCGGATGGGCATGACGCACGATGAAGCCATTTGGGACCTGGAGAAGCTCTTGCTCGACAACCTGGAGGGCAAATGGCAAGAGCCCGACAGCGGACTCTGGGAAATGCGAGGCGACCCCCGTCACTTCACCCATTCCAAGCTCATGGCCTGGGTGGCATTCGACCGGGCGGTGAAGTCGCGCAACCGCTGGTCGCTCGGAGGTCCGAGTGAGCGATGGGAGAAGGTTCGGTCTGAAATCAGGGCGGAAATCGAGGAGCGCGCCTACGACGCCGAACGCAACACCTTCACTCAGTCGTACGGCTCTCCGGCTCTGGACGCGGCGTTGCTCCTAATCCCCCAGGTCGGCTTCCTTCCCCCGACAGATCTCCGAGTGCTCGGAACCATCGATGCCGTAGAACGTGAGTTGGCGATCGACGACCACCTGATCCTTCGCTATCGACTGGACCAAACGAGCGATGGCCTTCCCGGCGAGGAAGGGGCTTTCCTCCTCTGTTCGTTCTGGATGGTGGACGCGCTCGCCATGTCCGGGCGCTTTGAAGATGCCCGCCGGCGATTTGAATACCTCTTGAGCCTGCGCAACGATGTCGGACTCCTGGCCGAGGAGTACGACCCCGTTGACCGTCGCATGCTCGGCAACTTCCCGCAGGCGTTTAGCCATCTCGGCCTGATCGCCTCCGCTTACAACCTGCTCTCCGATCGCCAGGGCCCCGCCCGCGACCGGGCGTCCGATAGCGAAGAGGAGAAAACCCAATAACCCCGGGTTCTGCGCGGATTTCCTTGAGCTAGGGCGCGAAAAATCCGCGCGGCGAGGTCCCCGAGTGGAAGGGCTACTCCAGCGGGTAGGCCCGGGTCATTGCCGCCCTCGTCCCGTTGAGCACTCCGTGGAACACAGCCACCTGGTGACCGGCAGTGATCGAGGCGCCAGACCCGTCGAGATCGACGACAAGACCGGTGGTAGTCCCGGCGGGAAGCTCGATCTCCTGGGCTACACCGCGGCGACCGAAGATCTGAATCGAAGCGGAAGTTTCGGTCTCGTCGGGGTTCAGGATCCACAAGGCGTTCTCGCCTTCGCCGCTGGTTGCCGAGACCGGGACCAGCCACTGAGTGGCGGTGGACGGTGCCGCCGCCGAGACCGTTCGCAGGTCGTCGCCGATATAAGCGGTGGCGACTGCGACGTCCTCCTCGGAGTTGACAACGAAGCCTCCGTCGCCTCCCCCCATCTCCTCCAGACTGAAGACGAGTTGCTCCCCCGGAGCGAGTGAACCCGCTTCCACCCCTTCGGTGGTTCCGGATTGGTCGATGCGGTCGATCCGGAAGGCGGAGTCCGCGGCCGCCAAGCTGCG
>JAICGW010000018.1 GCA_025922945.1 Acidimicrobiia bacterium | reverse complement strand
GCGCTCGGCGGTGTCGAAGAGCCGCTGCTGGCCGGCGACATTGCGGCGACGAATCCCGACGATCCGATCCGGCGGTGGGGTCAACTCGATCATGCGCTGGGAAGCCTCGTCCCAAGTCTGACCGAGCATCCGCGTCCGCCACAGGTGACCGACGACGATCCGAACGGCGGCGGTCAGTGGGACGGCCACCAGTACTCCCAGCAGGCCTGCCAGTGAGCCCCCGACAATCAGTGCCAGCACGATCACCATCGGCGATAGCTGCACCCGGGCCCGCTGGACCAGTGGAGTGATGACGTGGTTGTCGACCTGCTGGATCAACGTGAACACCAAGATCGCCAGCAGAGCCTTGCCGACCGAGCCGTCGAGGAGGGCGACGATGGCGGCCAAAGCGCCGCCGACCACAGGGCCGGCGAAAGGAATGAGATTGAGGATTCCGGCCAGGATCCCAATGATCAGCCAGAAGGGGATGCCAAGAAGCCAGAGGCCAATGGACGAGGCCACCCCGACGATGAAGGCGACCAACAGCTGGCCACGCACAAAGGAACCGAGAGCGGTCGCGACCGCGCTGGCCACGAAGACCGCCTCCTCGCGATGTCGGGGCGGAGTTAGCTCGACGGCCAACGCCTTGCCGCGACGGAGGTCGATCAACATATAGAGGGCCAACAAGGGCGCCAGCACGAGCACCGCCAGGCCCTCAGCCACCCCTCGCACCAGACGGCCTCCCAAAGATCCAAAGTTGCCCGCTACCTGCTGGATCGTCTCTTGGTTGGCGGGATCCGCCAACCACTCGGCAATCGCCCCCTGAGTCAGATCGACCTGGAGATTGAACCGTTCCGCCACGTCGTCGATCCAGGTCAAGACCACGTCATAGGTTTCGGGCAGGGACGAAGCAAAGGCTTCGGCCTGGGTTCGAATCGCTGGCACCAGCAGCGAGAAACCGGCCACGATCACGGCCACGAAAAAGGCGAAGGCGAGAAAGGCGCCCACCACCCGGGGGATACGACGCGACTCGAAGTAGTTGACAAGCGGATTCAGCAGGAAGACGAGCCCGGCCGCGAACGCCAGCGGCAACCAGATGATGCGAATGCTCTCGGCGATGCGAATCAGAAGCCAAACCAGGGCGAGAACCCCGATGACGCTCCAGACGAGGAGGGCGAAGCGATGCATCCGCTCGCGGGTTGTCTCCTCGATCATCTGGCCGGAAGTTTACTTAGGGCTGGTTGACCCGAAGGGAGCCTCCTTCGGCGACACTGATGATCCAGCCCTCACCCTCCCCGCCGGAAGCGAAGCCACCCTCGGTCTCGATCCATGACTCCGGCACCTCCGCTTCGCCGTTCACACGGGCGACGGCTCCAGCCGGAAGGCTGATGACATACGAGCCGAGGACCGCCACCGGTGCTGACTGGGTGGCCGTGTTCAAAGTCACGGTGCCCGCCCCGTTGAGGGTCAACGAGCCCAGGGTCAGAGCGCTGAGATCGCCGCTGACATCCCCGCCCAGATTGAGGTTCCAGACGGTCTCGGGGCGGAGCAAGAGCCGCCAGCCGGCATAGCGGAACCAGCGGGTCGTTCCCCGATCGGTGACCGAAATGTTGAGGCCGCTGCCTCCGGTGACCTCCTCGGCCGCGGGAACGCCCACCGGGCCACCCAAGCGCAGAAAGCGCACCTGGTAGAGAGCACCGTCTGTGCTCGACTCGACGACGAGCCTTCCCCCCGGAGAGATCGTCGCTGTCACCAGCTCGATTCGACCCGAGTTGGCGGGACCGATCAGCTCGCCGGCCGATGACGGGAGAGCCACCCAGGCCGAAAGGTGAGCGGCACTGGCCAGGAGCAGCCAGGTGATGACCAATAAAGGAGGAACTGCTCCCGCTCGTCGTCTCCAGGCCTTTCGGAATGCGACTACGACCAGAGCGATGAGGGCAGGAACCAGGCCCGGCCACAGTGATATGGCATCCAGTAACAACCCGGGAGAGAGAACCGAAGTCGAGATCCCGACTGCCGCCGCAGTCGTGAGCATCGCCGCCATGATCCAGGCTCCGAGCGGCCAAGCGCTCTGTGGCCGCTCCCAGCTACCGGTCATCTCCCCTGCGGGAACGGCTCCGACATTCAGCCCTCGAATGAGGCGCCCAGTATCACCACGATGTCGGCGTCGGGGGTCAGCTCATTGTTGAGTTCGACGAGGGCATCTGGAAACGCCACCCCGGCCAGTTCGTACGCCTCGGCTTCGAAAGCCGGCCCGTACCAGACCCGGGATTGCTCGAGGGCCGGCTGGTAGTTGGATGGTGTCAGCACCTGGTAACCGAAACCCTGAAGGTCTTCGGTTACCTCCGCCGCCAAACCCGCCACGCCGACCGCGTTCAAGACCAGAACTCGAACCTCTTCGGGCGCTCGCAAGGCGACCAAAGTGGTCGTCGGGGCCTCGGTTGTTGAAGTCGAATTGATGACGATCGGACGCGTCGTCGTCACCGCGGCCGTGGTCGAGACTGTCGGCGGCGCCGCCTGCGAGGTGGGTGGTGGAACGTTGTCGCGGCCGGCGAAAAACCAGAGCAACCCATAGACCACGATTGCCACGACGATGATCCCTCCCACCATCGTTGCCAGGTCCCGGTAGAAGTTTCGCCCGACCGGTGCTGCATGCCGCCCGGACATATCAGTTCGAAGGCAGGTGACGGTGGAACATCGGCAAAAAGGCTATCGAGCCAGCGCGGATACGACGGGCATTTGAATCTGATCGAAGACGATCGCGTGGCCAATAAAATTCAGATCGCGCTGGCGTAGCTCAGTTGGCAGAGCACCCGCCTTGTAAGCGGGAGCGCGTGGGTTCGATTCCCTCCGCCAGCTCCCTAGAGACCACGAACCCGGGAAACCTCAAACGCGGCCAAAGCCGCGGCGACGGAGGCGTTGAGGCTTTCCACCGAAGGAGCGATCGGAATTCGCACGCGGACTTCGACTCGCTTCGCGACCAGCCGGCTCAGACCCGTTCCTTCATCACCTACCACGAGGGCCAGCGGCTCCCCGAGAAGCGGCAATCCCCAAAGAACCTGCTCTGCGGCCTGGTCGAGGCCTATCGACCACAAGCCGAGGCGTCGGAGACGACCGAGAGCTTCAGCGATCGAGCTGACGCGGGTAACGGACACGATCTCGAGCGCTCCCGCGGCCGCCTTGAAAGCAGCGGCCGAGAGGGGAGCTGCCCGCCGACTCGCGAGCACCAATCCCGAGAGTCCGGCGGCAGCAACCGAGCGGGCGATGGCACCGAGGTTGTGCGGGTCCACGACATGATCGAGGACCATCACCGCAGCTGGCGCCACACCAGTCGCCAACTGATCCAGCGAAGCCTCAGCCCGCGGCACGCATCGGGCTACGAGACCCTGCGGCGCCGACGTTTCGGCGAGCGAGATCACGTCGTCGACCTCCGACACCGTGCCGGTCGAGGCCACCACGTCGTCGACCACAGACTGAAATTCCGGACGTTGCAGACGTCCTCGCTCGACCCAAAGCTGAGCGACCCGTCCCGCCGCGGCCGCAGCTGCTACGGCATGGAGCCCTTCGACCCTATCGCCGAAACCAGCGAGCGCCATCAGGAGTATCTTCGACCACGATTCCCGCGGCTTCCAGGCGATCCCTGATGAGATCCGACCGAGCGAAGTCACGCTGAGACCGAGCCTCGGCGCGGGCGGCAAGGATCGCGTTCATGGTCTCGTCGAGCCCTTGCACCGACAGCCCGAGCTCGGCCGCCAATCGGTTGATGTCCTCGTCGTCAATCTCTCGCTGCGAAAATCCGAGGACAGTCAACATCTCCCTGATCGCAGCTTCGTGGCCGGGCATGGAGCTGCCGGCGTCGAGGGCGCGATTGGCCTCACCCACCGTCTCGAACACCAGGGCCAGGGCCTGCGGCGTCCCGAAATCGTCGTCCATGGCGGTCACGAATCGTTCCATCAGTTCTGGGTCGGGCTCGACCTCGGATGTCTGCGACCGGGCCAGGAAGCGTTGCAGCCGTTCGTAACTCGAGGCGGCGCCTTCGAGTAGTTCCTCAGAGAACTCCAGGGGCGAGCGATATTGGGCCCGCAGATAGAAGAGTCGGAGACTCATTCCCCCGAATCTCTTGATCGCCTCGCTGAGCTCGATCAGCCGTCCAGTGGATTTCGACATCTTCTCGCCGGAGAGATTGAGCATCCCGTTGTGGAGCCAATACCGCGCGAAGGTCTTTCCGGTGGCGCCTTCCGACTGGGCGATTTCGTTCTCGTGGTGGGGGAAGATGAGGTCGTTCCCTCCCCCGTGGATGGCGAAATCTGCTCCGAGATAACGGGCTGCCATGGCCGAACATTCAATGTGCCACCCCGGACGCCCGGGACCCCACGGTGAGTCCCAGTAAGGCTCGCCTTCCTTGGCCGCCTTCCACAGCGCGAAATCGAGTGGATCGTTCTTGATCTCCGAGACGTCGATGCGTGCCCCCGCCCGCATCTCTTCGGGGTTGCGGCCGGACAGCTTGCCGTAGCTCTCCAACGCCCGAACCTCGAAATAGACGTCCCCGTTGCGAGCCGGATATGCCAAGCCCCGCTCGATCAGGGTCTCGATCAGGGCGACCATGTCGGGGACGTGTTCAGTAGCCCGAGGTTCGACATCGGGAGGAAGGACCCCAAGGGCCTCATAAGACTCATCGAAGAGCGCCTCGATCCTCTTGGCTCGTTCGGCCACCGTCTCTCCGGCCGCGGCGGCGGCGGCGATGATCTTGTCGTCGATATCGGTGACGTTGCGCACGTATCGCACCTTGTTCCCCCGCCAGATCAGATAGCGGCGGATGACATCGAAGACGACGGCGTAGCGTCCATGTCCCACGTGGGGCTCGGATTGAACGGTGGCCCCGCAGACGTAGATCCCGACCTCACCCTTAGAAGCCGGTTCGAGCTCAACCAGCCCGCGGTGAAGAGTGGAGTGGACCTGCAAGCGTCAAATCGTAACGGTGACCACCGCCAGGGCCGCCAGGCCTTCCCCCTGCCCGATCGCCCCCATCTGGTCGGTGGTGGTCGCTTTGATCGATACTGCCTCGCACTCGAGCAGGGCCGAGAGCGCCTCGATCATCGCCGCACGGTGAGGGGAGACTCGTAAGTCTTCCGCGATGACCGTTACGTCGACGCTGTTGATCCACCACCGCCAGGCCCGGGCAAGGCGAAAAACCGTTCGCAGGAGCAACATGCTGTCGGCGCCCTGAGACTGAGGATCATCGGAGGGAAAATGATCGCCCAGGTCGCCCAGTCCACAGGCTCCGAGAATGGCATCGGCAATGGCGTGAGCGACGACGTCCCCATCCGAGGTTGCCTCGATCCCTCGCGTCGAGTCGACGACGATCCCCGCCAGCTTGATTGGAGGGCTGGGCCCGAAGCGATGGGCATCGAATCCGATCCCGGCCCGGAACTCGCTCAACTTCAGACGATGGGAACGAGAGCGCCCTCGACCTTGGGCAAGGCCCGATCGAGGCGATTGGTTGCTTCCTCCTCGTCGACTTCGAGGGAGAATGAAAGCTCCGAGATCAAAGTCATACGTGCTTTCGAGAGCATCCGCTTCAGGGCCGGCGAAATCCCCTTGGTTTGCTGGGAGAACGAGAGGTCTCTAACCACCTCCGCCACCTGAAAGATGTCGCCTGAATACATCTTCTCGGTGAGGACCTTGTACCAGCGACTCCAGTTGGCGCCGGCCTCCTGGGGCTCGCCCTTGAGAGAGGCGAGGACGTTCTTGGAGGCGGTCTTGGAGATGACCGATCTCACGACGGAATCGACCCTGTCGACTGGGATCATCACCGTCAGCGACTCGGTTGAGATGTCGAGCACGTAGTACTCGCGAGACTGTCCGTCGAAAGATTGCTTGACCCGCTTGGCGATGGTGGCGGCACCATGCTGGGGATGGACCACCTTGTCGCCGACGCTGTAGCGCGAGGTGGCGGGACCCTTCTTGGGTTCGGGCGGTTTGGTTTCCTCCGGAGCTCTTTCGGCTTTCTTCGCCGGAGCCTTGGCGGGAGCTGCTGCCTTTTTGGCCGGCACCTTTTTGGCCGGCACCTTCTTGGCGGGCGCCTTGGCGGAGGTGGCCTTTTTGGCCGGAGCCTTACTGACCGACGCTTTCTTGGCGGCGGTCCGCTTAACAGGAGCTTTCTTGGCCACAGCCTTCGCCGTCCGGGTCGCGGCAGCCTTCTTGGCCGGTGCCTTCTTGGCGGCGCTGCTGCTAGCGGCAGATTTCCTGGCAGAAGCCTTCTTGGCCGGGGCGGCCGAGCGCTTTACCGAGCGATTGATTTTCTTTGCAGCCAAGGGACCGGCATTGTACCCGTCAGGTCGGATCTGGATCCCAAGTGGCGGCCGCTGCCCGCCATCGATCGAAGTAGCGGCGCAGCATCGCTGCCCTGGCTTCACCGATGCCCTCTACCTCTTCGAGCTGGGCTGCGGTGGCGGCGAAAAGTTGCTCGACGGTCTTGAAATGACGCAGCAGATTCTCACGAGTCGCTTCCGGGAGACGGCCCACCTTGGCCAGAAGTCTCACTCCGCGGGGCCGGGCCAGCTCGTCGAGGTCTCCGAACCCAACCGCCTTGCCGACCAAAGTGGCGTCCTCTAGCTCCTCGTCGCTCAACAGAGACAGGCTTTCTATCGCCTCCGGCACGAATCGGGCTCGGCGGCCTCCGAGGTAGTCAGCCAACGTCGATGCCACAAGCTGCTCGATCCCGCGAGTGAGCTCGGTTAGCTGGACCGCGATCAGCCGCGCTTCGCCGCCGAGGGTCACCGTTTGCGTTTCGATCTGACGGCCTATTCGCCGTACCAGCTCGCCTTGCTGCAGAACATGAACCACGTTGCGGAAGGTCGCCAGACCAGTGATCTCGAGATGCATCAGCCGCTCGTCCGAGTCGTCGAGCCGACGCCGCAACCGTTCCAGAGTGTGAAGATCCTGATTGGCCCGCGCCGCCTGGACGGTGGGTCGAGCCAGCTCGACCTTGCGGCCATCGTAAAAGAGCGTCGCCAGACGCCGACCTTCCGAGACCGACACCACCGGCTTACCGGTATGGCGAGCAAGGCGTTCGGCGGTTCGGTGGCGAGAGCCGGTCTCATCGGTGGGCAAATCGGGATCGGGGAGGAAATGCACGTTCGCTGCCAAGATTCGATCCCAGGTGTCGTCGAGGACGATGCCTCCGTCCATCTTGGCCAGCTCAGCAAGTCGGGGAGGGCTAAATCCGACCTCCTGCAGCCAGAACCCGCCCGAGCTGGTGTCATCGACCAGATCGTCATGTCCCAGCACGACCAGGGCGCCGTTCCCTTGCTGGATGATGCGCTCGAGCGCTTGCCGCAAAGGGGTCCCCGGAGCCAGCCGCGACAGCACCTCGAGAAGGACCGAGTCGTGCATGCTCCCCGAGGCTATCACCAACGACTTTCCTTCCGCCCCCGGGTTAGGGCCGGCGCACTCTTCTCCAGACGAGGTAGCCAATAGCTCCGAAGAGCAACAGGGCTGCGAGAACGGAGAACGCGTTCCAGGGCTCGGCCTGCCTGATGTCGGCTCCCCCCGCGATCTCCGCAAAAAACATCTGCGTGGCACAATACCGGCCCGAATGGCCCGTTATGTGTGTGACAACTGTGGTGCGACCGTGGTCGACGAGGAGTTTTGTCCCACCTGCGGTAGCTGGGTCGACACCCTCCAGAAAGACGAAGACGAGTATGAGGAGTTCGACCTAGAGGAAGGCCCACCCCCACCGCGGACGGCGCGGGGCGAGCCGACTCTGTGTCCATCCTGCGGCGCCCCCAACCCCTCCACCAATCGTCATTGCGAGGAGTGTGGGGCTCGGCTTCGCCAGGGTCCACTGCCCACCGCACCTCGGCCCGCCGTGCAGAGCACAGCCGGGGTCCGCGCCCTGGGAGCGCTGTTCGGTCTCATTGCCCTGGTAGTCATCATCGCGGTCTTGATCAACTTGATCAACGGAGACGATCAGACGACCGCCACCACATTGGCGGCTGACGCCAGCACCACTACCGCGGGCGCCGTGCAGGTGGAAAATCCCGCCCCGCTCGACATTCTCACTGCCTCCTGTGTTCCAGAGGGACTCGGCGGGGATTTCTCGTGTACCAATCTGATCGATGGCAACGCCGGCTCGTTCCAGGTCAACTACAACGAGCTGCCCGAAGGCGAAAAGGAAGTCGAGATCCGACTCACCTTCCCTCAGCCGATGGAGGTGACCAGAATTATCTGGCTCAATCTCGAAGATGAGACCCGATTCCGGCGCAATTACCGAGCGAAAGGAATCACCATCGAGGCGGAAGGCAACCCCTTTGTCGTTCCCCAGGAGCTACAGGACGCGCCCGGCGAACAGGGTTTCGACTTCGCCACCATTCGAGCCAACTTCATCGTCATCACCATCCAGAGCGTCTATCAGGCGGAGGTGGTGGAGGGTACGGAGCCATTCGACGAACTGGCCATCGAGGAAATCACCGTCGTGGGCCGGCCGGCCGAGACCACCACCAACACCACCTTGGTGGACGACACCACCACTACTACTACCGGGGGCTGAGAGCCAGCGGGAGCGAACGCATCCCCCGAAAGACAAGCGAGCGCACCCGCTCGGGCTCGCCGTTCAGCTCAAACTTCTCGATCCGGGTGGCGAAGGCGGCGAAAGCCACCTCCAACTCGACCCTGGCCAGCGGCGCCCCCACGCAGTAATGAACCCCGGCGCCAAAGGATACGTGCGGGTTATCAATTCGACGCAGGTCGAGGCGCTCGGGTTCGACGAATACCGCCTCATCGTGATTGGCGGACCCGAAAAGAAGCCCCACCTTGGTCCCGTGTTCGAGCTCGGTTCCCGACCACTCGAGATCGGTCAGCACCCAACGCTCGAACATCTGCAAGGGTGAGTCGTAACGAAGGATCTCGTCGGTAGCCCGCTCCGCGAGACCGGCCGGGTCGGTCTTCAGCAGCTCGAACTGGTCGGGGTCGGAGGCGAGGGCGAGAAGTCCATTGCCAATGGCGTGGACCGTCGCCTCGTGGCCGGCGTTGAGGGTCAAGATGCAGGTGGCAATCAGCTCGTCATCATCGAGGCGATCGCCCTCGTGATTGGCTGCGAGCAACGATGAAACCAGATCTGAGCCCGGATTGCGCCTCCTTTCGACGAGAACCTGACGGATGTACTCGACGAACGCACTGACGGCATGTTCGGCGCGAGCGCCTTCCTCGGCGGTGCAGCCCTGGTCGAAGACCCGGACGATGTCGTGGGACCAGGACACGAGTTGGGGTTGGTCTCCCTGCGGGATGCCGAGGAGGTCGGCGATCATCACGAGTGGGATCGGCGTGGCGTATTCGGCGATGGCCTCCATCGCCCCCCGCTCGATGGCGGTCTCAAGGGCGGCAGAGGCCGTGGCCTCGAGGCGTGGGCGATAGGTCTCGGTCGACCGCCGGGTGAAAGCCCACTGCACCAGACGCCGGAGGCGGGTGTGGCGCGGTGGTTCGAGGTCGATGAACGAGCCGCGGATGTATCGATTCCAGGTGGGGAGATGATCGGGATAGTTACGGGCATAGAGCCGAGGATCGATGTCCCCCGTAACGCCACGAATGTCACGCCCGAACCGGCGATCTTTGAGCATCCCCGCCACGTCGGCGTGGCGGGTGAAAAAGGTCAGCTCCCAGTCGGGGTCGTAAAAAACCGGTCGCTCTTTCCGGAGGCGGGAGTAAACCGGATAGGGATCGTGCTGGAAGGCGCTCGAATAGGGGTCAAAATCCGCCCGGTCGGTCCTCCCTTCGATCAATTCTCACCCTTGCGGTAGCGAAGACCGTCCGCCGCCGGCGCCCTCAACCTCTGGGCGAAGAAGACCAGAACGATCAAAACAATGACGAACGGGAGGATGTTGATCCACACGTCGGGCAGGGTGTCCGAGGTCAGGTACCACGCCGCCGCTGCCAATCCGAGTACAAGGGCCAGAACCGCGTCGACTCGCTTCCCCCGGGTCGCCGCCCATATCGCCACTGCCGCCAATCCGATGGCGTTGACCAGGATCAGAGAGTGCGAGGCGCTGCCGTCGAGATCGCGGAGACCGATCCCGAAGGGGTAACCGAAAAGCAGTGCTCCACCCAAAACTCCAACGGGCCTCCAGTTTCCGAAGATAAGCGCCGCCAGGCCGATGAAGCCCCGACCAGTGGTTTGCCCCTCTAGGTAAATCCCAGATAGCTCGGGGCTGGCGATGAAGGCGCCCCCCAGGCCGGAAAGCGCCCCACTGATGACGACGCCGATGTACTTGAAACGATAAACGTTGATCCCTTGTGCCTCTCCTGCCTGCGGTCTCTCCCCACAGATCCGGAGCCGGAGCCCGAAACGGGTGCGCCAGAGCAGCCAGGCCGTGAAGGGCACGAGCAGAAGGGCGATGAGGGAGACCCAGGAGATACGGGTGACCAGGCCCTTGGCGATACTGGCGATGTCGGAGATGAGAAATATCTCCCGACCGGCCAGCCAGCCAAAGAAGTCCGGGGTCTGCCAGGAGCCGATGCTGCCCCCGCCGAGGATGGGCAGAGTAAAAGTGCCGACGCCAGGAACCCGGGGAGACTGGGTGATAGATCCCCCGGGGAGAGTTGTCAGGACCTCGGAGGAGAGGAATCGGGTGATGCCGGGAGCGAGAATGTTGATCGCCACGCCCGAGATAACGTGGTCGACACCGAAAGTGACGGTGGCGATGGCATGGAGCAAGCCGCCCACCGCCCCCGCTGCCATCCCCAACACAATCCCCCACCAGGGTCCGTACACCACCGCCCCCCAAGCACCGAACCAGGTGCCGAGGATCATCATGCCTTCAAGGCCGATATTTACGACACCCGCTCGTTCGGAGAAGAGTCCGCCCAGTCCGGCGAGGAGGATCGGGACCGCCCAGCGCAGCATCGACTGTGACGACCCGGCGGCGGTGAGGCTTCCGGTCTCGTCGAAATCCTGAACGACGGTCAGCACGAACACGCCAACCGCGGCGTAGAGCGCCCAGCGCAGCCAGGCGGGAAGCTTCTCCCAGTTCATGCTGCCTCCTCCGAAGGTTTGACGTCTCCCAGGGCTTCCGCCGCCGACTTCGCCTCCTGACGCTCACGAGCCCGACTGGCCACCTCGTAGGCAACGACCGCGGCCAGGATGATGACCCCCTGCATGATCACGACGATCTCCCGCGAAGCGGCGCCGGTGAATTGCAGGACCCCCGAGGAGATGTCGAGAAAGGAAAAGATGAGGGCGGCGAGGATGATTCCCGCCGGGTGGTTACGGCCGAGGAGGGCGGCGGCTATTCCTGTAAACCCGAGGCCCTTGATGGGGTTGGCGGGAAAGAATCCCACCTGGTTGATCTCGGTCATTCCCACCAGCCCGGCGACGGCTCCGGAAAGCACCATGGCGCTCACCACCATCCGCTTGGCCGGCACTCCTCCCACCTGGGCGGCGAAGGGGTTAATACCGCTGGCTCGCAGGTCGAAGCCAAATCGGGTGCGGTTGACGAGTAGGTGATAAACGATCCCCACCAGGATGGCGACCACGAGCACACCGGTCAGTTGTTTTCCTTGGCGTATCTCGCGAGTGAAAAACTCGAGTACGGGGTTCATGTTGGGGATCAAGCCCGAATCCGGGATCGGCGTCGTACCGACCCGGCCCACTCCTCCCTGAATTGCCCCTCCTGCCTGCCACTCTCGAATCAGGAAGGCAATCAGACCGGTGATGGCGATGGCGTTGAGCATGATCGTCGAGATCACTTCGCTGATGCCCCTGGTTACCTTCAGGACCCCGGCGAACCCCGAGTAGGCCGCCCCCACCGCCATCGCCACCACCAGGATGAAGACGATTCGCAGCGGACCGGGCAAGTCGACCAAGGCTCCCACGTGGGCTGCCACCAATGCCGCCAGCAGGTATTGACCTTCGACCCCAATGTTGAAAAGGTTCATGCGGAAGCCGATTGCCACCGCCACTCCAGCGATGTAGATCGGCGTGGCACGGTTGAGGATGTCGACCATGGTCTCGAGTCGACTGGCGTGACCGATCATGTCGGCGAAGGCCTCGAGCGGGTTGCTGCCCGAGAGGACTAAGACAACCGATGACATCGCTAAGGCAACAACCAACGCCACAACCGGCGCGGCCAGCGCCAACAAGATTCGTCGGGAAAGGCTCACGCCGCCCCTTCCTTGGCACCGGTCATATAGGCCCCCAGCTCGCGAGGGGAAAGCTTGGCCGGATCGAGCGTGGCCACGAGACCTCCCCGCAGCATCACCACGATGGTGTCGGACAAACCGATCAGCTCGTCGAGATCGGCGGAGATCAACAGCGTCGCCATCCCTTTCGAGCGAGCCAGCTTGATGTCGTCCCAAACTTCGGCCTGGGCGCCGACGTCGATGCCGCGGGTGGGATGGGCAGCTAGCAACACGATCGGGTCGGCTGTCATCTCCCGGCCCACGATCAGCTTCTGCTGATTGCCCCCGGAAAGGGCATGGGCGTGAACGTCGACGTTGGGAGTGCGAACGTCGAACTCTTTGCGGATGTGCTCGGTCCGTTCCTTGCTGCCCGCCCGGTCAATGAAGATTCCATTGACGAAGGGCTCCTGAGTCTGGTGTCCGAGCGCCGCGTTCTCCCAGAGGGGGGCGGTCAAGAGCAATCCCTCCCGATGCCGGTCCTGGGGGATGTAGCCGATCCCTCGCTCCCGCCGCGCTCGTACGGGCAGAAGAGTTACGTCCTCACCCATCAGCTTGATCGACCCCCGGTGAACTGGTCTCGTCCCGAGAATGGCATCGACCAGTTCCGCTTGGCCGTTCCCCTCCACTCCGGCGATCCCCACCACTTCGCCGCGGCGGATGCGGAACGTGACATCGTCCACCAGGACCCGTTCGTCTTCGTCGAGCACCGTGACCGACTCGACGTCGAGAGCCACCTGATCGGTAACGGTGGATTCGGTGGTCTCGGGAGTCGGCAGCTCCGAACCCACCATGAGCTCGGCCAGGTCGTGGGCCGTCACCTCATTGGGCTTGACGGTGGCAACCGTCTTTCCATCCCGTAAAACCGTAATGGTGTCGGCAATGGCCAAGACCTCGTCGAGTTTGTGATCGATGAAAAGGATGGTGGCCCCGTCCTCCTTGAGGCCTCTCATGTTGCGAAAGAGCTCTTCCACCTCCTGGGGCACCAGAACCGCAGTGGGCTCGTCGAGGATGAGGATCTTCGCTCCCCGGTAAAGCACCTTGATGATCTCCACCCGTTGCCGCTCGCCGACTTCCAGCTCTTCGATCAGGTCGTTGGGATCAATTGTGAGTCCGTAAGCCTGGCCAACTTCGCGAAGGTGCTCCCTGGCCGCCTCGAAATCGATTCGACCTAAGGCCTTGGTTGGTTCGGCTCCAAGAATGACGTTCTCCAGCACCGTGAGCTGGTCGGCAAGCATGAAGTGCTGGTGCACCATGCCGATCCCGGCAGCGATTGCCTCGGTTGGGGAAACAAATCGGACCTCGCGGCCGTGAACCTTCATCGTGCCGGAGTCCGCCTGTTGCATCCCGTAGAGGATCTTCATCAAGGTGGACTTGCCCGCGCCATTCTCGCCACAGATGGCGTGGATCTCGCCTTCCTCAACCGTGAGATTGACTTGATCGTTGGCAACCACTCCGGGAAATCGCTTGGTTATGCCTGACAACTCGATGGCCGTCGCCAACTAAATCCTCCGGTCAATAAGGGAGCGGGACCGGACAATAGGCCGGTCCCGCTCGTCGTGGCTGTTGGATGTCGTTACTTGTTTAGGCGCCTACCTAGGACGGCTCGGTGGGAACGACGATGTCGCCACTGACGATCTGAGCCTTGAAATCCTCCAGCTGATCGGTGATGTCATCGACGAAGCCACCCGAGGTGGAATAGCCGACCCCGTCGACCGAGAGGTCGTAGGCGGTGGGTCCGGCAGTAAAGGTGCCTTCACACTGCGCCCTGATCGCCTCGAAGACGGCGACGTCGACCCGCTTCAGCATCGAGGTGAGGATGAACTCCTGCACCGCCGGGTCGGCAGTGTTGTACTGGTCGGAGTCGACCCCGATTGCCCAAACCTTGGAGCCGGAGGTATCGCTCGCCACCGAGGCCGCCTCGAAGAGGCCAGCACCGGAGCCGCCCGCCGCGTGGTAGACGATGTCGGCTCCGCCGTCGTACATCGCCAAGGCGATCTCGCGGGCACGGTCGGGAGCGTTGAAGCCATCAAAGTCGGGGGCGGCGGTGATGTACTCAGAGAGGATCTCGATGTCGGGATTGACCGCCATGGCTCCGGCCTGGTAGCCAGCCTCGAACTTCTCGATCAAGCCTCCGACGCCACTCACGCCACCAATGAACCCGATGGTTCCCGTCGTGGATTTGAGAGCGGCAGCAGCACCAACCAGGAACGAGCCTTGCTCCTCGGAGAAGACCAACCCGGCGATGTTGTCGCCATAAGGAACGCCCTCCGGGTTATCGGTGAAGTCGAGCATCGGTGAATCGACGACCGCGAAACTGACCTCGGGGTTTTCCGCGCCAACCGCGGCAGCGTCGCCCTCGAAGAGGAATCCGATCGCAAGCACGATGTCGCTCGCATCGGCCGCAAGCTGGAGCAGCTCGGCCCGGTTCGAACCGTCATCGTTAGGCGAGGCCTCGGTGAAGGTGATGCCCATCTCGTCGGCCGCCCGCTCGAGACCGGCGGCGGCGGAGTCGTTGAACGACTGGTCGCCCCGGCCGCCGATGTCGAAGACCAGGCCCACTGAACTGTCACAGGCGGCGACCGCCCCTGAGGTGGTTGTCGCGCCGGCCGTGGTTTCGGTGGTGGCTTCGGTGGTTTCGGTGGTATCGGTCGGGGCCGCAGTTGTGTCCGTAGTAGGGGCCGTTGTCGTGACGGCATCGCCGCCCGCACAGGCCACCAGCACCAGCATTGCTGCCGCCAGAAGCGACAGCACGCGTAGGTGTTGTCTCACAGTTGTATTCCTTCCAATTGGGTGATGGCGAGCGCTTGGTCCCGCCGGAGCGGAGAATAGCGAGCACTGCGGAAGTCGGCCTGTTCTCCCCTCTCCCGGTTGCCCCGTAATTCCCCGTTCAGGGGGAGAAACCAGGGCTACTCGTTGACGGCGGCGACCGGCGAGGGTGCAGGCTCGGGTGGGGTGGCCTCGACCGCCTCGAATGAGAGCTCCTCGGCTCCCTCTTCGACGCTCACCAGCACTGTCGAGCCGGCCTTGAACTCGCCCAAGAGAACCCGCTCGGACAGCGGATCCTCGAGTAGCCGCTGCACAGCCCGGCGCAAGGGACGGGCACCCATTTCCCGGTCGTATCCCTTGGTGGCCAAGAAGACCTTGGCGTCGTCGGTGAGAACGAGGTCGAGACCCTGGCTGGAAAGCTGGGTGCGGACTCGATTCAGCATGAAGTCGACGATGGCCTTGATCTCGTCCATGGTCAACTCGTGGAAGACGATGATCTCGTCGAGACGGTTGATGAACTCCGGCCGGAAGTGGCGCTTCAGCTCCTCGGTGACCTTCTCCTTCATGGCCTCGTAAGTGACGTCGTCGGAGTCGATGTGGAATCCGACCGACTTCTTGCGCAGGTCGCGGGTGCCGAGGTTGGAGGTCATGATGATGACGGTGTTCTTGAAGTCGACCGTCCGACCTTGTGCATCGGTGAGGCGCCCGTCCTCGAGAATCTGGAGGAGGGTGTTGAAGACGTCAGGATGGGCCTTTTCGATCTCGTCGAAGAGGACGACCGAGAAGGGCTTGCGGCGCACAGCCTCGGTCAGCTGACCGCCTTCGTCGTAACCGACATACCCGGGCGGGGAGCCGACCAGCCGGCTAACGGTGTGCTTCTCCATGTACTCGGACATGTCGAGCTGGATGAGGGCGTCCTCATTACCAAAAAGGAACTCGGTCAGCGCCTTGGCGGTCTCGGTCTTTCCGACCCCGGAGGGGCCGAGGAAGATGAACGAGCCGGAAGGACGCTTGGGATCCTTTAGGCCGGCGCGGGTACGGCGGATGGCCTTCGACACGGCAACGATGGCGTCGTGCTGGCCGATGATGCGCTGGTGGAGCTCTGATTCCATCTGCACCAGGCGAGCGGTCTCCTCCTCAGTCAGGCGATGCACCGGGATGCCCGTCCACTGCGCCAGCACTTCGGCGATCTCTTCTTCGTCGATCACCCACCCGGTCTCGCCGCCGGTGTCCTTTAACGACTGCTCGCGCTCAATGCGATCGGCGAGCAGGCTTCGTTCCTGATCGCGCAGCTGGGCTGCCCGCTCGAACTGCTGGGCGGAGGCGGCCTCGTTCTTCTGCCGGCGGATGTCGGTGACCTTGCGATCGATTTCAGCGAGGTCGGGATCTGAAGAGGAGCGATAGATCCGCATGCGACTGCCAGCTTCGTCGATCAGGTCGATCGCTTTGTCCGGGAGATGACGATCAGAGATGTAACGATCGGCCAGGTTGGCCGAGGAGACGATGGCCGCATCCGTGAAGCGAACCGAGTGGTGGGTCTCGTAGCGTTCCTTCAAGCCCATCAGGATCTGAATCGTGTCGGTTACCGATGGCTCTTCCACCCGCACCGGCTGGAAACGTCGTTCGAGGGCGGAGTCCTTCTCCAGGTACTTGCGATATTCCTCGAGGGTGGTGGCCCCGATGGTCTGGAGCTCACCGCGAGCGAGCATCGGCTTGAGGATGGAAGCGGCATCGATCGCGCCTTCGGCGGCGCCGGCGCCCACCAGCGTGTGGATCTCGTCGATGAAAAGAATGATGTCACCCCGCGTGCGGATCTCCTTCAGCACTTTCTTCAGGCGCTCCTCGAAATCGCCCCGGTATCGAGACCCGGCGACAAGAGCTCCGAGGTCGAGGGTGTAGAGCTGGCGATTGTGCAGGGTCTCTGGCACGTCGTTGGCGACGATGCGCTGGGCCAGGCCTTCGACGATGGCCGTCTTGCCGACGCCTGGCTCACCAATGAGCACCGGATTGTTCTTGGTCCGGCGGGAGAGGATCTGCATGACCCGCTCGATTTCCCGGGTGCGGCCGATGACCGGATCGAGTTTGCGCTCGCGGGCGAGTTGGGTGTAGTTGCGGCCGAACTGATCGAGGACGGTGGAACCCGAGGTGGAGGACTCGCCCCGTGAGCTGGCAGACCCCGCGGAGCTTTGCTGCGGCTGATCCTCGCCCTGACCCGAACCGTTGAGAAGCTGGATCACGGCATGACGAACCTTGGTGAGTTCGGCTCCCATCTTTTGCAGGACTTGCGCAGCCACGCCTTCGCCTTCGCGGATGAGACCCAGGAGGATGTGTTCGGTCCCGATGTAGTTGTGACCGAGTTGGAGTGCTTCTCGCAATGAGAGCTCGAGAACCTTTTTCGCCCGCGGCGTGAAGGGAATGTGCCCACTAGGTGCCTGCGCCCCCCGGCCGATGATCTCGACCACTTGATCGCGGACGCCGACGAGGTTGATATTGAGACCTTCGAGAGCGCGAGCGGCGATCCCTTCACCTTCGTTGAGGAGACCGAGGAGGATGTGCTCGGTTCCGATGTAGCTGTGATTGAGAAGGCGTGCTTCTTCCTGAGCGAGGACGACTACTCGTCGTGCCCGGTCGGTAAAGCGCTCAAACACTCTCAATACTCCTGACTGCTACACCCCTGGCGAGGTGATAGCGATTATATCGGCAGGGTCCCACAACACCTTGTGACCAACTCCGAGGCGTCCGCGCAGATCACTCCGCCGGAGTTCGGAGCCCGTTGTTTCGTTACGATTTGGCTATGCAGGAACTCAGTGCGCTGGTTCCCCTCCCTCAAGTCTGGGACCGCCTCGCGACGGTCGAGGCCAGGCTCCTCGAGGTGACCAACGCCGATGATCCCTACCTCACCAAGATCTTTCAACACCTGCTGGTGGCGGGGGGAAAGCGGTTCCGGCCGCTGCTGGCCTTGCTGGCGGCTGAGTTTGGTCCCGATTCCGAGACTCGACGCCCCGTCGAGGCTGGGGTGGCGGTGGAGTTGATTCATGTCGGGAGCCTCTATCACGACGACGTCATCGACGAGTCGGATACCCGTCGCGGAGCACCCTCCGCCAACGTCAACTGGAACAACACCGTCGCCATCCTTGCCGGCGACTTCCTTCTCGCCCGCGCCTCGGAAGTCGCCGCCACCTACCTCTCCCAGGAGGCGGTCCGTCTGCTGGCGGTCACCTACGCCGAGCTGGTAGTGGGGCAGAGCCGCGAGTTGCAATTGGTCGATTCGCTCGATCATTCCCGCTCCGAGTATGAACGCGTTATCGGCGGCAAAACCGCTTCTTTGATCAGGACTTCGGCCCGGCTGGGTGCCATGGCTGCGGCAGCTACCGATGACATCGTCGACACCCTGACGGAGTGGGCCTGGGAGCTGGGAATGGTTTTCCAGCTGAGCGACGATGCGCTCGATCTGGTGGGAAACGAAGCCACCCTCGGGAAACCGGCCGGTTCGGACATTCGCGAAGGCACCTTCACCCTTCCGGTTCTCGCCGCGGTTGCCGCCCCAGACGGCGATCGGCTGCGCGCCCTTCTCGAACGACCCCGCCCCTATTCCGAGGAGGTGGTGGCCAGCGCCATCGCCCACCTGCGGAACGGCGGCTGGGTCGATCAGGCGGTCGACGCCGCCCTCGATCGGCTCTCCAAGGCTCAGCGTTTGCTGTTGAGCCTGCCCGATACCCAGGTGAGGGCAGTGCTGACCAATCTTGGCGAATACCTGGTCGAGCGGGTCGAAGCCGCTCGGTCTTAGCTCAGAGTTCGATTTCGGCGATGTTGGGAACTTCCGAGCGGGCAGTCCGCGCCGCCTCCAGAGCCAGGTCGAGATAGTCCTCGGGCCTGGCGCTGTCGCCTTCCACCGCCACCACCAGGCCAAATTTGATCTCGGCTGTGATCTCGGGATCGGCGATGGCGTGACGCAAGGTGGTCCGCATCCGGGAGGTGACGGTCGAGGCCCCGTGTCGCTGAAACTCGCGGAGGACAACAGCGAAGGTGTGGCTGTCCAACCGACCGGTGTCATCGACGGCTCGCCCGGCATCGGAGAGAGCAAGGGAGACCAATTGGGCCAGGCTGGCGGCCTGTTCGGGTGAACGGTCGGCCATGGCCGGGATCACGATCACCATCACGCCGAATGGTTCTCGCCGCCGGTTCCACCAAGCCCAGGCGCGACGAATGGCTTCGATCGTCCCGGTGCGATTGAGCATCCCCGTGTCCACATCGACTGGAAGAAAGGTGTCGACCAACTGACGCAGGCGGGCGATCTCCTCGTCCTTTTGGTCAATCAGGGCCAACAGGCCAGACACATCGGTTATGGGGTGCTCAGGATCTCCCATGGCGTTGAATCGGCCGAATTTGGCCCCTACTTGATGGTCTCGGCTAGGTCGGGGGCCTCTCCGGACGGAGGGTCGGAAAGAGGATCACATCCCGGATGTGATGGGTGTCCGTAACCAGCATCACCAGGCGGTCGACTCCGATGCCGAGGCCCCCGGTGGGCGGCATCCCGTACTCGAGTGCCCGCAGGAAGTCCTCGTCGAGAGGATGGGCTTCGAGATCGCCCGCCGCCCGAGCCGCGGCCTGCTCTTCAAATCTTGTCCTCTGATCGAGCGGATCGATCAACTCAGAGAAGGCGTTCACATACTCGGACCCGGCGATGACCAGTTCGAAACGCTCGGTCAAGTCTGGGCTCGAGCGGTGGATGCGGGCCAACGGCGAGATTTCTTTCGGGTGATCCGTGACAAATGTCGGCTCCCAGATGCTCCCCTCGACTACCTCGTCGTAAATCGCCTCGATCACCCGACCCGGGCCCCAACGGTCGTCAACCTCCGTCCCATGGCGTTGGGCGAGGCCACGGAGCTCTTCGAGCGGGCGATCGAGGGAGACGGGCTCGCCGGCCGCTTCGCTGACCAGCTCCAACATCGTCGCCCTTCGCAATGGGGGGTTGAAGTCGATGGACTTGCCCCGGTACGTGATGGTCGTCCCGCCCGTGACCGATTTCACCACCGACACGAAAACTTCTTCGACGAGCGTGATCATGTCGTGGTAGTCGGCCAGGGCCTGATAGGCCTCGAGCATGGTGAACTCAGGATTGTGCGTGGAGTCGATGCCTTCGTTGCGGAACACGCGGCCGATTTCGAAGACCCGTTCCATCCCCCCGACGACGAGCCGTTTCAAGTAGAGCTCGAGTGAGATCCGCAGCTTCATCTGCAGGTCGAGGGATTCATGATGGGTAAGAAAGGGTCGGGCAATGGCGCCGGTGGCCTGCGATAGCAGCACCGGGGTCTCGACTTCGACGAAGCCACGCTGGGAAAACTCGGAGCGGAGCACGCTGAGTACCTGCGCGCGAGCCTGGGCCACCGCCAACGAGCGGTCGTTGACGATGAGGTCGAGGTAGCGCTGGCGGGACCGGGCCTCGATGTCGGTCATGCCGTGCCACTTGTCGGGGAGGGGGCGATGAATCTGGGCTAGAACCACGAACGAGTCGAGGCGCACCGAGAGTTCTCCCTTTTTGGTGGTGACGACCTCACCCTCCCCGCCTACCCAGTCACCGAGGTTGACCTCCGTCACTCGCTCGAAGAGGTCGCCCGCGAGGCGAGATGACTCTGCGAGGAGTTGGATCCGTCCTGAGTAATCGCGGATTGTCAGGAAGACCAGCTTGCCGAAAGAGCGCTTCAGCATCACCCGCCCGGCTACCGCCACCAGCTGTCCGGTCTCCGAGCCCGGACCGAGCTCAGCGTGGGTGGCTGCTAAGTCAGCCGCCAGCGCGGTCCGTTCAAACCGATACGGATGGTCGTCAACAGCCACGTGACGACTGTATGCGCGTGCCGCTAGTCGACGCTACAACTGTGAAGATCCTCGCGGCTCTGGCCCGCGCAAACCTTCACAGTCCGCTTCATAAGCCGTTGCTGTGGAGATCCTCGCGGCTCTGGCCCGCGCAAACCTTCACAGTTCGTCGCTAGGCGCCTTCGTTGTTGAGGGCGAAGATCTCGGCCAGACCCACGAGCGTCAGGTCCGGTTGGATGTCTTTCACCAAGCGGGTGTGGGCGACAACGATCGGCGCCAGCCCGCCTGTTGCCACCACTGGCACCGGCGCATCGACCTGAGCCAGGATGCGCTCGACGAGGCCGTCGACCAGTCCGGCATAGCCATAGATGAGTCCGCTCTGGATTGCCTCGACCGTCGAGCGCCCGACCGGGCTCCGAGGTGCCGAAAGCTCAACCCGCCGCAGGGCGGCGGTGTGCGTCACCAGGGCATCGGCGGAGACTTCGAGGCCGGGGGCGATAGCTCCGCCTCGGTACGACCCGTCCGGACCAACCAGGTCGACGGTGGTGGCAGTCCCAAAATCCACCACGACCACCGGAGCTCCGCGGAGGTGGACCGCCCCGATGGCATTGGCCACTCGATCGGCTCCGACCTCGCGCGGATTGTCGACCGACAACGCAATTCCCGTCTTGACCCCGGGTCCCACCACGACCAGGCGGCCGTCGATCAGCGGAGCAAGAGCCTCCCGCCAGCTTTCGGTGCGTTGAGGCACCACTGACGACAGGCATCCGCCGCTGACCGGGCCGGCGTACTCAGCGAGCATCGATCTCAGGAGGAGCCGACATTCGTCGGCAGTGCGCTCGAAATCAGTCGAGATCCGCCAGCGGTGCACGGCGCCCTCTCCATCCCAAAGCCCGACGATCGTGTTCGTGTTGCCGACATCACAAAGGAGCAGCATCAGCGGTAAAGAACGCTCTCTCGCTCGAGACGACGACCTCGATCGGCCATCACCTGGCCGGCGACTAGGTCGAAAGCAACATTGTCGATCAGGCGAACCTTTCCCACCCGAGCGGCAACGGCCAGAAAGGACGGTCGATCGAGCTCGGCGAGGGGCTGGGCATGGTTCTGGGAGGCGAGGGTCACGTACTCGATATCCACCCCCTCTGCCACCTTGCTGGCGACTTCGAGCAATCGTCCGCCCTCTCGTTCTCCAGCCTCGGCCAAGTCGGCGGCAGCGAAGAGCCCGGCGCTAAGAGTCAATGCCGCCGTCCGATCTTCGGGGCCGAGAAAGACATTGCGGCTGGAGAGAGCGAGTCCGTCGTGCTCGCGAATGGTGGGCTGACCGCTGATAGTCACCGGAAACGAGAGGTCCTTTGTCATCTGCCGGACCAGAGCTAGTTGTTGAGCATCCTTCCGACCGAAAAAAGCCAGGTCGGGTTGGAGTCCGGCGAACAGCTTTGCCACCGCCGTCGCCACACCCGCGAAGTGACCCGGCCGCCGCGGTCCTTCCAGGTAATCCTCCACCTGGGCGACTCTTACCCGGGTGAGCGGTGGCTCCGAATACATCTCCTCCGACGACGGCGCGAAGACCACGTCCACCTTCTCGGCCCGAGCCATCTCGAGATCCCGTTCGAAGTCGCGGGGATATCGCTCAAGATCGGCGGGATCGTTGAACTGAAGCGGGTTCACGAACAGGGAGACGATGACCGTCTCCGCCGCCTGGCGGGCCGCCGTCATCAAGGCGAGGTGCCCCTCGTGGAAAAAACCCATGGTCGGCACCAGGGCCGTGAGCCCCCGCCGCTGTAGACGACTCTCGAAAAAAGTTCGGGTGACTTCAGTCACGGTGGACCTTCAGATCAGCCGGAAGCACGACCGATGCGGTGATGGCCGTGGCGGCGGCGAGGAGATCGAATTGCCGCAGGGCCTCCTCTCCCAGTTCGGCCGCGGCCGATCGTTGCAGGCGAACTGTCTCCCAATCCTGGCGGACGATGGGTCCGGTGAGCGAGGGCCTGGCACCGAGGGCGAAGGCATGGCCGACCACCGCTCTCGACAACGGCTCGGCGGCGGCGAATGGCACCCTCGCCTTCTCGAAGAACTGCTGAGCGAGATCGAGTGAGGCGACCAGAAAATTGGAGGCGGCGGCGGCGCCCGTGTGGTAGATGGAGCGAACCTGATCGTCGAGGTCGAAGTCCTGCATGTCGAGGCTGGCCGCGAGCTCACGAAGCAGTTCTCGCACATGACCGCTGGCCGTCACTGCCACCCAGGAACCCGCCAGGACCCGGGCGCCTTCTTGTGGGTCGGGCAAAGACTGCAGAGGGTGAAAGGAGCCGACCTCCCATCCCCGCGCCGCCAAGCCGGAGAGCACCGAGATACTGGTTGCACCGGAGAGATGGACGATCGCGGCCGGCGGGTGATGATCGACGGCTTGGCGGGCGGCTTCGGCGATTTCGCCATCGCGAGTTGCGATCACCACGAGATCGGCCGCGGGCCACCGGCTTTCTACCAATGGGAACCCGAGCTCCCAACGCAAAGGTGAGCGAACGACGAGTCCGCAGATCTCATGTCCGGCGCCGGCGGCCGCCAGGGCCAGAGCTCCGCCGGCACGGCCGGGACCGATTATCAGAATCCTCATCGCCAACCCGGAAGGATGGTCGCCCGTACGCGTCCCGCATAGTCGGCGTACGCGGGATAGATCACCCTGAGCCGCTTTTCTTCAAAGCGCGCCTTGAGCCGTAAGAAGCCAGCCAGCACCGCGATTGGCAAAAAGCCCCACCAGGCTCGCCACAAGATCACTGCTCCAATCGCTCCCAGCAGCAGGCCCATATAGATCGGATGGCGAACCATCCGGTAGACGCCGCTGTCGGTCAGCTTGGCTGGCCGCGGGGTGGGATTGGCAGTGAAGGCCGGCCCGAGCTCTTTCGCTCCGGAGCCGATGAAGAAGAGACCCGCTCCCATCGGAATCAGCCCCAGCCAACTCCAATCCACCGGCGGCCAGTTGCCGGTGACGAGGACGACCGCCGCGATCGCAACCAGCAACCCGAATTGAGCAACCAACCAGGGGGTGCCTTTCTCGACGAATCGCAGGGGATCGGTAAGCCAGGAATCCGCCAGGCGCACTACCTGCTGCCCTCGCACGGTTCTCAAGAGGCTCGCCGCCGGGCCTCCGCTCAATGACGCCTCGGGCCACACTTCGTTCAACGGCTCGACGACAAATCGTCTCTGATGACTGCGCGGATGAGGGAGCTCGAGGTCGGCACTCGCCCAACTGATTCCTTCGATCGCGATCAGATCGAGGTCGAGCGTGCGGGGCCCAAAGCGCTCGTTTCGAACCCGTCCGGCTGCTGCCTCGATCCCCTGTAGCTGGCCCAGGATCTCGAGAGGAGGTTGATCGGAATCAATCAGGGCGACGGCGTTCAGAAAGTCGTCCTGGGCGGGACCCCCCACCGGGGCGGTGAGATATAGAGATGAAAGCCCGGTCAACGAAAATGAACGCGACAGTCGTTCGATTGCGAAGCGGAGATTTGCCAGGCGGTCGCCGAGATTCGAGCCGAGTGAGATCGCAACCTTCGGCACCTAGCTCCTATCCCTGGCGACGGCGATCAATCGTCACACTGACATCGTCGAAATCGAGGGGGATGGGCGCGTTGGGCTTGTGAACCGTGACCGCTACCGACCTCACCAAGGGAATCGAGAGAACCACTTTGGCGATTTCCTCGGCGACCTTCTCGATCAGATTCCACCTCGATCCCGCGACCAACTCATGAACCTTGATCGCAAGGCCGCCGTAGTCGATGGTGTCGGCGAGGCTGTCGCTATTGCCGGCCGGGTTCAGATCGGCCTCGATGTCAAGATCGATCAGAAACCTTTGACCGATTTGCTTTTCCTCGGGAAGCACGCCGTGGTGAGCAAAGACCTCGATGCCGGTGAGCTGAAGCCGATCCACTAGCTGGGCACGAGGGAGCGCCCCTCGGGGCCGAGCGGTCGGCGCAAAATCTCCTCGACCAGCGAGACCGCCATGATCGGTTGCCCCACCATTCCCGACCAGACCAGATAACCAGCCAGCAGACCCGCCAGGTCGTCGTTGATGACCTCGCCATGAACGAGAACGCGGGCGGTGGGATCCGAGAGCTCCTCGTGGACGGCTTTGAAAACACGTTCGGCGTCCTGGGGAGTCGGACGTTCCGAGATCATGACCTGGCGAGCGCTCAGGCCGGCATCGCGGTAGGCCGCCAAGTTCTGGTTGCCAGGCAAGAGGGTGATGACCGATGTCACCTGCGCTCCCCGCTTCAGCCAGTTGATCTCTTCCTCGCGGCGGATTTTGCGATGTTGAAACCCGTGTCCCCCGATGCGTTCAGAGACTGCCAGGCGATCAGCTATCACCCACATGAACCCGCGGGGCTTTAAACCGGTGTTGATTCGTCACCCTTTCTCGCGCGGCCAGCTCATGTGAACCCGACGTGCTCTAGTCCCGTGTTGATTCGTCACCGTCGTCGACAGGCGGCACGATAGCCATGGCCACCAAGAGCGCTTCTCGACAAGCGGTCACATTGTGAACGCGAAAAATATCGACTCCCCGGTCCCAGAGGGTCGCGACACCGGCAGCGGTGGCAACATCCCGACGCAACGGATCCTTCTCGCCGGTGATGCGTCCGAGGAACGCCTTGCGCGAGATGCCGACCATGATCGGAAACCCCAACCTCCGCAATCGAGGGAGACCGGCGAGCAGGGCGAGGTTGTGCTCCTGGCGCTTCCCAAATCCAATCCCGGGGTCGACGCAGATGCGGTCAGGCGAAATGCCTGCCTGCATCGCCAGACGGGTGCGTTCGGCCAGGAAATCTCCGACTTCGGTGACGACGTCGGCGTAGGTCGGATCGTCTTGCATGGTCTGGGGAGTACCCCGCATGTGCATCAACACCATCCCTGCGTCGAACCGGGCCGCGGCTTCCAACAGATCCGGATCAGACCCGCCGCTGATGTCGTTGATGATCACGGCACCGGCTTCGAGGGCTGCCCGGGCCACATCCGATTTCGTGGTGTCGATCGAGACCACCGCGCCGGAGGCGCTGAGCCCGGCCACCACGGGCAAGACCCGCTCCAACTCCACGTCCAAAGCGACTGGTTGGGCTCGAGGGCGCGTCGATTCACCGCCAATGTCAAGCAGGGCCGCACCGTCGGCCACCAACCGCCTTCCATGAGCAATCGCCGACTCGGCTGTGGGGAGAAGCCCACCGTCTGAGAACGAATCCGGGGTGACGTTGACGATTCCCATCAGGAGAGGCGCCTCCAGGGAAAGCTCTCCCCGGGCGATCCCCCACCGTCGGGTCATCGCCCGCGATCGATGAGGGCCAGCGCCTCCGCTCGCGTCGCCGGGTTATTCGCCATGGTGCCCCGCACAGCCGAGGTGACCGTGACGCTTCCCGGCTTCTTCACCCCTCGCATGGTCATGCACAAATGCTCGGCTTCCAACACCACCAGGACCCCCATCGCGTCGAGACGGTCCATCAGGGCGTCGGCCACTTGGGAGGTCAGGCGCTCTTGCATCTGGAGCCGACGGCAGTAGCCCTCGAGCAAACGAGCGAGCTTGGAGAGGCCCGTCACTCGCCCCTTGGGGATATAGGCGACATGGGCTCTGCCGAGGAAGGGCAGCATGTGATGCTCGCAAAAGGTTTGAAACGGAATGTCGCGCACCATCACGATCTCCTGATAGTGCTCGTCGCCGAAGAAGGCATCGATCTCATCGGCCGGATCGCGATGGATGCCCTCGAAGATCTCGGCGAACATCCGCCCCACGCGCTCGGGCGTTCCCACTAATCCTTCACGAGTGGGATCCTCGCCGATGGCGATCAGAATTTGGTGGACCGCAGCTTCGATGGCGTCGGTGTCGATAGCCCCGGAGGGGGCGGGCTGTTGGCGATCGCCCATGCTGGGCTAGGAACCGGGGGCGTCGGCCGGCTTCATCCGCGGCAGCAGTACCCGCGGCTTGCGTCCTGCCGGCTCCGAGGGGGTCGGCGTCTCCTGGGAGGCGGCGGCCGCGAGGTCCGGCTTCTTCGTTCCCGTCCCGCCTTCGGGCTTGCGAATGCGGAGCCCGCCCTCGGGGTCGTGCTCCCACTTGGGCACATCGGAGAAGATCTCGGCCACTTCTTCTGGTCCCACTGTCTCCTTGGCGAGCAAGATCCCCACCATCCGCTCCATGGCGTCGGTGTGGGACTCGAGAATGAGTAGTGCCTCGGAGTGGGCGGCGTTGATCATCTGCCGGACTTCCTCGTCGATGAAGGCGGCGACCTCGTCCGAATAGTCCTGCTGCCGCACGTAATCGCGACCGAGGAACACCTCGCCCCCAGGCCGGCCGTACTGCATGGGACCGAGTTTGTCGCTCATCCCGAACTCCATCACCATCCGCCGCGCGATCTGGGTGGCCTTCTCGATGTCGTTGGCGGCGCCGGTGGTCGGATCGGCGTAAATCAGCTCCTCGGCAGTGCGACCGCCGAGCAACATCGCGAGCTGATCGACCAGTTCTGACCGCCGGGTGAGATATTTGTCGTGGGTCGGCAGGGCCAGGGTGTGGCCGAGGGAACGGCCTCTGGCCACGATCGTGATCTTGTGGACCGGATCGGCCATCGGCAACGCCCAGCCGACTAGAGCATGACCGGTCTCGTGATAGGCGATGAGTCGCTTCTCGTCGTCGGTCATCACCTTGGTCTTGCGCTCGGGACCGGCGATGACCCGATCGATCGCCTCTTCCATCTCCAGCATCGAGATCGTGCTCTTGCGGCGCCGAGCCGTGAGGAGGGCCGCCTCGTTGATCAGGTTGGCGAGGTCCGCTCCTGTGAATCCGGGAGTGCGACGAGCCATCACCTCGAGACTGACGTCGGTGCCGAGGGGCTTGCCCTTGGCGTGAACTTGGAGGATCGCCTCGCGTCCGACGATGTCGGGAGCATCGATCACCACCTGGCGATCGAATCGACCCGGTCGCAGCAGGGCGGGGTCGAGGATGTCGGGGCGGTTGGTCGCGGCGACGACGATGACGCCATTGTTGGTGTCGAAGCCATCCAGCTCGACCAGCAACTGGTTGAGGGTCTGCTCGCGCTCATCGTGTCCCCCACCCAGGCCCGCTCCGCGGTGGCGGCCGACGGCGTCGATCTCATCGATGAAAACAATGGCGGGAGCGTGGCTCTTGGCCTGCTCGAAGAGGTCGCGCACCCGTGAGGCGCCGACGCCCACAAACATCTCGACGAAGTCCGATCCCGAGATGGAGAGGAAGGGAACGCCCGCTTCCCCGGCCACCGCCCGGGCGAGGAGGGTCTTACCGGTTCCGGGAGGACCGAAGAGCAGCACCCCCTTGGGGATCTTGGCGCCCAAGGACCGGTACTTGTCGGGATTCTGGAGGAAGTCCTTTATCTCCTGCAGCTCCTCGATCGCTTCCGACAGGCCGGCGACGTCTCCGAAGGTCACCCGCGGCTGCTCTTTGGAGAACATGCGGGCTCTCGCCTTGCCGAACTGCATCACACGGTTCCCGCTCCCCTGCATCTGCATGAAGATGAAGATCATGAAGCCGAGGAGGAACACCCAGGGCAGCAGGCTGATGAGGATCGCCCACAGACCATCGGGTTGGTTATTGACCTGGAAGAAGACCCCGCCGTTCTTGAGTAGCTCGGTGAGCTCCCCTTCCCAGCCGTCGGGGTAGTCGGCAATGACGTCGTAGCGATCGGCGGGAAGCGGCGAGCCTTCGACGCGACCCTGGACCTGATTGGACCGGGTAAGGACCTCAACCGCAATGATCTGTTCCCGGTTGACGTCGTCGAGGAACTTGGTGAGGGTTACTTGCTGGGGCTGGCCCCACTGGTCGAACCAACGCTGGGCCAATAGCGCAAGGGCCATGATGGCAATGGCATAGATGGCCAAGGTGCGAAGGGAGCGATTCACGGGTTCCTAGATGCTACGTCCACATCTCAGATAACAGACATCAGATTTCAGATGTCAGATTCGGCCTGTAGTCGGATGTCTGAAGGCTCATGTCTGATGTCTGACGTCTCACGTCTCTTCCATCACCCCGACGTAGGGCAGGTTGCGGTAGAGGCCGGCGTAGTCAAGGCCATAGCCAACCACGAACTCGGGGCCGATCCGAAAACCGACGTACTTCACGTCGAGGGGGATCCGCTGGATTCCCTCCTTCAACAGCAGAGCCGCTACTTCGAGCGAGGCCGGGCGCCGCACTTGGAGCGACTTGAGGAGATAGCTCAGGGTTAGTCCGGAGTCGATGATGTCCTCGACGATGAGAACGTCCTTACCGGCGATTTCGTTATCGAGGTCTTTGAGGATTCGCACCACTCCAGAGGTCTGCGTCGATGCTCCGTAGGACGAGACCGCCATGAAATCGAAAGCGACCGGAACCGATATGTGCCGGGCGAGATCGGCCATCACGATGAAGGCACCTTTGAGAACCCCGACCATCAAGAGGTCGCGCCCGCGGTAGTCGTCGCTGATCTCTTTGCCCATCTTCTCCAGCGCGGCCGAGATCTCCTCCGCCGAGATCAGGTTGCGAATGTTCGCCTCCACATTCGAAACCTAGCGCCGCGAATCGGGTGGGCCGCCGCCGTCTGAGCGAGCGCAGATGAGCCACGGCCCCTCCCGATAAACCCGGAGCCCACCGCTTAACTCCGTGGCGGTTGCGCTCCCCGTCACCACCTCCCAGATTCTGGTCAACTCCCCCCGATCGGGTCCATATCGCTGGTAGAGCTGGCGGAGGGAGGCTCGCAGGATGGCGGCGGCACGCTCGAACCCAGCCGCCCAGAGGATCGAGTTCGACACCCTCCAGCCCCCCTCTCGATGTTCCCCGGCCGGTTCCTCCGAGCTGACCGCCGCGAACGCCTGGGCGGTCGCCACCAGGGCCGAGCGGATTCCCGGATTGAATTCGGCCTCGAGAGTGGGAAGGAGCCAGTGTCGAATCCGATTGCGCTGATACGAAAGGTCGTCGTTTTGGGGATCGTCAAACCATGCCAGCTCCGCCAGGGTGGCGAACTCACGGGTCTCCGAACGGCTCACCTCCAGAAATGGACGCACGATGCGTCCTCGCCGGGCCGGAATCCCGGCCAAACCCCCGCTGCCCGCTCCCCGCATCAGGTTGGCGAGAACGGTTTCGGCCTGATCGTCACGGGTGTGGGCGGTCAGCAGCCACCCGTTTTCGGTCAAGGCCGACTCGAGCAGTCGATAGCGCTCGCGGCGGGCGGTTTCCTCACGAAAGGGCTCCACTTTCATTCTCTCGACTACCAGGGGCAGATTGAGGCGGTCGGCGATCGCTCGGGCGGCTTGCTCCATCCGGTCCGAGGTCGTTAGGCCGTGATGGACGTGCATCGCCCGGGTCGATGGCCGATCCGCCACCAGCGCCGCCAAGGCGGCCGAGTCGGCCCCGCCCGAGAGTGCCACCAGCAGCGAGCCCGAAGGCAGGCTGGTCCGCGCCTCGATTTGTTTGCGTAGCTCTTCTAGGCGACGCGTCGCAGCCATTCGCCCGGGCTGTAGATCTCGGGGAGGGTGGGAAGTGATTCGGGTCCCGCCCAGGCCCGGTCGAGTGCTGGCCAACCGGCCTCCTTCTCGACCTCGACGATGAAGGCCTCTCCCAACTCGTACTGCTTCATCTTCATCTCCATGCCGAGGAGTCGGAACAACGCCGCTGTCCGCGGGTCGCGACGGCGCGCCTTAAGAATCGCTGACATGCGATCTTGACTGGGAAGCAGTCGAGCCCCGATTCGATCCATCACCACGTGGCCGTGACCTTCGAGCAAAGACATCAACGCCTGCACGCGATCGATGACCGACTTTTGCTCGGGAGTGGCAAAGAGACCGAGCAAACCTGAGTCATCGATGAGCGGTCGGTTGTTGCGGCCGGCCTCGATGACCTCGGCTACCAATCTCGATAGCCGGCCCGGCGTGGGCCCGGCGTTCGCCACCAGCTGGTCGATCAGCGAGAGGAAGTAGTCCCGGAGCCATGGCACTCCGAGAAATTGGGCCCGATGGGTGGCCTCGTGGAGCACGATCCACATCCGGAACTCAAAGGGGCGGAACTGATGCTGCCGTTCGAGGGCGAGGATGTTGGCGCCGACTAGCGCGACCACGTCTCCTGATTCATCCTCGGGCAAAACCAGTTCGTATTGGCCCAGCACCCGCTTGGCCAGCAGGCCCAACAGAGCCCCGGTCTCGATGGCGATAACCCTGCGGGCGAACGCCGGGCTGCTGCGGCCGGCTTCCTCGAGCCGCGAGGCAATCTTTTCCTCCAGCGGCGCCAGCATCCGGGCGAAGGTTGCCAGGTTTCGCTCCGCCCACTCGCCCCGCGAAACGACTCTCACTTCCGGAGCACCCGGAGTGGTGAGGCCGGTCTCCTTTTCGACCAAGGCCGCGGCCTCGGAGAAGAAGCCCGGCACCTGGGCCTTCATATGAGCGAGGTGGTAGGTGTCGGCGAGTGGATAGGTCCCGGCGATCCTGGTCGCCACTGGCACTGCCAGCGGCCATCGGGTATCGGTCACCGGATGACGCGATAGCGCTTGCGGACCACACGGGTGAAGTACTGGATGACCGTGGCGATCACGACCAAGGCTGCCAGCACCAAGAGCGTCGGGATGAAGAATCGATAGGTCCAGTCGGGTTGGGTTTCGGGAGGCTCGGTTACCTCCACTGAGACCGCGGGGACGATCGGCTCGGCCGCTGGCTCTGCCTCACCGGCGGTGGTCGCGGCACCTTCGGCCACAGTGGTGGCCGCACCTTCAGCGACGGTGGTTGCGGTCCCGGTCCCGGTGGTGGTCGTTGCTCCCAGGGGAATGCTCAGACCAAGGACCAGGCAAGAAACAAAGAGGAACGCCAATAAGCGCCGAGATCCCATCCGAGAGGTGAGCCTAATCAGGGGTTGGAAACGCTACGGACCGTTCTGGATCGCCTGGCGAAGGCGATCCATGAATTCGGGCGGAACCTCTTCATGGAGACGCTCTTTCACGACTATCCGCAGCCTCTGCTCGAACTTGTAGGCCTGAACGCAGGGCGGGCAGCCCTTGAGATGGCGACGAATCAGAAAGGAGCGGTACCAGTTGACTTCTTGATCGAGGTAGCTGTAGACCTCGTGGAGGGCATCGTCGCAAGTGCTCAAAGCTGTCTCTCTGGTTGCTTCATCGGGGCCGGTCTCCTTCGCCGACCAACCCGCGCTTGGTTGCAAAGTCCCACAACGCCACCTGAAGCGCCTTTCTTCCCCGATGGAGCCGAGACATCACGGTACCGATGGGAATGTCGAGGATGTCGGCGATCTCCTTGTAGGAGAATCCTTCCAGATCGGCGAGGAGAACCACCATCCGGAAGTTCTCCGGCAAGCTCTCGATGGCCTGCTTGATGTCCTCTTCGACAAGGCCCTCGAGAAGCTGATCCTCGGCCGAGCCCGAACTGGTGGGTGAGGTCTCCCGTGCCAGCCGGCGAAACAAATACAGGTCTTCGAGCTCACCGAGATCTGTTTCCTGGGGTCGTCGAGTGTCGCGGCGGTAGTTGTTGATGAAGGTGTTGGTGAGGATGCGGTATAGCCAGGCCTTGAGATTGGTTCCTTCTTCGAATGTGGCATAGGCCCGGTACGCCTTGAGGAAGGTTTCCTGGACGAGATCCTCGGCGTCGGCGGGATTGCGGGTCAGCCGCACCGCTGCCCCATAGAGCTGAGGCGCTAAGGGCATGGCATCGCGCTCGAAGTTCGCCTGATCCGCCATTCCCCAACGGTAATCGCAGGCACCGACACTCCCTCTGCGCGGATTTTTGGGGCCAGAGACCCAGAAATCCGCGCAGAAACCGATGCTCGCCGCGACTGCGCGGTATTTTTCGTGCCAAGCACGCAAAAAATCCGCGCAGAAGGAGAGCCGGAGAGGGGAGTCGAACCCCTGACCTGGCGAGTTCGAATCGCCTGCTCTACCTACTGAGCTACCCCGGCGGGTAGCGCAGAGGTTAATTCCGGCGCCCTCGTTTTAGTCGCCGGCCAGAGACGAGAACAGGGCCGCCAACACCGGGACCGGGCGCAGATTGCCCGCCAGATCGACGATGGCATCCAGTACCTGATGGGAGGCG
>JAICGW010000017.1 GCA_025922945.1 Acidimicrobiia bacterium | reverse complement strand
CCTCGCCCTTCTGCTTCAGCTTCCGGGCCAGTCGGGTCAGCCGCTGGTAGGCGGCCTGGGCCCGGTCGGGGGGGAGGTCCCTTCCCTCCAGGGTGGCGGTCCCGAACTCGTTACCGGTGACCGAGACATAACGATTGCGGACCGCTTCGCCATAGCGAAGCTTGGCTTCCTCGGGGGAGGCGAGATAGCAGAGCCGCTGGGTCCGGACCCGGATCTGGGAGCGGTGAGCTCGGCGGCCCGGCCCGAGAGGTGGAGGAGGGTGGAGAGCTCGGTGGTGGCGGCCCACATCCCCTCCTCGGGCTGGATCGCAAGCTCGACACAGTCCTCGTAGAGCAAGCCGATCTGGCGGTAACCCTCCGCCTGGTGATAGGAGACCATCCTCCGGTGGGCCGCCACCAAGACCGCCCGCTCATAACCGGAGACGGGTATCGAGTCCACCTCCGCCAACAGCCTCCCCAGCTCCGGCCCCGGCTCCATCTCCGCCAACCCGGGAGGAAGCACGGAAGGCGGGGGCACAAAAGGCCCGTAATCCTCGTCGGTGAACGGTTCGTACATCTGTTCGATTGAACCTATCGAACGGCTGGGACAATTTCTAGGGGTCCGTCAAGCCGAGTTCTAGCCTGCGCCTGGTGAAGACCGTTCTGGGCACCTGCCATCACGACTGCCCTGATTCGTGCGGCTGGGTGGCAACGGTCGATAACGGCGTGGCGATCAAGCTGCGCGGCAACCCCGACCACCCGTATTCGCGGGGTGAGCTTTGCCCCAAGGTCAACAACTTTCTCGACCGGGTCTATCACCCCGACCGGATCCATCATCCGCTAGTCCGAACCGGGCGAAAGGGGGAGGGCAAGTTTCGACAGGCGACCTGGGACGAAGCGCTCGGTGTCGTCGCCTATCGCGTGAAGTCGATCGTCGCCGAGCACGGAGGAGAGGCGATCTATCCCTGGTGGGATGCCGGCACCCAAGGAGCAGTGCAGATGAGCTCCCTCGATCGCCGCTTCTTTGCCAACCTCGGCGCTTCCCAACTAACCGGATCGGTTTGTGGCGCTACCGCTCGTGCGGGGCTGGCGACGACCTACGGATCGGGACTTTCGGCCGACCCGACCGACGTTCGCTTTGCCAAGTTCGTGGTCCTCTGGGCGACTAACACTCGCCTCACCAATCGCCACCTGTGGCCCTTTGTTGAAGAGGCGCGTCGCAATGGTGCACAGGTTGTTGTCATCGACCCGATCAAGACGATTACCGCCGGCTCGGCCGATTGGCACATCCAACCCCTGCCCGGCACCGACGTGGCCTTGATGCTGGCGACAGCCCACATTCTGATCCGAGATGATCTGGTTGACCGCGACTATGTAGGCACCTACGCCAACGGCTTTGACGACTACGCCGCCCATGTCGCCGCCTGGACACCGGCGCGCGCAGCCTCTACATGCGGCTTGGAAGCCGAAGAGATCGAACGATTCGCCCACGCCTACGGGACGATCAAGCCGGCCTTCATCCGTACCTTGATCGGCGCGGAGCACCACGAGCAGGGCGCAATGTTCTTCCGAGCTCTTGCCACTCTCCCGGTCCTGACCGGGGGGTGGCGTCAGCGGGGAGGGGGACTCTCGCGGTCGGTGGGTTCGTGGTTCGATGGGCAGATCAACGACTCGGTGTTTTCAGTTCCGAGCCCGACTCGCAGCCTGTCGATGAATCATTTGGGTCGCAATCTCAGTGACCCTGCCATCGGGATTCACGCCTTGTTCGTTTGGAACGGCAATCCACTGGTCACGATCCCCAACGCCGATCTGATCAGACAAGGTCTCGAACGTGAGGACCTATTCACGGTGGTAAGCGAGCAATTCCTCACCGATACGGCCCGCTACGCCGACGTCATCTTTCCGGCGACGACCGAGCTCGAACAACTCGACGTGATCCCGGCCTGGGGTCATCTCTACCTGGGATGGAACGAACCGGCCATTGCGCCGGTGGGGGAGGCTGTGCCCAACACCGAATTGTGGCGACGCCTGGCCAAGGCGATGGGGATGACCGATCCCGAGTTCGCTCTCGACGACGAGGCGCTCGTGTCAAAGGTGCTGGTCGATACCAATGTCGATCTCCTCCGCAAGCAGGGTTGGCTTCGCCTGGACCTTCCGGACGAGCTCTTGCCTTATTCCGAGGGACAATTCGCCACGAGGGATGGCCGGGCCGATCTCTTCTCCGACCCGGTCCCGCACTATCAGGCGGCGATAGAGGGTCCGGGCGGCGAATTAGCGAGGGAGTTTCCCCTGGTGCTGTTGACACCGAAGAATCAGACCCGCTTCCTCAACAGCTCCTACGCCGCCCACCATGCTGAGAAGGAGCCAGGTCCGTATTTTGAGATCGATGCCGGCGACGCCAACGCACGGGGGATCGTTGATGGGGATCAAGTGAGAGTCTGGAACGATCGTGGTGAGCTATATCTGACTGCCAAAATCAGCGCCAGGCTCCGGCCTGGGGTGAGCGCGATTCCGTTTGGGTGGACTGTGCAGGCGGCTCATGCCAATGCTCTCACCAACGACACTCTCACCGATTGGGGGGGTGGCGTCGCATATTTCGACACCCTGGTTGAAGTAGCCAAAGCTGGGTAACAAACCCCCTGGCAACCGAAGGAGTCACATGTTTGCGAAGACCCCTGCATTTAGCGGGTTTGCGGTCCCCGATCTCAAAGCCGCCGAAAAGTTCTACGGGGAGACTCTGGGGCTGGACCTCACCCAAGGTGAGATGGGTGACCTGGTCCTCAACCTGGCTGGCGGGCGCGATACGTTCATCTACGAGAAGCCCGACTTTGAGCCGGCGACCTACACGATCCTGAACTTCGTGGTGGACGACGTGGATCAAGCGGTCGACCGGCTCGGCCAGAAGGGTGTCACGTTCGAGCGCTACGACGGATTCGACCAGGACGAGAAGGGCATTGCCCGCGGAGACCAGGGTCCGGCCATCGCCTGGTTCAAAGACCCGGCCGGCAACATCCTCTCGGTCCTCGAGGAGCGCTAGCCCGTATTACGCATCCCGGCGGCGATGCCGTTGACGGTGAGTAGCAGCGCTCGCTGCAGTTCAGGATCCACCTCGTTGGCGCGGCGGCTGCGCTCGAGAAGCGATACCTGCAAGTAGTTGATCGGGTCGAGATAGATGTTGCGGACCTCGAGGGTCCGGGCGAGGAGTGGATTCGACCCCAGGATCTCCCGTCCGGTGAGCTTCTGGACCTGGGATACGGTCAGCTCATACTCGGCGGTGATTTGATCGAAGATCTGCCGATGCTCCGAGGCAACGAGTCGCTCGCAGTAGCGGCGGGCGATGGAGAGGTCGGTCTTGGCCAGGGTCATCTCGACGTTGCCGAGGAACGCCTGCAGGTAGAGGAAACGATCAGCCATGTCGGCGAATACATCTGAGTACTGCGACTCCACGGCCCGGAGTCCGGACCCAACGCCGTACCAGCCGGGGATGATCTGACGGGACTGAGTCCAACCAAAGACCCAGGGAATGGCCCGGAGATCATCGAGGCCCCCACCTCCACCGGGGCGCCGTGAAGGTCGGGAGCCGATATTCATGGCTCCGAGCTCCTCAACCGGGGTGGAACTCAAGTAGTAGGGGATGAGATGGGGATCGGAGACGAATTGGCGATACGCCGCGTGAGCCGCCACGGAGAAGGCCTCCATTGCCTCCATCCAGCGAGACAACACCTCGGGCGGCTGGCGAGAAGTGCGATGAAGAAGAGAGGCCTCAAGTACCGAGGAAAGCACGAGTTCGAGGTTGCGCGCCGCCAGCCGGGGGAGGCCATATTTGTCGGAGATGACCTCGCCCTGTTCAGTGACCTTGATCGCTCCATCCACGGTTCCATAAGGCTGGGCCAGGACGGCGGTGTGGGAGGGCCCACCTCCGCGTCCGATGGTGCCACCCCGACCATGGAAGAGCCGGAGATGGACACCGTGGTTGGTGGCGGCGTCTTGGAGCAGTCGCTGTGACTTGTAGATCTCCCACTGCGAAGTTGTGATCCCGCCTTCCTTGTTCGAGTCCGAGTAGCCGAGCATCACTTCCTGGACCTCGCCTCGGAGAGAGACCAACTTCCGGTAAGGACCTATTGCCAGCAAACGATCCAGAAGCTCGCCCGAGCGACGCAACTCGTCGATCGTCTCAAACAGCGGTACGAAGCCGATGCGAGCAATGTTCTGTTCGAGATCGATCAGGCCCGCTTCTCGCGCCAGAACGGTTGCCGCTAGCACGTCGTCGACCCCCTGGGTCATGCTGATGATGTAGGACTCGATAACCGGCCCGAAGCGTTCGAGGGCCTGGCGGATGACCTCGAAGGTGGCGAGAGTTCGCGCCCGCTCTCCGTCGAGCGTGCTGATCGGAGAGGACAGAGGCCGCCGACCGCTGAGCTCGGCGGCAAGCAAGGTTTCTCGGTGGTCGCGGTCGGGGTCGTAGCCAACCCCTATCCGTTCATAGAGGGCGGCCACGGTGTCGTGAATCCGGTGGGCATGCTCGCGGATATCCAGGGTGGCCAGGTGGAAGCCGAACGTGTCCACCCTCCGGCGGAGCCGGGCGAGGACCCCGCCAGCGAGCAATTCGCCCTCGTTCTCGTTAAGGGAATCCGACATCAATTCCAGCTCAGCGGCAAGGTCGGCTGGTCCCTGGTAGTCGATGCCTGGCTGCGATCGGCCCCCGTCGAGGATTCTCTGGCGGCTATTGATGAGCCGCTGGTGGATGTACGCGCATTTCAGGCGGTATGGCTCGTTGGCATTGAGCGTCCGAAACCGGCGCCAGACCGCCGGTAACTCCTCCCGATCAGCGTCGAGGGAGGCTTCGAGCTCCGACGAGATCCTTTTGATGGCAACGGAGACCGAGAGCTCCTCGGCCAGCTCTTCGATGGCGCCGATGAGAGCCCGGAGGCCGTGATCGTGCTGAAGCTCGAGTGTCTCCATGGTCACCTCCGGGGTGACCTCGGGGTTGCCGTCGCGGTCGCCTCCCACCCAAGAGCCGAAGCGGATGGCGGTCTGGTGGGGTGCCCCCATGCGTCCAAGATGGATGGCCACCTCTTCTCCCAGATCGGCGAGGACCTGGGCAAAGAGGAGGTCGAGGTAGAAGATGGCCGACTTCACCTCATCGGAGGGACTGGGCCGCGTCGCCCGCAGCTCGTCGGTTTGCCAGATCTGATCGATGACCTCGGCCGTGCGGCGGTCGATTCGCTCCCGTTCGCGTTCGGTGGTGGTTGGTTCCATACGCTCGGCGAGGAGATCGGCAACGTAGAAGAGCTTGCTCAGAATCGAGCGTCGAGCCGCCTCTGTGGGGTGGGCAGTGAAGACGGGCCTGACCTCGAGGCGCTCGAGGAGTGGGCTCATCAAGTTTGGTTCGAGGTCGGCCGCCAGGATCCGGTCGACGGTGTCAGCGAGAATCGCTTCCCGACCGCTTTCGGCCAGCTCACCCACCCGGTGAGTTTGCTCGGCAACGTTCGCCAGATAGAAGTAGGCGGAGAAGGCGCGCACGGCCTCGATGGTGTTGGCGAGGTCGAGCCCCTCCAGCAGGCTCGTGAGGTCCTCGTCGGCAGCAGAATCGCCGGCCTGCCGATGGGCTTTGGTGAGGCTCCGGATCTGCTCCACCAGGTCGAGCAGATCGGATCCATGCTGACGAGTTAGCGCTTGCCCGAGCTGGGTGCCCAGACGGCGAATATCGGAGCGGAGAGCGTCATCGCGATCGACTTCCTCATGGTGTCCGCTCATACGACCGCCTCCAGGATCTCGGTCCAGTGCTTAGCCATTCCGAGATGACCGCTGTCAGGCCAGATGACGAGGGAGCTATTGGGAATGGTGTCCACCTGGAACTGCATATGTCTGACCCTTGGATCCTGGCCGCCGCAAAAGATCGTGACGGGTATCGAGATCTCGGCGAGCCGGAAGCCCCACGGCAAATACAGGTCGATGAACTCCCATTTCATCGCGTCGAGGCCCTGCCGACGCCATTCCCTCATTGCTACCTCGAATGTCGCTTTCCTCGCCGAGTCCTCGAAGAACCATCGGTCTGCTTCCGTCTCGGACTCGAGCCAGCCCTGAACGGCCTCCGGATGCTCGCCCACCTGGTCGACCAATTCGGCCGCATGTTGCGCAGCGAGGTTCGCTCCGGCTGCTGGGTTCTTTAGAGTCAGCTCGAACTCCGCCCGTTCATCCGCCCCCCACTCTTCTTGGACACCTGGCCTTTCGGCCCAGTTGTATTCGGTCAGGGCTCTCGACGCGACAATGGCCACACCCCGCAGTCGTCGGGGGATTAGCGCTCCACAGGCGGCCGCATATGGGCCGCCCGCCGAAATTCCGACGACGCCGAAGTCGAGAAGCTCGAGGGCATCTGCCAAGTCCACTACATCCTTCGGCCAATCGGCCAGGGACTTTGCCTCCAGGGGATCGGAGCGTCCGATCCCGGGGCGATCCGGCATGATCAACCTCACGCCCGCTGCAGCAGTGCCCCCTTCGTCCGGGCACCACAATCGCGACCCAGGCGTCCCGTGGAAGCACAAGACTGGCTTGCCTTCTGGTACTCCCCATTCGGTATACGCCAACGAGCGGCCATCTAGCAGCGTCACCGAAGTGTCACGCGAAGCCGGCACCCTCAGAGCTTATGGTTCCAGGGGTCTCGAGGTCCCACGAAATCGCAGGACGCTCTCATCACCAGAGGCACCGTTACCCTCCCCGGCCTGATGTTCGAACAGGTCTCGGGTCGCTTTGAAGCCATTTTCGACCGGCTGCGCGGCCGCGGCCGCCTCGACGAGGCCAGCGTGGATGCGGCCTTGCGGGAGGTTCGCTTGGCTTTGCTCGAAGCCGACGTCAACGTCGCCGTCGTCCGAACCTTCCTCGAGCGGGTCCGGGAACGGGCGATTGGGACGGAAGTCCATCAAAGCCTGACGCCCGGTCAGCAAGTGATCAAGATCGTCCACGAGGAGCTGGTCACCACCCTGGGCAGGGCCAACGTTCCCCTCAAATCGGTTTCGCCGCCCCTGGTCATCCTGATCGCCGGCCTCCAGGGTTCGGGGAAGACGACCACTGCGGCCAAGTTGGCCAAGCATCTCAAAGGCAACGGTCGCCGCCCGATGCTCGTGGCGGCCGACCTGCAGCGGCCGGCGGCGGTCGACCAGCTGCAGACCCTGGGGGAGCGAATCGAGGTCCCGGTGTTCACCGAGCGCACCAATCGGCCCCCGCGTCTCGTCCGAGCCGCGCTGCGGGAAGCAACCCGACTCTCCCTCGACACCGTCATCATCGATACGGCCGGGCGTTTGCAGATCGACCGCGAGCTGATGGGCGAGTTGGAGGCCATCAACAAGGAGGCCAAGCCTCATGAGACACTGCTGGTGGTGGACGCCCTCACCGGCCAGGAGGCGGTGAATGTTGCCCAGGGATTCAACGAGCGGGTACCGCTGACCGGCCTTATCCTCACCAAGCTCGACGGTGATGCCCGCGGAGGAGCGGCCATTTCGGTTCGCGAGGTCACCGGGGTGCCGATCAAGTTCGCCGGCGTCGGAGAGGGCATTGACGGCCTCGAGGCGTTTCATCCCGAACGGATGGCCTCCCGCATCCTGGGGATGGGGGACGTCCTCACACTGATCGAGAAGGCCGAGCAGACCTTCGATCAGGCGGAAGCCGAGAAAGCCGCCGCCAAGATGCAAAAGGGCGAGTTCACCCTCGAGGACTTCCTCGAGCAATTTGGCGCGCTCAAGCGGATGGGTCCACTCAAGGACGTGCTTGCTATGATTCCCGGCTCCGGTTCCCTGCTCAAACAGGTCACTATCGAAGATCGCGACCTGCAGAGGCTCGAGGGAATGATCCGCTCGATGACCCCGGCAGAGCGTCGGAACCCCAAGCTGATCAGTGGCAGCCGCAAACGCCGAATCGCGGCTGGATCGGGCCGAACCCCGACCGATGTCAATCAGCTCTTGAAGCAGTTCGGCGATGCGCAGCGAATGATGAAAATGATGTCGGGAGGTAAGGGGATGCCCAGCCTCGCAGGTATTTCGCCTGGGGCCCGGCGCCCACCGACCAACAAGAAGGCCAAGAAGAAGAGCAAGGGCAGAAGGTGAAACGATGGCAGTAAAGATGCGGCTGATTCGCATCGGCAAGACTCGCCAGCCCGTCTACCGGGTAGTGGTGATGGATGGTCGCTCGCCGCGTGACGGGCGCTATCTCGACCAAATCGGTCGTTACGACCCCCGCCAGGAACCTTCGCTGGTCGAAATCGACAATGACAAGGCAGTGGCGTGGATGCAAAAAGGTGCCCAACCCACCGACACGGTCAAAAAGCTCCTCGAGATCTCGGGAGCCATGTCGCGCTACAAGGTGGCGGCCGGCAAGATCCACACAGTGTCGGGAGGCGAGTGAGATGGCAAAGGGCGAAATCGTCAAGCGAGTGCTCGATTACGTTGTCGGTCAGATCGTCGACGATCCCAATGCCGTCGAGGTAACGATCATCGAACAGGGGCCCGAGGATGTGATTGCCGAGGTCCGAACTGGTCCCGGCGACATGGGGCGCGTCATCGGTCGGCGCGGGCGGACCGCCAGGTCGATTCGAACGGTCGCCCAGGCCGCGGCCGATGAAGAGGGCATCACGGCTTCCGTCGAGTTCGAGGACTGATCGATCTGCTCGAAGACCCGGTGCTGGTGGGAACTGTGGTCAAGCCCCACGGGCTCAAGGGAGAGGTCGTGGTTATCCCGCAAACCGATGACCGGGCCCGTTTCGCGAGAGGTCGGTCCGTGCATACCTCCGACGGACGCGCCCTGACCGTGAGGCGTAACACCCCGGGAGAGAAAGGCTGGCTGATCTCTTTCGAGGAGATCGGCGACCGCAGCCGGGCGCAGGAACTGGTGGGGCTCCACCTGCTCATTGATTCCCAAGAGCGTCGGCCACTGGCGCCGAATGAGTTCTGGCCCGACCAGCTGATCGGTCTCGAGGTCCGCGAGCTCTCAGGTCAACAAGTTGGTCGGGTCACGAACGTCGACGACTCGCTCGAGCAGGCCCGCCTCTTGATCTCTACTCCGACAGGCGAGGTCGAGGTCCCTTTTGTCGACGAGTTCGTCCCCGAGGTCGATTTGGCTGGCGGATACCTCGTGGTCGCATCCATCCCCGGTCTGCTCGACTAGGGGAGTTCGATATCGATCACCACTCCACGGTCCGAACCATCTTGGGCCGACTGCTCGCCGACGAATAGTTGAGCGTCGCCCGTGCCGGCCGGGTCGAGGGTCAACGAATATTCGCCCCACGTCTCCACCCAGTCGGCGGCGGTGGTGAAATTCTCATCGAGCACCGACCCGCCCTGGCTGATCCGGGCGATCGTGTTCGCCTCGAAGTTGCGGGAGTAGCCGGTGATCTCGGTGGGAATTTCGACCGGGCCGGTAGTGGGGGAGATGACGACGACGTTCTGGGCGAACGCCGCCAGCCCTTCGAGCTCACTCCCGCCGGGCTCGAGTTCCAACAAGACCTGACCGGGCGACTCGGCCACGCTCACGCGGGCCAGAGCCGGCGCAACGAGATGGAAATCGACAAAGAGGCTGCGGTCGGGGCGCCGGGCCACGTAGACGCGGTCTACCAGACCCGATTGCACGAGTTGGTCTGTCACCGACGTTGCCTCGAGATCCAGGTAGATGCGCACGACTGCAGACGAACGGATGAAGTCGGCTGACATAGTCGGGGCAGACGTGGCCGGAGCCGCCTGCGCAGTGACGAAGTCGATCGTGAAGACTTCGCATTCGGGCTTGGTTTCCCAGGTGATGGCACCGATCTGCTCGGCATCGCCCGATGTCCCCCCGGCGCCGACCTCACCGTCTTCGGTCATGGGCTCGCCTTCCCCGCACCCACCGACCTCGGGAGTTGTAGTGGTGGCCACGCTGGTTGTCGTCGAGGCCGGGAGGGACGTGGTCGGGAGGGAGGTAGCCGGGGCTTGCGTCGACGTCGGCTCACTCCCTGACGTGCACGCGGCAACGATGAGAGTCAAGGTGAAGAAGTGAAGCTTTCTCATTCCGGACTAAGACGCAGGGTACCGTTAGCTAGTTCCACCTCCCGGAGAGATGTTGGCGGAGAGAAAGCAGTTCGGGCCTCCGGTCGCCTTCACCATTCGTCGCATTGCCGGCGGTGCCCGCCTCATCGGCTTGGCCTGGATGATCGTCTTGGTGATGGTCGCTCTCGCTCGCGACGCCATGACGAGACCCGGAGTTGCCTGGACACTGGTCGGCTTCTCAGCGTTCTGGGCAGTGGTGGCAGCGCTCGACCAGTTGCGCGTTCGCCCGGCGGATCCCTGGTGGATCACCATCGGTGATGCGGCGCTGGCGGCCTTCGCCCTGGTAGCGCCCGAGGTCTCGGGTTCGAGCGACTTGTTCTACGGGGGGTTTCCTGGGATTGCGGTGGTGGCAGCGGCCGCCCGGCAGCGCTCCGTGGGTTGGATGGTGGCTGCTCTCCTCTCGGCAGTGACCATCGCTCGCTTTCGAATTGCTGATCTCTCGCAAGCCCTCGCCGAGCTGTCAGCCCTCGTTACTTACGCCATGTTGGCGGCCATTGTCGGATGGGCTGTCCATGTCATCTATCGAACCGACGATGCCCGCCGGCGGGCCGAGGACCACCAAGCCCGGGCCGAGGAAAAAGCTGCCCTGGCGGCTCACTTGCATGACTCGGTTCTCCAGACTCTGGCTTTGGTGCAGAGAGAAGCCAGCGACCCGACCCGCGTTGTCGCCCTGGCCCGGCGACAGGAGCAGGAGTTGCGGGGTTGGCTTTACGGGCAGGCCGATGGTGACGCCGCCGGCTTGGCGAGGAGTCTCGAGGTTGCGGCGAGCGAGCTTGAAGAAGCCTATGGCGGCAAAGTGGAGGTCGTCGCCGTTGGAGACACCGAGGTTGAAGGCTCGGCGAAAGCGATACTGGCCGCCGGACGCGAGGGAATGCTTAACGCCCTTAAACATTCGGGGGCCGACCGTATCGATGTATACCTCGAGGTACAACCCCAGAACATCAAGTTGTTTGTCCGGGACCGCGGGGTTGGATTTGATCGGATCACGGTCCCGGCCGATCGAGCCGGAATACGAAATTCCATCGAGGGGAGAATCAGTGCCGTGGGAGGGAAGGTCGAGATCAAGTCTCTATCCGGCGAGGGAACCGAGCTCCGCCTCGAAGTCCCACGATGATCAGGGTCTTCATCGTCGACGATCACGACCTCTTTCGGGTTGGAGTTCGGTCCGGGCTGGGGCCCGACATCGACGTTGTTGGGGAGGCCTCCGAGGTCGGTCCGGCTGTCGAGCTGATCAACGAGCGGGTGCCCGATGTCGTTTTACTCGACGTTCATCTCCCCGGGGGCGGCGGCCGCTTCGTGATCGAGGGTGTGCATCGCAAGCATCCGCAGGTGGCTTTTCTCGCGCTCTCCGCCTCGGATGCGGCGGCGGACGTAGTAGGAGTGGTACGGGCGGGCGCCGCTGGCTACGTCACCAAGAACATCTCGCCGGCTGAATTGCGCGAAGCCATTGAACGGGTGGCTGGGGGGGAACCGGTCTTCAGTCCCCGGCTGGCGGGATTTCTGCTCGACACGTTTTCCGACCTTCCCCCCGCCGATCCCGAGCTAGATCGCCTCTCCGAGCGCGAGCGGGAGGTGCTCCAGCTGATCGCTCGGGGATACACATATCGCGAAGCCGCCGCCGAGCTCTATATCTCGATCAAGACCATCGAGAGCCATGTGTCCTCGGTCCTCCGCAAGCTCCAGCTCTCCAACCGCAACGAGCTCACCCGCTGGGCGGTGGAACGGAAACTGATTTAGAAAATTCCCCCTTGACAAAGTGACATCTTTATGACATCATATCAATGTCAAACAAGAAGTCGTTCCGGCAGCAGCCGGATAGAGGAGAGAGGAAGACATCATGTTGGTAAGCATCGATCTCCGCTCGATAAAGGCAATCCAGGATCTACGGTTCGGCCCTCGTGGCGAGAGTCGTAACCCCCGACCAAAAGGTTGAGGCAGATGCAGACCTCTGCTGCCCTTCATAACCTGGAATCGGCCATCGAGGCCCAGCTGGCCTTGGTGGCCGATCCCGCGGTAGAGGCCGGGGGGAGAGCTGTACTGGCGGCCTTGCGCCCCGCCCTCAAGGAAGCCGCCATGGAACTGGCCAATCAGGCCACCGAGGAGGTGGCCGCCCAACTGCCGGCCTACCGGGTCGAGTTGGTTCTCTCCGATGGAGAGCCCAGCATTCGGGTGAGCGCCGATGAGTCCACGGCCACCTCGGTCGAGGGTGACTTTGATGCCCGCATCACCCTTCGCCTGCCACCCGCCATCAAGGACATCGTTGAGCGAGCCGCCACCGAGTCGGGCGACTCCGTGAATGCCTGGGTGGTCAAAACCTTGGCCGGCAAGGTTCACGGACCGCGGGCAAGCAAGAGGCGAATAGTCGAAACCCTCGATATATGAAATTTGAGTTTTCCGTTGATGACCTACCAACGATCGAGCTGCGCGTGGCGTCGGGCCGCGCCGACCTCCATCCCGGAGCTTCTGGCAGCGTCGAGGTCGACGTCACCGGAAGCGGTGCGGAGTTTGTCGTTGTCGAACAACTCGGTTCGACGATCTTGATTCGCGAGGAGCGCAGACTCTTCGGGGGACGGAGCGTCAACATCCGGGTCAGCACCCCACCCGGCTCTCATCTCGATGCCACCGTGGCCTCGATGGATATCTATGCGCGGGTTGACCTCGGTCGTATCAACATGCAGACGGCTTCAGGCGACCTAGACATTGGGCAGGCCGACGGCGTCGTCCTCAGAACCGCCTCGGGCGATGTCAAGGTCGACGAGATCCTGAACGATTGCGAGGTCAGCTCCGCGTCTGGGGATGTCCGCATCCATCAGATTCACGGTGATCTGAGCGTTTCCACCGCGTCCGGCGATATCGTCGCCGACTTCGTCGACGGGCGTTGTGAGTTGAAATCGGCCTCTGGCGACCTGCGGGTCGGGTGCTGTCGGGGTGCGCTCATCGAGCTCAAATCGATGTCGGGGGACCTGAGGGTCGGGATTCCGGCTGGCACCAGGGTCGAAGCGGAAATCGATTCGCTCTCGGGCGACGTTCGCTTGCCGAAGACCAAGAGCACCGTTACCCCCCAAAGAACCACCAAGCTTCGAGCCCGCACCGTCTCCGGCGACATCGACGTCTCCAGAGTCGATAGCTAGCCGTCTCCGGGCCATACTTCCGGGGGATGGAGCCTTTCGACTCCCCGGAAGAGGCGCACTTTCGAGCCGAGGCACGCGCATGGCTCGAAGCGAACGCCCCCAGACCCCCTGCTCCACCGATTGCGCCCTCAGCCATCGTGGCCGAATGGACTCCGGCCGAGGAGGTGCAGATGCTTGCCGAGGCGCGGGCCTGGCAGAAGCTCAAATTCGACGCCGGCTGGGCGGGGATCGCCTGGCCAACTGCCTACGGTGGCCGGGGCGCAAGCATTGTCGAGCACAACATCTTTAGCGCCGAAGAGGCGCACTTCGACGTTCCCCACGATGCGTTGGTCGTGGGCCTCGGATGGTGTGGGCCGGCCATCCTCCTCTTGGGAAACGAGGAGCAACGCCAGCGTCTGCTACCGCCGCTTCTTTCCGGCTCAGATGTCTGGTGCCAGCTCTTCTCCGAGCCCGGATCCGGCTCAGACCTGGTTTCTCTGAGCACCAGGGCAGTCCGCGATGGAGATGAGTGGGTGATCAGCGGGCAGAAGGTTTGGACCACCTTCGCCCACCTTTCCGATTTGGGTTTATGCATCGCCCGCACCGACCCGGACCTGCCACCTCACCGGGGGCTATCGGCGTTCGTCGTCGACATGCGGTCGCCGGGAGTAGAGACACGACAGATTCGGCAGATGACCGGCTCGGCCAACTTCAACGAGGTCTTTCTCAACGAGGTGCGGGTCCCTGACTCGAATCGGATCGGAGAAGTCGGAGATGGCTGGAGGGTCGTTATCACGACGTTCATGTTTGAGCGCACCGCGGTCCTGTCGGTTGGTGCCACCGTGGCCGACGCGTTTACGGCCCTGCTGGCGGCGCGGCCTACCAACGGGAGCCAGCGGGACCGATTTCTTCGAGTGATAGTGGCCGGAAAGGCCCTCGGTTACACCCAGCTGCGGATGGACACAGCATTAGCCCAGGGGCGCATGCCCGGTCCGGAGGGCTCGGTTGCCAAGCTGGTAGGAACCTTGCTCTTGGCCGATCTGTACGACCAAGCGCTCGATGTACTCGGAGCGGACGGATTACTCGCCGATGGCGACGCTCCTTACGGCGGGGAGTGGCAGGATGCGTTCCTGGGAACCCCGGGGCTGAGAATCGGTGGCGGCACCGATCAGATTCAACGCAACATCATTGCCGAAAGGATCCTGGGGCTTCCTAAGGACTCGCGCTGAAGGTCACGGTCATCACGCTCTTCCCCGGGTTCTTCCGTGGGACCCTCACGACCTCCATCGTCGGCCGAGCCGTTGAAGCTGGGGCGCTTGAGATTGAACTGATCGATCTCAGGGAGTTCGGGAAGGGAGCCCATCGCCAGGTCGACGATGCTCCCTTCGGCGGGGGAGCCGGCATGGTGATGATGGTTGAGCCGCTTGCCAATGCGCTGGCACCCCTCGCTTCGGCTCACAAAGTCTTGTTGAGCCCCGCGGGGGCTCGGCTCGATCAGGCTCATCTCGACCGGTTGGCCACGCTTTCCGATCTGGTATTGGTTTGTGGCCGGTACGAAGGAGTTGACGAGCGGGTCTCCGAGCATCTGGTTGATGAAGAGATCTCCCTCGGGGACTTCGTGCTGGCCGGCGGTGAGATCGCGGCGGCGGCAATCATCGAGGGAGTCGCCCGCCTTCTTCCCGGGGTGGTGGGCAATCCCACGTCGACCCGGACCGAGTCGTTTCGAGAGGGCATGCTCGAAGAACCCCAGTACACCCGGCCCCGGAGCTTTCAGGGTTGGGAGGTCCCCGAAGTCCTCCTCTCGGGCGATCACGGCCGCATCGAGGATTGGCGACGCCAGCAGCGGATGGAGCGGACCAAAACAAGGCGCCCGGATCTGGGAAAGTCGGAGTCCTGATAACATCTCGCTCCTGGCGACTCGCCAGCCTCCTCAAAGGAAACTTCGATGAACAAGCTTGACATGCTCCGGGGCGACTACGCGCGCGAAGACATTCCCGCGTTTAGACCGGGGGATACCGTCAAGGTCCACGTGCGGGTCACAGAAGGCAACCGGGAGCGAACCCAGGTCTTCGAGGGTGTCGTCATTGCTCGAAATGGCAGCGGACTCGATTCCACTTTTACCGTCCGCAAGGTGAGCTTTGGAGTCGGTGTCGAGCGGGTTTTTCCGTACAGCGCTCCGATCATCCAGAAGGTAGAAGTCACTCGCCGCGGCGACGTCCGGCGATCCAAGCTCTACTACCTGCGAGACCGGGTGGGTAAGTCCGCCCGTATCAGGGAGAAGCGGGACTGACCGTCGAGGCCCCGCGCCGGCAATCGAGACAGCGAAAGCCCAAACCGAATCGGCCGCTGTGGATCGAGCTGCCAATGCTCTTGTTGGTGGCGATCACGATCGCGGTGGTGATCAAGACCTTCCTCATCCAGCCGTTTTACATTCCCTCCGATTCGATGGTGCCAACCATCGTCGAAAACGACCGGGTAATGGTTTCCAAGCTCAGTTATCAATTCGGTGAGGCGCAGCGCGGGGACATCGTTGTTTTCATCTCGCCGTTCAACGACGACATCGATCAGGAGACTTTCGGCGAGGCGGTGGTGCGTCATATCGTCGAGTCGATCGGAATCCGAACGGCCTCGGCCGACGACTTGATCAAACGAGTGGTAGCGATTTCCGGCGATGAGGTTTCCGTCCGTGAGGGTTATCTCGAGATCAACGGCGCCCGCGTCGACGAGCCCTACCTGCTCGAGCAGGGAATCATGCCCGATTTCGGGCCCGTCGTGGTGCCACCCGACTCAGTCTTCGTGATGGGAGACAATCGCCTCGTTTCTTACGACAGCCGTCGTTTCGGAGCGATCCCGATGGAGAGGGTCTTGGGCGAGGCTGTCGTGCGAATCTGGCCACCGAGCCGCTTCGGGGCTGTTGACGCCCGGTCCTGACGATTTGGCCTGACGTCTTTTAGTCCCTTGCCCCCCTTACAAATGGGACATGGACTGGGTTGCCTGCCGGGAGCTTTCCACAGCCGCTCTGGGACGATTGGCCGAGGAGAGGGCGTGCCGGTTTCTCTTGGCCAAAGGCACCTCGATCCTGGCCCGCAACGTGGTTCTCGACGGTGGCGAGATTGACATCCTCGCCCGGATCGGAGGTGAGCGGACTCTGGTGGAGGTCCGATCGACCCGGGCCGGAGCTACGTGGCCGCCAACGCAGACGTTGGCAGCCTTTGACTTTCAGAAGGCCCAGCAGGTGCGAAAAATGGCTCGCATGTCGCGTTGTGCGCGCATCGACGTGATCGCGATCCGTTTCCACGAGGGCGGCAGCGACTTGCACTGGGTGCCAAGGGCGGTATAGAGCTGCGGTGTAGCCTCAAAACCAATGGACGCGATAGTCGCTGAGGGACTTCGCAAGCGCTATCGCAAGACCGTTGCGCTTGACGGGCTTTCCTTCACCTTCCCCGCCGGACGGGTAAGCGGATTTCTCGGGCCTAACGGCGCCGGCAAGACCACCACTTTTCGCTCGTTGCTGGGCTTGACCAAACCCGACGCCGGATCGATGGAGGTGCTCGGGATGTCGGTGCGGGACCGCTTGCCTGAGATCGTGAAGCGGCTGGGGGCAATCGTCGAGGAACCGGGACTGGTAAAGGGGCTCTCGGGACGTGACAATCTCGTGGTGGCGGCCCGCACTCTGGGGCGTGGTCATGAGCGGATCGACGATTTGCTCGAGTTCTCCGGCCTCGGGTCCGAGGGTGGACGTCGAATCGACGGATACTCGAAGGGCATGCGTCAGCGCCTCGCACTGGCGGCCTCTTTATTGGGCGATCCCGAGCTTTTGATCCTCGACGAACCGCTCGATGGCCTCGATCCGGCCGGCCAGGCGCAGATCAAAGACAGCCTCCGCGAGCTGGCGAACCAGGGGAAGACCGTGATCGTCTCCTCGCACAACCTTTCCGACGTCGAGGCGATGGCCGACCACGTCGTCGTCATCAACAAGGGCCGCCTTCTCGCCGCCGGGGATCTGGCCCCCCTGCTCGGCTCGTTCCGGAGCGGTTACACAGTTGAGATCGATGAGCCCGAAACAGCAGCCGCCGTCCTCACCGAAGCCGGCATCGCCGCGGTCGTCGAAGGCAATTTGCTGGCGGTCTCGACCGACGATGGCGCCGCTATTGCCCGGGCGCTGGCCGCGGCCGAAATGTTCCCTCGCCAGCTCGCCCGTCGCTCGGGCCGTCTCGAGGAGTTGTTCCTGTCGCTCACCGAAGGCGATCGATGAGCGGAGAGATCAATTGATTGGACTCATCAAGGCTGAATTGATCAAGACGTTCAAGCGGCGGACGTTTTGGGTTTTGACCATTGTCCTGGTGCTTCTCACTGGTTTCTTGGCAGGAATCTTCTATCTCCTGCCAAGGGTGATTGACGATCAGGGCGGCTTCTTTGAAATCCAAAAGCCCGGTGCCTACATCTTCGGCGCTGGCCAGGTCATGGGTCAGACCTGGTTCCCTCTCATCCTGGCGACGATGGCCCTCGCCGGAGAGCTCGCTACGTCGGCCTGGTCCACAACCTTGACCCGCAATAGCCGTCGCGGCCAGCATCTGGTCACTCGACTATTGACCAGTACTTCCGCCGCCTGGCTGGCGGTGCTCCTCGCCATCGCCGTCTTCTCGGTCGCAACCTTCTTCCTCGCCGAAGGCACGGGCGAACTCGACGCGGTCGGGTGGTGGGACATCGCCTGGAAGGCGCTCCTGGTGCAGTTCACGTGGGTGGCGCTGGGGCTGGCCTTCTCCGCCTGGCTGCGCTCGGTGGGACCAGCGATCGGAGCCGCCCTCGCCTTCAGCTTCGTCGAGGGGCTCCTGATCCTCTGGGAAGGGTTTCGTGAGGTCTCGCTTTCGATTCACACCTCGGCCCTATTGGGATCGCTGAGCGTGGGAGGCTTCGGCCAGATACTCGGGGACCTGCCGTCGTTTCGCCGCGGTCTGATCGTGGTCCTGGGGTGGTCGGTGGTCGGAGTGCTCATCTCTTGGGCGGGACTAAAGCTGCGCGACGCCTAGGCCAGTCTGTGAAGATCCTCGCGGCTCCAGGCCGCGCGAACCTTCACAGTCGGGCCTAACCCGTTCCAGCGCCAAAGCGACGACGCATCTCTTTGTGCCAGCAGCCGTGATGCCAATGACGTCTGTCGTCGGGCTCATCGTCGGGGACTACGACCAGATGGAAAACACCTACCCCGATGGTGTTGTTGCATCCGGGACAGAGGTACTGCTTGCGAGCGGCGTACGGCTGCACCGGAGACACGGTTACCCCCAGATCGCCCACACCACGAGGCCGATGATGACGACGATCGTTCCCGCCATCCACGCCAAGTCGAGAGTGTTCTTGCGTGCCGGTCGAAAGGGGTTAAAGCCCATGCTCTCCCACGTTACCGATCAACCCCAGAGCTACCGTGCCGGCCATGTGGTTGCGATCCGAAGACCGAGGACCGACTCGCTGGCTCATCCTCGATCGGGTCGAGAGAAAGAACGCCGTTCCCCCCCAGGGCTGGAGCGATTTACGCGACGCCTTTTCTGAGTTCGAATCATCCGAGCAAAGGGTGCTGGTGCTCACCGGAGCCGGAGGGGCGTTTTGCTCGGGTGCGGACCTCGATCCTGCCGCTCGCACCGAATCCGGAGTAGTCGCCAACCGTCGCCGCATGCAGCGCGTGGGCGAGGCGGCGATGGCCCTTCATCGTCTGAGCAAGCCGAGCGTCGCGCTTGTCGACGGAATCGCCGCCGGGGCCGGCATGAATCTGGCGTTGGGTTGCGACCTCGTGGTCGCTACTACCCGGGCGCGCTTCAGCGAGATCTTTGTGCAAAGAGGCTTGACAGTCGACTTCGGGGGCACCTGGTTACTCCCACGAATCGTGGGCCTGCAAAGGGCCAAGGAGCTCTCGTTGACGGGAAGGATCATCGATGCCGATGAAGCTCTGGCTATCGGGCTCGTGCTGGAGGTCATCGAGGCTTCGGCCATCGATCAGCGCATGGAAGAGCTAACCTCATCGCTTGCGGCCGGCGCCCCCGTGGCGCAGATGTTCACCAAGCAGAACCTCAACCATTCGCTCCAATTCGATCTCGCCCAGGCACTGGCTGCTGAGGGCCAGGCCCAATCGATCTGTCTGGAAAGCGATGACGCGATCGAAGGCGTGAACGCATTCCTCGAGAAGCGCCCGGCCCGATTTCGGGGTCGCTGACGAACCCCTAGAACCCCCGCCTACCCGCCCGTATAACCAATGGGTGTTTGCCCAGGCGATGTCGGTGGCGATGGTGGGGGCGGAGCCGCGTCCGGTCCGGATCGAAGCTCACGTGGGCCGACCCATCGAGTCGTTCTCCCTGGTGGGGCTTCCCGACACCTCAGTGCGCGAGGCCAAGCAGCGGGTGAGAGCGGCAATCCTCTCCACGGGACAGGAGCTTCCGCACCGCCAGATCACGGTCAACCTCTCCCCGGCTGACCTCCCGAAGGCGGGCTCCGACTACGACCTTCCAATCGCCCTTGGTGTCCTCGCCGCTTCCAAGGTGATCCCGAATCCGGCTCGGATGATCGTGGCCGGCGAGCTCGCCCTCGACGGTACGGTCCGTCGCAGCCGGTGGGCGATCGGTGCCGCCCTCCTGGCGACAGAACGCGGGTGGCCTTGTTTGGTCTCCGAAGCCGACGCCCCGACCGCCGCTCGGGTGCCGGGGTCACGGGTGTTTGCTATTGCCAGCCTGGCAGAGGCGACCGCAGTCGTAAGCGGGGGATCAACCCCGCGGGTTGCCGAAGCCAAGATCGATGAGCTGGCGAATGACGAGATCGATCTGGCCGAGGTCCGCGGACAACCGCGCGCTCGTAGAGCCCTGGAGATCGCGGCCGCCGGGGGACACCATCTCTTGATGATCGGTCCCCCGGGCTGCGGAAAGACCATGCTCGCCCAACGGTTGCCCACGATCCTGCCGCCGCTCCAGCCTGCGGAGGCGGTCGAGGTCGCCTGTCTCTGGGCATCGGCCGATCGGCGGCGCCCTTTGACTTCTCGGCCTCCATTTCGAGCGCCTCATCACTCGGCTTCCATGGCGGCGGTCGTCGGTGGCGGAAGCCCCCATCCCCAACCCGGCGAGGTCTCACTCGCTCATGGTGGGGTACTTTTCCTCGACGAGCTCGGCGAATTCCCGCCGCACCTCCTCAACTCCCTCCGCCAACCAATCGAGGAAGGGGCGGTGACGATCGCCCGGCGGGGGCGGAGCATCACCTTTCCTGCCCGGGCCCAGGTGGTGGCTGCCTCCAATCCCTGCCCCTGCGGTTTCCAGGGAGACCGCCTTGTGTCGTGCCGCTGCTCGCCCGTGGAGGTGGCCCGCTATCGGGCGCGCCTCACCGGCCCCTTTCTCGATCGATTCGACCTCCGCCTTCACATGATGGCTCCCGACCCTGACCTGCTCCTAGGTGCTGCGGCCGAAGACTCGGCCACCGTCAAACTTCGAGTGCTGCGGGCGCGCCAGGCACAGCTAGACCGGAGTCGGCGAATCAACTCGGCCTTGAGCCGAAACGAACTAGACGCGCTGGTCTTCGATGGACCCGCTCTCGATCTCGTCGCCGCCGCCGTCCGTAAGGGGGCGCTCACCGGACGCGGAGCCGATCGGGTGCGCCGGATGGCGCGCACCATCGCCGACCTGGCGGAGTCTGAAACCGTCAACGAAATCCACGTCGGGGAGGCGCTCTCCTATCGAGGTGCGATCTGACTTCACTTCGCCAGGAGTCCCTTCCCTCCTATCTCGACGGCGTCACCGGACTCCCGGAAACGCTGTGGGTGGCGGGCACCTTCCCCCCTCGCCTCGGGGTAGCGATCGTTGGCACCCGACGATCGACCTCCTACGGGGAAACGGCCACCCGCATCCTCTCCCGGGCAGTGGCCACTGCCGGATGGCCGGTGATCAGCGGGTTGGCACGCGGCATCGACGGAGTCGCCCATCAGGCCTGCGTTGAGGTCGACGAAACCGGGTGGGCTGTTCTCGGTTCGGGGCTCGACATTGTCTATCCGCGCCAGAACGAGGGCCTGGCTCGGAGGCTGATCGAGCAAGGCGGGGGTCTGATTTCCGAGTACGAGCCGGGGACTCCGCCGGCCCCGTTCCGCTTTCCGGCCCGAAATCGCATCATCGCCGCGTTTTCCGCGGCAGTCGTCGTGGTCGAAGCGGCGGTGACGGGAGGAGCGCTGATCACGGCTCGGCTGGGGCTCGAATTGGGAAGGGAAGTGCTGGCCGTGCCCGGTGACATCAATCGGGCCGTATCGGCGGGCTGCAACCTTCTGATTCGAGACGGAGCCCACCCGGTCCTGGGACCGGAAGACCTGCTCGAGACGCTGACATTCATCCTCGGCCCACCGCCGCGGGCGCCTGCCGCCCCGCCCAAATGGTCAGAGAACGTCGACACATTGTTGGCGCAATCGGATCGTCCCATCGGAGAGGCCCTGGCCGCACTGACGCGGCATGAGCTCGGAATCTGAGGCGGTTGGCAATACCCTGATCCGCGATGGTCGATCGTCAACTGCCCGCATGGTCTCGGTCGATGGTCGAGTCCTATCTCGATCGATTGCAGACGCAACGGGGCTATAGCTCCAATACCACCGATGCCTATCGCCGGGATCTGACTCATTTCGTCAACTTCTGCTCCACCGAGGGAATCCGTGACTTTGCCACCGTCGATCGCCCGCTCCTCCGACGCTATCTGGCCGCGCTCGACAAGCATGGTTACGCCCGGCGCTCGATCGCCCGCAAGTCCTCGGCGGTGCGGGCTTTTTTCGACGACGCCGTCCGTCGTCACCTCCTGGCTCAGAATCCCGCGGCGGTCCTCTCCCGCCCCCGCCTTCCCGAGCGCCTGCCCCGCGCCCTCCCGCAACGTCAGGTGAGTTCGCTCCTCGACTCGCTCCCGGCTTCCAGCCCCAAGGACCTCCGCGATCGGGCGATTCTCGAATTGCTCTACTCGACGGGGATCAGAGTCTCAGAGCTGGCTGCATTGACGATCGATTCCTTCGCATCCGACCTCCTGACCGTTATGGGGAAAGGAGGGCGGATGCGGTCGATCCCGGTCGGAAGGCCGGCTCAAGAGGCAATCTCCCGCTGGCTCGACGAAGGTCGCCCGGGAATGGCCGGACCCGAAGCCGGCGGCTGCCTCTTCGTGGGCGAGCGCGGCCGGCGACTCGACGAACGTGGGGTGCGGCGGGTGGTGCGCAATCGAGCTGCCACCTTTCCCCATGCCCTCCGTCACTCGTTCGCCACTCATCTCCTGGAGGGTGGTGCTGATCTGCGGGCGGTTCAGGAGCTTTTGGGACACCGTGATCTGGCTACCACCCAGCTTTACACTGCCGTTTCCGCCCAATTCCTGAAATCCACTTATGACCTCAGCCATCCTCGAGCCTGAAGAAGAACAGAGCGCCCTTCCCGGGCTCTGGCAGCGTCTCAAAGAGGAGAGCGACGGCGGAGCCCGAGAGGCGCTCATCCTCCAGTACTCGCCGCTGGTCAAATTCGTTGCCGGCCGCGTGGCCGCTGGACTGCCCCGCAACGTCGATCAGTCCGACCTCGTCTCCTACGGCGTCTTCGGTTTGATCGATGCCATCGACAAGTTCGAGCCCGAACGCGGGTTCAAGTTCGAGACCTACGCCATCAATCGGATCAAGGGTTCGATCCTTGACGGACTGCGCTCACTCGACTGGGTTCCTCGATCGGTCCGCTCCCGGGCCCGGGAGATGGAAAGGTCCCTATCGGAGCTCGAGCACCGGCTCCAGCGCACCCCGTCCGACGAGGAGCTGGCCAAACACATGGGTCAGGAAGTGGAGTCGGTCCGCTCCACCCTGGCTGAAATCTCAAACCTGGGATTGATCGCCCTCGACGAGATGATCGGTCCGGATGCCGGTTCCTCCCTGGGCGACTTCCTTCCCGACGTGGGAGGAATGAGTCCCGAGGCCGCGTTTCAAGCCGAGGAGACGAGACACATGCTGGGGGACGCCATCAACCGCCTCCCCGATCGGGAACGGTTGGTGATCACTCTCTATTACTTCGAAGGGTTGACACTGGCCGAGATCGGAGAGGTTCTCGGGGTTACCGAATCCCGGGTCTGTCAGATTCACGCCAAGAGCGTGCTCTCGCTCAGAAACCGGATGGCCTAGCCCGTTTCTCCCCCTTGGTAGTACTGCCGTAGGCGGGGAGGGGGGACTCTCGACTACCATCCCCCACAACGACACACGTCGGCGATCCCTCTCAGGTCGGAGCGTTTCCGGACGCGCCGCTACGCCGGCGGAGGCACAACCAAAGGAGAAAACGTGACTGCGGTGACCATCAAGCAGTTGCTCGAGGCAGGGGTCCACTTCGGACACCAGACCCGGCGCTGGAATCCCAAAATGAAGCCGTACATCTACGGCGAGCGCAACGGCATCCACATCATCGATCTCCGCCAGACCCTGGCCCAGATCGAAGCGGCAGCCGCATATTTGAAGGACCTCACCCAAAAGGGCGGGACCGTTCTATTTGTCGGTACCAAAAAGCAAGCCCAGGCCCCTATTGCGGAGGCGGCCCAATCAGCGGACATGCCCTATGTCAACTTCCGCTGGCTGGGTGGAATGCTCACCAACTTCAGCACCATCCAAAAACGCATCTTCTACATGAAGGAACTGGAGCGGATGGAGGCCTCGCAGGAGATCGCCAGTCTTTCGAAGCGAGAGCGGCTGTCGATCAGCCGCGAGCTCTCCAAGCTTCAACAGACCCTGGGTGGGGTGCGGGAGATGACGAAGACCCCCGACGCCATCTTCATCGTCGACGTCAACACCGAGCACACGGCTGTCAAGGAGGCGGCCCGGCTGGGCATCACCACCCTCGCCTTGGTCGACTCGAACTGCGACCCCGACCACATCGACTTCGTCATCGCCGGAAACGACGACGCCATTCGAGCTGCCTCGGTGGTGGCCGGCGCCCTGGCGGAGGCCTGCCGCGAGGGCAAGGGAATGGACACGAAGGAAACCGAAGCCGAGTTCACCCCCGAAGAGGCAGTGAGTGGCTGAAGTAGCAGCCAAGGAAGTACAGAGGCTCCGGCAAATGGCCGGAGTGGGGATGATGGACGCGAAGCGCGCCCTCGTCGAGACCGAGGGCGACGTCGAAAAGGCGATGGAGCTCTTGCGGGTGAGAGGCATGGCCAAGGTCGCCAAGCGGGCCACCGAGCGGGAAGCCAACCAGGGCTCGATCGGTACCTATGTCCACTACCAGGCGGACCGCCCCGTCATCGGGGTTCTTGTCGAACTGGCCTGCGAGACAGACTTCGTCGCCAAGAATCCAGAATTCCGAAAGGTGGCCGACGACATCGCCATGCACATCGCCTGGGGCCGGCCCCGCTGGATCCGTCGCCAAGATGTGGATCCGGACGAACTCGAGCGCGAGCGCCAGTTCTTCGCCGCCCAAGCGCGAGAAGAAGGAAAGCCTGAGAACGTCATCGATCGCATCGTCGAGGGCAAGGTGAAGTCCTATTACGAGGATCAGGTGCTCTATGACCAGAAGTTCGCCCGCACCGAGTCATTCGAGGGGACGGTCGAGGAGATGGTCAACGATCTCGCCGCCCGGATGGGGGAGAACATCTCGGTGCGGCGGATGGCCATGCTCCGAATCGGTGAAGACAGCCAGGAGAACTGATGGGGCGTAGGGTTCTCCTCAAGCTTTCGGGCGAGGCCTTTGCCGACCCCGTGACCGGTTATGGCATCCATCCGGCGACCGTGAAGAGAGTGGCAACCGAGATCGCCGAGGCGGCTAACGCCGGCGCCGAGGTGGCCACCGTGGTTGGGGGCGGAAACATCTGGCGGGGAGTCTCCGAGCACGCCCAGGGCATGGATCCGGCCAACGCCGACTACATGGGAATGCTGGCGACGGTCATCAACGCCCTCGCCCTCCGAGACGCCCTCGAGCACGCCGGGCTTGAAACCCGGGTGCAAAGCGCGATCTCGATGCAGCAGCTGGCGGAGCCCTACATCAGATTGCGCGCCCGTCGCCATCTCGAAAAAGGGCGTGTAGTGGTCTTTGCCGCCGGTACCGGCAACCCATTCTTCACCACCGACACCGCCGCGGCCCTGCGAGCGGTCGAAGTCGGTGCCGCCGCCCTGCTCAAGGCAAGCAAGGTGGACGGGATCTACTCGGCCGACCCCAAGCTCGACCCCGACGCAAAGAAGCTCGACGAGCTCAGTTACATGGATTTCCTCTCCCAGGAGCTAGGGGTGATGGATGCCACGGCAATTACGATGTGCCGGGAGCACGGGGTCCCCATCGTGGTCTTTGACATGACGGTCGCCGGCAACATCGTGAGGGCGATCGCCGGCGAGCCCATCGGCACCATCGTCCACTAAACAGGAGGCAGGATGATTACGGAGGTCCTGGCCGAGGCGCAGCGAAAGATGGAGCAGGCGTCCGAGCACGTTGGCTCCGAGTTCGCCACCGTCAGAACCGGGCGGGCCAATCCGCAGATCCTGCACCGGATCCAGGTCGACTACTACGGCTCCCCGACGCCCCTTCAGCAGATCGCTTCGTTCTCGGTTCCCGAGCCGCGTCTCCTGGTTGTGCAGCCATACGATCGCAACTCAATCAACGCCATCGAGAAGGCGATAAAGGCCTCCGACCTCGGGCTTAACCCCAGCAACGACGGCACTCTGATCCGGCTCAGTTTCCCCACTCCCACCGAAGAGCGGCGCAAGGAATTGATTCGAATGGTGCGGCACATGGCAGAAGAGGGGCGGGTGGCGGTGCGCAACGTCCGCCGACACAGCAAGGAAGACATCGAGGCGTTGCGGGGCGAAGTGTCCGACGATGAGATCCGGCGGGGGGAGAAGGAGCTCCAGGACCTCACCGACCGCTTCGTCCATCGCATCGATGGCCTGCTGAGCGACAAAGAGAACGAACTCGGAGAAGTGTGAGCATGAGCGGACGAGAAGACACGGCGGCCGAGACCCCGGCTGGCCGACGTTTCGGCCGGCCCTGGGAGAAGCCGATCGAGAGCACTGAGGGTCTCGAGGGGCTCTTACCCGAGGACGAGGACATCCCGCTCTCGGAAGAGGCCTATCTGTCAGCTACCACGGCTGAGTATCGAGACCTGGCCGAGGAGATCGCTCGGGGAGGCGAGTCCACTCCCGGGCCAGTGGCGGCATCGATGGCCGGGGTCGGCACTGGGTTGGTCGATTTCGCCGACGTCACCGGTCAACGGGGGCCGACTGAAGAGGAGCTCGAGCACATCGAACAGGCGGCGTCGAGCGACCTAACCATGCGGATCATCTCGGCCGTGGTTTTGATCGGGCTTTTCGGAGTCAGCCTCTTTTTTGGTGGTTGGCTCTTCACCGCGTTCATAGCCTTCCTGATGGTGATTGCCCTCGGCGAGTTCTTCACCACGTTGCGCCGGCAGGGATACGTCCCCATCGCCTTGTTCGGGTTACTGGCCATGCTGGGCACAGCCCTGGCCGCTCACCTGGGCGGCCCGGCGCCGATGCTGGTCGTGGTGCTGCTGGCGGCGCTGGCAGTGGTGCTCTTCTACTCCCTGGTTCCCCGGAGGCGCCCCCTCGACAACCTGGCTCTCACCGTCTTTGGCACCGCCTGGGTGTCCCTGCTCGGCTTCGCCATCATCATCGGCCGGTCGACCCGGGCGATCCCGCTCATTCTCTTGCTGGTGATCGTGGTCGCCGTCTTCGATATCGGGCAGTACGCCTCGGGGAGAGCGATGGGTCGTCATCCCATGGCACCTGCCCTCTCGCCGAAGAAGACCTGGGAGGGTTATGTCGGAGGCACGGTTCTGGCCATCGCCACCGGCGCCTTCCTCTCCACCGTCGACTACTTCCCGGTCAGCCTCAACCAATCCTTGGTCTTGATCGCGATCGTCGTCGTGCTGTCCCCGATCGGGGATGCCGCCGAGTCACTCATCAAAAGAAGTCTGGGCGTGAAAGACATGGGGGCGGTGATGCCCGGTCATGGCGGTCTGCTCGACCGGCTCGACGGCCTGCTCTTCGTGGTCCCGGCCGCGTATCTCTTCCTGGGCGCCGCCGGTCTCCTCTAGAGCATGAAACCCCTGGTGGTGCTGGGGGTCACCGGCTCGATCGGCCGCCAAAGCCTCGAGGTCGCCGATCAGCTCGGCTGGCCGGTGGCTGGCATCGGGGCCCGGCGTCCCAGTGCGGGACTGGCCGAAATCGCCCGGTCGCGGCCCGAGACCGAAATCGCAGTTGCGGGTGGGTCGCTCGAAGAACGCGAGGAGTTCTCCCGGGAATTTCGAGGGCGGGTCAGCTTTGGACCCGAGGCGCTCGAGGGGCTGGCTGCTATTCCGAGCGTGGTGGTGGTCAACGGCGTCGTTGGCTTGGTCGGCTTGCCGTTGACGATGGCCGCGGCGAAAGCGGGAAATCGCATCGCGCTGGCCAACAAGGAGTCGATGGTGGCGGCGGGTCCGTTGATTCGGCGTGAGCTGGCGCGGAGCGGCGGAGAGCTGATCCCGGTCGACTCCGAGCACTCCGCAATCTTCCAATGTCTGACCGGAGAGGATCGAGAATCGGTGGAGCGAGTGATCCTCACCGCCAGCGGGGGACCGTTCCGCACCTGGGAGGTCGACAAGCTCGAGTCGGTAACCCCGGCCGAGGCTTTGGCCCACCCGAATTGGTCGATGGGCGATCGCATCACGATCGATTCGGCCACCATGGCCAACAAGGCGCTCGAAGTGATGGAAGCCCAGCAGTTGTTCGAGCTAGAAGTCGATCAGGTCGAGGTGGTGATTCACCCCGAGAGCGTGGTGCACTCGATGGTCCGGTTTCGCGACGGTTCCATCAAGGCGCAGCTGGGCGCTCCCGACATGAGGCTTCCAATCGCTTATGCCCTGACCTATCCGGAACGGGCTCCGGACGTTCTCAAACCCTTCGACTTCGCGGGCGTGTCACTCAACTTCGAAGCACCGGATCTCACCCGCTTCCCTGCCCTCGCCCTCGGATACTCAGCGGCTCGGTTGGGCCAGAGCGCGCCGGCGGTCTACAACGCTTCCGACGAGGTGGCCGTGGCGGCCTTTCTCGGTGGCCGTTTGGGCTTTCGGTCGATCACCTCGGTCATCGAGCAAACCCTGGAAGGTCTCGGGGTGCAATCGGTCGAAAGTGTCGAGGATGTCTTGGCAGCCGATCGAGAGGCTCGTTCCTTGGCTGCCGCCGCCATCGCCGGGGCTTGTTAGAGAGCCCGGTCAAGTAGCCTCGGGGACACTTTGCTTGGAGCAATTGGCGGCGTTCTCGCCATCGTCTTCTTTGTCACCGCCCATGAGCTAGGGCATTTCCTCGCGGCTAAGGCGGTCGGGGTCAAAGCCACAGAATTTTTCTTTGGATTCGGGCCCCGTATCTGGTCGTTCCGGCGAGGCGAGACCGAATACGGCATCAAGGCCATCCCCCTCGGGGGGTATGTCCGGGTGGTGGGCATGAACCCTATGGAGGAGGTGGCCGAGGCGGACCTCGGTCGAACCTACCGCGAGCAAGCGTTCTGGAAGAAGTCGGTGGTGGTCCTGGCGGGCGTGACCATGAACTTCCTCATCGCCTATCTCATGTTTGCCGGGTTGCTTCTGGCTAATGGGGTTACCCAGCTCTCGACCACGCTCTCTGAAGTGGTGGCGACATTCCCGGAGACGGGGGAACCCACTCCGGCTTCCACCGCCGGCTTCGAGGTGGGCGACAAGGTGGTGGCTGTCAATGGGATCCCCACGCCGGACTGGACGGCAGTGGGCACCGAGCTTTCTTCCCGCCCCGGCGAGGAGGTGTTGGTGACGGTCGAACGCGGAGGCCGCCAGCTCGACATTGCCGCCACCCTCGCCACCCGCGATCACCTCGAGACGGGCGAGCCGAGCGGGTTTCTCGGGGTGGCCCCGAGTGTCGTTCGCCGTGACCTCGGCCTTTGGGAGTCGCTTGGCACCGCCGGACGACAGCTGGGGTCGAGCATCGACATCACCTTCCAGGTTCTGGGGCGCATCGTCCAACCCGGCACTCTGTCCGAGTTGGCACGGGTGCTGGTGGGCGACACCGATGTTCCCGACGAGATCCGGCCGGTGAGTCCGATCGGAGTTGGAACCATCGGCAGCCAGGTGGAGGAATTCGGTTGGGGGCCTTTCCTCTTCCTTCTCGCCTCGGTCAACGTCATGCTCGCCACGCTCAACGTTCTCCCGCTCTATCCGCTCGACGGGGGTCACTTCGCGGTGGCTCTTTACGAGAAGATTTCTCGCCGCCAGGTCAACGTCCGGGTGCTCATCCCGGTAGCAGCGGTCGTCGTGACCCTGGTGAGCTTCCTGGGTCTGGTGGCGATAATCCTCGACCTCGTCAACCCCATCGATCTTTAACTGCCGTGACTCCTCGCCGAAAGTCTCGCCAGCTGCGCGTCGGCTCGGTCGCGGTCGGGGGCGATGCTCCGATCTCGGTGCAGTCGATGTGCACCACCAAGACCGCCGACGTCGATGGCACCCTGGCGCAGGTCTATGCGTTGAAGGGAGCTGGTGCCGACATCGTTCGCATCACCTGTAACGATGTCGAGGCTGCCCAGGGGCTCGCCGAGATGATGCCGCGCATGCCGGTCCCGATCATCGCCGATATCCACTTCCAATACCGGCTGGCCCTTGCCGCCCTTGAGGCCGGGGTGCAGGGGCTGCGCCTCAACCCGGGAAATATCCGCGATCCCGAGCACATCAAGACCGTCGCCCGCGAGGCCAAAGACCGGGGCGTGCCGATCAGAGTCGGCGTCAACGCCGGCTCACTCGACAAAGACCTGCTCAAAAAGCACGGTTCGGCGGTTCCCGAGGCACTGGTGGAATCTGCCGAGAAGGAGATCCGGTATCTGGAAGAGGTTGACTTCTTCGATATCAAGATCTCGGTCAAGCACTCGAGCGTTCCGGCGATGGTTGATGCCTATCGACTGTTGGCCGAGCGGGTCCCTTATCCCCTCCACCTGGGTGTCACCGAGGCCGGCCCTCCTCCCGGGGGTCTGATCAAATCGGTGGCGGGGATCTCCACGCTCTTGCTGGAGGGGATCGGCGACACGATCCGTTTCTCCCTGACGGCGGATCCGATCGAGGAAGCCAAAGCCGGAAGGCAATTGCTCGAGTATCTGGGGCTGCGGGAGCGAAAGGGCCTCGATCTGATCGCCTGCCCCTCGTGTGGGCGAGCCGAAGTGGATGTCATTCGGGTGGCCAACGAGGCGCAGAAGGCCCTCGAGGCCGAGTCAATTCCGATCCAAGTGGCGGTGATGGGGTGCGTAGTCAATGGCCCGGGAGAGGCCCGCGAAGCGGATCTAGGCATCGCCGCCGGTCGCGGTCGCGGCCATCTCTTCGTGAAGGGCAAGGTGGTGCGGGTCGTACCGGAGGCGCAGATGGTCGAGGCTCTGGTCGAGGAGGCCAAGCGCCTGGTTGAGGAGGGAATCGACGCCCGGCTGGCGGCGGCCGACCAGGATGCCGAGGCCATCGCCCAGGCCGCTCGCGAGGAATTGCTCGAGATCCAGGGCGACGCCAACCGGGTGGAGATCAAACGCCGGGCAGTGGCGGAGGTGGCTGCTCCGTCCGAATAGTGGCGGACCGTTACCCTCCCGCTGCCATGCGTTGGTCCCAGGCCTTTATCCCCACCCTGCGCGAAGACCCGGCGGAGGCCGAGGCCGCCTCGCACCGCTTGCTGACCCGTGGGGGCTTCATCCGCCAGCTTTCGGCTGGTCACTACTCGATGTTGCCGCTCGGGCAACGAGTTCGGGCCCGGATCGGGAGGATCATCCGCCGGGAGATGGATGCCATCGGTGGCCAGCAGTTCCACCTCCCCGCCCTGATCCCTGGGGAGCTTTGGAAACGCTCGGGCCGCTGGGACCTGGTGGGAGAAGAGCTTTTCCGCCTGGTCGATCGCAAAGCAGCCGACTTCGTGCTGGGTTTCACCCACGAGGAGGTGTTCGCCCACCTCGCGACCGAAGTCCCCTCGTATCGGGACCTGCCGCAGATCTGGTATCAGATTCAGACCAAGTTTCGAGACGAGCCTCGGCCCAAGGGGGGAGTGCTAAGGGTGCGGGAGTTCACCATGAAGGATTCCTACTCCCTCGACGTTGATACGGCCGGACTCGATGCCGCCTTCGATCTCCATCACGGCGCTTACCGCCGCATTTTCGGAGCGATTGGACTGGAGGCGATTGATGTAGAGGCGTCCTCGGGGGCGATGGGGGGCACCAAGTCGGTCGAGTTTGTAGTTCGCAGCCCGGCGGGGGAGGACTGGATCGTTACTTGTCCCAAATGCGACTACCGGGCAAACCTGGAGCGCGCCGTTTCTGCTCCCTCACCGATCCGCGATCCCGCTGGCGAAGCGAAGCTGGAGCGATTCCCGACCCCGGGCATCAAGACCATCGCCGCCCTGGCGGAAAGCTTTCCCAACGACGCTCCTCCCGAGCGGCAAATCAAGACTTTGGTCTATCTGTTGGACGGCGCCCTCACCCTGGTGCTGGTCCGCGGGGATCACGAGCTTTTGGAGCAGAAGCTGGTCGATGCCACCGGGGCGGCCAATCTGCGTCCGGCCACGGCCGCCGAGATCCGATCTGCCCTTGGCGCCGACCCCGGGAGCCTCGGGGCCGTCAACGTCACCGGATATCAGATCATCGCCGACAACGAGCTCAGCGGTCGCAGCCATCTTGTCACCGGGGCCAACCAGGACGACTTTCACTATCGCGGAGTGGACGTAGGGCGTGATATAGCGGTCGGCAAATGGGCGAGCCTCCGCACCACCAAGGCAGGTGAGCCCTGCATCCGCTGCGGCTCTTCGATCGAGATCTGGAAGGGAATCGAGGTCGGTCACATCTTCAAGCTCGGGACCAAGTACTCCAAGGTCATGGGGGCCCTGGTTCAGGACGACGACGGTCAGTCCCACCCAATCGTCATGGGTTCCTACGGGATCGGTCTCGAGCGGGCGATGGCGGCTGTAGTGGAAGCCAATCACGATGAGCGCGGAATCATCTGGCCCCCATCCATCGCCCCCTATCAGGTTGTGCTCACCGTGCTGAGGGTCGACGACCCCGACACCATGAGCGCCGGCGAACGCCTGTACGCCAATCTCCTCGATCGTGGGGTGGATGTGATCCTCGACGACCGCGACGAACGACCCGGGGTGAAGTTCGCAGATGCCGAGTTGATCGGGATTCCTTACCGGGTCACGATCGGGCCGAAGGGGCTTCGGGCTGGGAAGGCGGAGCTCACCACTCGCCGCGGCCTTTCCACCGAGGAAGTCGAGCTGGGAGCTCTAGGCAGTCGGCTGGCCGAACTCTTGTCCTAGGCGTTGCCACCCGGCGTAGATCACCAAGCCGCGGTCGCGGACGAATCCAGCCACTGTCATCCCCATCTCAGTTGCCAGTTCCACGGCCAGCGACGAAGCCGCCGAAACCCCGGCGACAACCGGGATGCCAGCCACAGCCGCCTTCTGGGCGATTTCAAACGAGATCCGGCCCGAGACCATAAGAATCACCTCTCCCAGTGGCCACTTTTGGCGAGCCAAGGCTCCGATCGCTTTGTCGGTGGCGTTATGGCGCCCGACATCTTCGGCCGCCGCTAGCAACTCACCGTCGGGAGAGAAGAGGGCGGCGGCGTGGAGGCCTCCGGTGGCTTCGAAAGTCGGCTGCGCTCGAGCCAGGCGGGAGGGAAGAGCGAGGAGGTCCTCGACGGTGAGCTCTGGCCCCGTCGGAAGGGGCCGGGCCGCGATACGGACCGCATCGATCGACGCCTTGCCACAGACCCCACAACTGGAGGTGGTGTAGGCATTGCGGCGGAATTGCTCGGGATCGACCTTGACCCCTTCGGCTAGAACCAGCCGGTAGCGGTCGCCATCGCCGAGGTCCTCGACGGAGGCCACCTCGTGTGGCGAGAGGACGATGCCTTCGGTGATGGCGAAACCCAGGATCAGATCTGCCTCCTGACCGGGCGTCCTCATCAACACGGCCAACGGAGTCCCGTCGAGGCGAATTTCGATCGGCTCTTCGACCGCCAGCCGATCGACGGCTTGGGTGGCTTCGCGGCCGCTTTGGACTCGAATCACCTCGACTGATGTCGCCGCCTCGTTCACTAATCCAATTCTGGTCGAACGAATGAGGGCCCAACTCGATCGGCCGGCGAGCGCTGAAAGTTTTTCTCTGGCTTCTCCCCACCGAGAGCAAATTTGTCACACCCCCTCTCCATACTGGACGTATGTTCGAATGGGTTGGATCAGATCGATCGGTGGGAAGAAGAGTTGGTGTCCTGCGAAAGGCAAATCAACCGGCTCCGCTCCCGGCAGGCGGAATTAGTCGGGAAGCTCGATCCCCATCAGATCGCCTGGTCCTCGGGCGACCGCAATGTCACCGACTGGCTCTCCTCCACCCTCGACCTCTCCCATCAAACCGCCTCCCGACTCCGCACCCTGGCCTATTCGCCTCATTCCCAGATCAAAGCCGAGCTGGGAAAGGCGGGAATCTCCCTCGACCGGGCGGCCTTGTTGGTCGAGCTTTCCAAGACCGGGCTCTCTGAGTCAGAAGTGCTCTCTTTGTCCCCCGACTACTCGCTGGGAAAGCTCTATGGGATGCTGGAGAAAAGGAGAAGGGTCTCCCCGGAGGACTCCCAGACCTCCTTCTCCGACCGTTAT
>JAICGW010000016.1 GCA_025922945.1 Acidimicrobiia bacterium | reverse complement strand
CCTGATCACCTGGGAGGGAGGTCCCTGGGGCAACGAGGAGGGAATCGCCGCCACCCGCGAGACGATCGCCGAGGCCAAAAGGCGAGATGACGTGGTGGTGGTCAGCCAGGAGATGATCAACCAGCGGCTAATCCCCACGGCCATAGAGCCGAGGGCGGTAGCTGCCGATTGGAACGAGGGCTATGGCCGCTTCACGATCTATTCCTCGACCCAGATCCCTCATGCCCTGGCTGGGGCCATTGCCAAGACCTTCGGTCTCGCCTCCAACTCGGTTGATGTCACCGCGCCCGAGGTGGGCGGAGGGTTCGGCGCCAAGCTCAATATTTACGCCGATGAGATTCTGACGGCCTTTGCCTCGATGCAACTCAACCGGCCGGTGAAATACACCGAGTCCCGGCGGGAATCGCCCAACAACACCATCCAGGGCCGAGGCTGGGTGGCTACGGCCACCATCACCGGCACCAAAGACGGGGAGATTCTCGGTTTCGAACTCGACGGGCTGGCCGATATGGGCGCGTACACCATGAATTTCACGGTCGCCATTCCCTTCCTTGGGACGTTTGTCGGCGCCGGCCAGTACAAGTTCCCCACCCACTGGAAGATCGCCTGCGTCACCACGCACACGATGACCACCGATGCCTACCGCGGTGCCGGCCGACCCGAGGCGATGTACTACCTGGAGCGGATTGTCGACGCCTATGCGCGCGAGATCGGCATGGATCCGGCCGAAGTGCGGATCAAGAACTTCATACCCGCCGACTCCTTCCCCAACGCCACCTCGCCGATCGGGTTCACCCACGACACGGGCGAGTACCAGGAGAACCTGGAGGCGCTGGTGGCGACGGAGGAGTACGCCGAGATGAAGAAAGAGCGGGACCAGGCGCGCAGCCAGGGCCGTCATGTCGGCCTCGGTCTTTCCAGCTATGTGGAGGTGTGTGGCTTCGGTCCCTCCGCTCTGGCCGGTCTTGGCTTCTCGTGGGCCGCCTACGGCTTGCCCGCCGCCTTCTCCGGGTCTGGTCTGGTGCGGATCAACCCCGACGCCAGTGCCACCGTCATCATCGGCACCGGGCCTTCCGGTCAGGGACACCAGACCGCCTGGGCCCAGCTCGTGTCAGATCAGCTCGGCCTCGACTACGACAAAGTCCGAGTCAGCCACGGGATGACCACCGAATCACCGATGGGGATCGGCACGTTCGGTTCACGTTCAGCCGCGGTGGACGGCTCGGCTGCCTACGAGGCGGCGTTGAAGGTCAAGGCCAAGGCAGCGCAAATCGCCGCCCACATTCTCGAGGCGTCGGCCGACGACATCGAGTTCGGCGGCGGGGCCGCACACGTCGCGGGATCTCCCGACAAGTCGGTGACCTGGGAGGAGATCGTCACCCGCGCCTATCAGCCACATCAATTGCCTGAGGGCATGGAGGGAGGACTGGAAGCGCAATCGGTGTTCAGCCCCAGCAACGCGACGTGGCCCTTTGGGGCCCACGCCGCTCTAGTGGAAGTCGATCCCGAGACCGGTGACACCAGGCTCCTGCGGTACGTGACGATGGATGACTGCGGCAACGTCATCAATCCGATGATCGTCAATGGCCAACTCCACGGCGGATTGGTGCAGGGAATTGCCCAGGCGATGATGGAGGACGCGATCTATGACGCCGAGGGCAACCTCTTGACTGGCTCCCTGGTCGACTATCCGCTTCCCACCGCCACAGATGTGCCCCTCTTTGAGCTGCATCGGACGGTGACGCCTTCCAACGTCAACCCACTGGGGGTGAAAGGCGTGGGGGAGGCGGGCACGATCGGGTCGGCGCAGACGATTGTCAATGCCGCGGTCGACGCTCTCTACGACCTGGGAGTTCGCCATATCGACATGCCGTTGCGCTCTCGTCGGGTCTGGCAAGCCATCCAGGAAGCAAGCAACGGGGTAAGGAGCTAATCGTGTTCCCAAGGGCATTCGAATATGTGGCCCCCGCTTCGATCGAAGAGGCGATAGCGGCCCTCAAGGGATCGGAGTTCGCCAAGGTGATGTCGGGGGGAATGAGTCTCTTGCCGTTGATGAAGCTGAGGCTCGTTTCTCCCGAGCTGGTGGTTGACATCGGTCGCATCTCGGGGCTCGATTCCATCGACGATCGCGGCGACATGGTGTCGATCGGAGCACTGGTGCGTCATTACCAGACGGCGGAAGCTCAGAACGTGCCCCGGGCTCTGGCGCAGGCCGCCTCCTATACCGGCGACGTCCAGGTGCGTAACCGGGGAACGACGGTGGGGGCGGTGGTCCACGGCGATCTGGCAGCGGATCAACCCTCGGCCGTGCTCGCGCTCGGTGGAGTAATCGTCGCCCAGGGACCGAACGGGACCAGAGAGATTGCCGCCGATGACTTTTTCGTCGACGCCCTCACCACCGCGGTCGAGCCCGACGAGGTCGTTACCGCCGTCAAGGTCCGAAAGGATGGCATGTCGGCCTACGACAAGCTGGGCCGGCGCGGTGGGCGCACCGACTATGCCGTCGCCGGAGCCGCCGCTTGGCTTCAAAAGGACAACGGATCGATCTCAGATGCCCGGGTTGGCCTGACCGGCGTCGCCGCCAAGCCGACCCTGGCCAATGCCACGGCAGAGGCTCTCATCGGGACCGACGGCTCGGACCAGGCGATCGAAGAGGCTGCGGCCAAGGCGGCCGACGGACTGACGATTCTCGAGGACCTGTACGGCTCCGTCGAGTACAAGACCCACCTGGCGAGGGTCTTCGCCAAGCGAGCGATCAAGAGGGCTCTTTCCGCCTAACCGGTTTCTCTCCCGCAGGGGGGAGAGCCGGCAAAGCCGGGAGGGGGGCGAGGATTCCTAGACTTCGGGAGTGGTCCCCGAATCTGTCGAAGCGGTCATTGCCGCGTTCGCCCGCACCGGCTACGTAGCCGATCGTGGCCTGGCAGTCACAACCTTTCTCGGTCTGCGCCTGGGCCGACCTCTATTTCTCGAGGGTGAAGCCGGAGTTGGCAAGACGGAAGTCGCCAAGGTGTTGGCGGAGATCCTGGAGACCGACCTCATCCGTCTCCAGTGCTACGAGGGTCTCGATGCCAGCCAGGCTCTCTACGAATGGGATTACGCCCGCCAGATGCTGGCGATCCGGCTGATCGAGGCTCGAGGTGAGGGCGGCGAAGCCGATGTATCAGACATCATGAGCCGGGAATACCTGCGACCACGACCGCTTCTGCAGGCGATCGAGGCATCCGCGCTCGGCAAAAGCCCGGTGTTGCTGATCGACGAGCTCGATCGAGCCGATGAGGAATTCGAGGCCTACTTGCTCGAGCTGCTTTCGGATTTTCAGGTAACCCTGCCCGAGATCGGCACCATTCGAGCCGAAGAGCCGCCGGTGGTGGTGATCACCTCCAACCGCACCCGCGAAATCCACGACGCTCTCAAGCGGCGGTGCCTTTATCACTGGCTCGACTACCCATCGGTGGAGCGCGAAGTGGAGATTCTCCGGGCCCGGATGCCAGGGGTGGATGAGGCGCTAGCCCGACAGCTGGCGATGGCAATGTCGGACCTGCGAGCCCTCGATCTTTTCAAGCCGCCGGGCGTGGCGGAGACCCTGGACTGGGCTGCGGCCCTGAAGGTCCTCGCCGCCAGCCATCTCGATCCGACCACGATCGACGAGAGCCTGGGCACGGTCCTGAAGTATCGCGAGGATATCGAGCGGGTTCGCGAGCACGGACTGGAAGCTCTGGTGCACGAATGAGGATCCTCCGCGGACTGATCGTGCTGAGTCTGCTCCTCTCGAGCCTTCCGGCTGCCGCGCAAGAACCGGTCGAGGTATCGCCAAAACCGGCGTTGCTGCAGGTGCGGGAGAGCGGTGGGCTCAGCCCCGAGACCATCGGCATCGTGTCGGGGGCGGCGGCGGTGAACGGGGCCTCGGTGAGTGTTCTCGACCGGGTGACTCTCCGCCTGTGGTCGCTCCGACGAGGCGAGACCTTTGTCCAGTTGGCGCCGACCGGATTCGGCTATCCGCTGCTGACCGCGGCCATCGACCCCGTCGCGCCGATCGCGAGCGAGACGGTGAGGATGGTCTTGGCTCGTGGCGAGGCGGTTCTGAGCGAGGCGAGTGCTGCGATCAGGGGCGCGTCGGTGGGTGACTTGCTTGATCTCGAGCCTTTGACCGGGGGAACTGTCACCATTCCCGTCGGGGCGATCGTTCCCGAAGACGAGATATTCAATTCCGAGCTCCTGGTCGGAAAGACGACCGCACTTCAACTCGGCGTCGATCGCCCGTTTGCCATCGTCGCCTATGGATCGGGGCTCGACCGCGTGGAGGCGGCAGTGCGGGGGAGCACCTTTGACCCGGACGTTCGGATCGACGGATTGATCGACGATGAGCTCACCGATCCGGTTCTTTCGGTGGCGGCGGTGAAATTCCGATTCGGGGAATTTGCCATTCGCGCTGCCGGGGGGGACCAGGTGGAGATAGATCCGGCGTGGGTTGAAGCCAACATCGTCGACGTCGATCTGGCACCTCTCGGACTCTTTCGCTGCCACCGACTTCTGGTCCCGTATCTGCGGGGAGTGATCTCCGAGCTCGAACGATCGAGCTTGATCCAGATGCTCGATCCAGCCGACTTCCAACTGGCCGGGGGTTGCTACAACCCCCGCTTCAATCGGGGGGCGGATCCCGGTTATTCGCTCTCACGTCACGCCTGGGGAATAGCCATCGACGTCAACCCGTCGACCAATCAATACGGGGTTCCCCCAACCCTGCCGCTGGCTGTCGTCGAGACGTTTCGCCGGTGGGGATTTTCCTGGGGAGGCTCATGGAGCACTCCCGATGGAATGCATTTCGAATGGCGCCAACTGCCACTGAGTTATTCGAGTAACTGCTCTGACCTGACGGTGTTGCCGCTTTATGCCGGCGGTCTTTGGTATTTGCGGCCGGCTGCGGGAGACTGCCGGCCGGGGTGAGTGCCGCCGCCAGTCTCGAAGTGCTGGTGAGATTCGTCAGCCGCCTGCGTCGCGAGGGAATTCCGGTGCCGGCGGGAACCACGGCAGAGGTACTGCGGGCCATCGACGTGGTTGGTCTAGCTGCGCCCGGTGATGTTTTCTACGCCCTGAGAGCGGTGTGCTGCACCGACGCCAACCAGTACCAGGTCTTCGCTCGCGTCTTTATGGCCTTCTTCCGGGAGGAGGCAGTGCCTGTGATCCTGAACGTCTCGCCGAAGTCTCGTTCCTGGTCCGTCAAAACTCCGGGCGAGGGCACACCTGAAGGGGCGGAAGGCGAGGAGAGCCGGCTGCGAACCACCGGGGCCTCGGCAATCGAGCGCCTCCGCCAGCGCGACTTCGCGACACTGACTGCGAAGGAGGTGGCCGAGATCAGGGCGCTCATCGACTCCATGGTTTGGGCCCCAGCTCAGGCAAGGAGCCGCCGTCAGCGCCCGGCTTTGCATCGAGGCCGACCCGATCTCCGTCGATCGCTTCACCGAACGGTGGGTCCGGAAGCGGACTTGATGAAACTCGAGTTCGTGGAACGAAAACGACGTCGCCGCCCTCTCATCATCATCGCCGACGTCTCCGGCTCAATGGAGCGGTACACGGAGATGCTGCTCTATTTCGCCCACGCGGCCCGCGGTCGCCTGGGGCGATTGGAGGCCTTCGTCTTCGCCACCCACCTCACCAGAATCACTCGACAGCTCGAGCGACGTGACCCTTCGCTCGCCATCACCGAGGTGGCCGGCACGGTGAGCGACTGGTCGAGCGGTACTCGAATCGGAGAAGCCATCGCCTCGTTCAACCGGAATTGGTCGCGTCGGGTCGGTCGGGGCGGACCCGTGGCGGTCATCATCTCCGATGGCTGGGATCGAGGTGATCCGGTTTTGCTTGCTACCGAGATGGCGCGTCTTCATCGGAGCGTCCATCGAGTGATCTGGTTGAACCCGCTCGCCGGTCGCCCGGCATACGCGCCCCTGACGCGAGGGATGAAAGCCGCGCTTCCTTACGTTGATGATTTTCTGCCGGTAACGAATTTTTCCAACCTCGAGACGGTGGTGGCGGTTCTGGAGTCGATTTCGAGCCACACCCGCCCCGTGCCCCAGGTGGCCATCCATGATTGAGGAACTGCGGCGCCGGCGTTCCTGGCTGGCGGAAGGAAAAAGGGTGGGGTTCGCCACCGTCGCCCGTGTCTCGGGGTCGGCACCCCGCCCGGTGGGATCGCGCTTCATGATTTCCTCGGCTGGGGAGATGGCAGGCTCGGTCTCCGGAGGGTGCGTGGAGAATGACGTTTTTCTTCGCCTGCAGAAGGTTCTCGATGACGAGCGCCCCGAGCTGGTCGGGTACGGGATCGCCGACGACGAGGCCTTCGAGGTAGGGCTGGCATGCGGTGGTCGCATTCAGGTCTTTCTCGAGGACCAAAGTGCGAGCCCCGTGCTCGATGCGATCGAGGAGTTGATCGCAGCAGACGGATATGGGTCATTGGTGACCATGGTCGGCGGTGAGAATCTGGGTCAGAGTGCGCTCGTCGTCGACGGCCGGGTGACTGCGGGGGCGATCCCGTCTGCAATCGAACAAAGTGTGATTGCGGACGCGGCGCAGCTCCTCGCCAGGGGCACGAATCTCACTCTCGAATACGGCGACCACGAGGCCTACGTCGAGAGCATCGCCCCGGCTCCGCACATGCTCATCTTCGGTGCCGTGCACATCGCCCAGGAACTGGTGCCAATGGCCAAGCGACTCGGCTACCGCGTCACCGTCAGTGATGCTCGCCCGGCATTTCTCACCAGAGATCGTTTTCCTGATGCCGACGAACTGCTGCCTGGCTGGCCCGACCAACTGGACCTGGTTTTCGACCGCGGAACGGCGGTGGTCATTCTCAGCCATGACGCCCGCTTCGAGGACCCGCTGTGGCCCCAGGTCCTCGCCAGCGACGCCGCCTATATCGGGGCGATGGGGAGCTCCGGCACCACGCGGCGGCGGCGACAGAGGCTCCTCAGCGCCGGATACGACGAGAGCTCGATCGATCGTATCCACGGCCCCATTGGCAAGGACATCGGCGCCAGCACCCCGGCCGAGATCGCGGTCGCGATCCTGGCGGAGGTGATCGCTGCCACCCGGCGAGGGGACCAGGAACTCGACTTGATCGGGAAGGCCCGCTTCTTGCCGAGCGATTGAGGGGGTAGCGTCCGGTCGGTGATTGCGGCGCTTGTGCTGGCGGGAGGAGCTTCGCAGAGACTTGGACGGCCCAAGCAGATCGAGCCGTGGGGGGAGGGCACCCTCCTCGGCCATGTCCTGGCCGAGGTGGCCAAGGGGCCTTTTGACCATCGCTTCGTCGTTCTCGGAGCCGAAACCGAGCGCATCCTGGCTGAGGTCGATTTCAGCGGTTGGGTGGTTGTCGAGAATCTGGAGTGGGAGGGGGGGATGGCTTCCTCGCTGCGGGTGGGGCTGGACGCCATCCTTCGCCTGACCCGAGCCGAATCCGTTCTCATTTTCCTCGGCGATCAACCCGAGGTGGACCAGGACGTGGTCCAGGCATTGTTGGATGCGCAACGCCGCACGCAACGACAGGTGATCGTGCCCAAGTACAGGTACGAGTGGGGAAATCCGGTCTTGGTCGAAAGGCCGCTTTGGGGACGATTGATGAGTCTCGAGGGAGATGCCGGAGCCAAGCCGCTTTTCAAGGCCCATCCCGAATGGGTGGAGGAGGTGTGGTTCGAAGCGCGGCCACCCCGCGACGTCGACACCGCCGATGACATAGAGGACCTACGGCCCAAGCGGTGAGCGTCGCGCTTGGATAAAGTCGATCGACTTCCCCGGCGTTGTGGAAAAGGAGCTCTGTGGCCCGAATCGATGAGATCGCTGGCATCGACACGAAAGACGCCACCAAACTTCGCAAAGCAGGAATCCGTACTACTGAATCACTCTTGAGGAGAGCGGGCACCAAGGCCGGCCGCGACCAGGTGGCGGGGGATATGGGTTTCGAATCCGAGCAGGTACTGCGGTGGGCGCAACGAGCTGACCTGATGAGGGTGAAGGGGATTGGATCCGAGTACGCCCTCTTGCTCGAAACGTGCGGGGTGTGGACGATCAAGGATCTGCGCCGGCGTAATGCCATTGCCTTGACGGCGAAGCTGGTCGACACCAACGGACGCAAGCAGATGGTTCGCCGCCTCCCTACCGAGGCGATGGTCGAAAGCTGGATCGAGGCTGCGACTCACCTCGATCCAGCAGTGAAGTAGCCCCCTCCGTCGCCTTCGGCGACACCTCCCCCAACACTCGCTGGGGGAGACAACCGGGAGGGTTTCTCCCCCCGCAGGGGGAGTGCCGGCGAAGCCGGGAGGGGGCGCGATCCCTAGCTGGCGGCGGCTACCTTCTTGGTCCCGCTCGCCTTGCGGGCGGTGGGCTTGCGGGCCGGCCCCTTCTTGGCCCCGCCGGACTTCTTGGCCCCGGGGCTTTTCTTGGCGACAGTGGTTTTCTTGGCCGTCGTGGACTTGCGAGCGGCAGGTTTCTTGGCCGGAATCGTCTCAAACTTCACGCCTTCGCCGGACGCTTCCGCCTTGATGGTGGGAAGCTTCTCGGGACGGAAGGACGACCGCCAGGTGGCAAGCAGATCTTCGAGCTGATCGCGCAGTTTGTTGACCTGAGTACTGACCTGATCGAAGTCGACCCGGCTGGCGAACTCGTCGACCACTTTGGCGTCGGAAAGACGGTTCCAGACCTTTTCTCCTTCGGTGGCCCACTTGTCCATGCGGGTCTGGGCGTTATGGCCAAAGGAGTTGGCCTCCTCGTTCAGGCGAGTCCGCAATTCCGTAACGGCCTCCGACGCCATCCGAAGGGCGACTACCGGTGCACCGACGGCGGCGTAAAGGGCTTTCTTAGCCTTCATTAATTGCTCCTAACTGTTTTGGCAGGATCAAGCTCTGATCCTGCGCTGACCAGGGTTCGATAGAGATCAAGCAGCACCTGCTTCTGGCGAGGGGTCAACACCGGGTCTTCGGCGATCGCCTCGACGACATTGGGACGCTCAGGCCCTTCCTCGATCAGACCGGCCTTCGAGTAGAGGGACTCGGCCGAGATCGAAAGCGCCCGCGAGATTCGCTTGAGAATCTCGGCGGAGGGCTTGCGCAATCCCCGTTCGACCTGGCTCAGATATGGGTTGGAGATCCCCGCTCGTTCGGCTAGGCGCCGGAGCGAGAGATCGGCGCGCTCCCGCTGGGAGCGGATGAACTCGCCGACGTGCGACCCGAGGCCCTCGGGAAGCGGCTGCTTGCTATCACTCACTAACTGCATGCTATAGCAAGCAGGTAACTTCTGCAAGCAGTTCGCTAGCTCGAGGGCGTCACTCCGACCAGGCGCCCGACCCCAAAGGCGGCCAGCGCCCCCACCCCGGCGATGACCAGATTCTGGAGTCCGGCGGCCACGGGATTGGTCCGGGTGACGAAGGTCTTCACGACCCCGACGGCAAAGAGGCAGAGCCCGGCGGCGATCGAGGCCACCACTACCCCGGTCGTGCGGCTGATCGGGAAGAGGAAAGGCACGACTGCGGGGATCGAGCCGAGCAGGAACAAGCCTCCCGAAGCCCAGGCGGCCGACATCGGGGAGCGGCGCTCGGTATCGACGACACCGAATTCGAGCACCTTCATCGAATTCAAAAGCACTTGGTCGTCGCGGGTCAGGGCCTTGACGACGGTGTCGATGTCGGATTCGGCGACGCCAACCTCGCGCAGCATCGGGTAGAGCTGATCGACTTCCTGCTGGCGGAAATGCTTGATGTGGGTGCGTTCCAGGGCAAGCTCGGACTCCATTACCTCGTCCTGGGATTTGGTCGCCAGGTACTCGCCCGTCGCCATCGAGACCGCCCCCGCCAGTGCTCCGGCCACGCCAGTGAGAACAATTTGCTCGCGACTGAGGCCCCCGCCCACCACGCCGACCACCAACAACAACATCGAGACCAGCCCGTCGTTGATCCCGAGGACGATGTCGCGCCAGTACTGGCGAGACGGCCCGACGTGTTCCTCGTATACGACTGGCTGTGCGGTCACCGCTCAGAACCTACTCTTTCCGGCAAAGCAAGTGTCTTCGATGATCATTGTTATGCGCCGCCAAGCCAGCCCAGCCGATGTTGCTGGCGTCGTGGCGCGGCTGGCCGAGATCGGCTGTGAGGCCCACGTCTCGGCAGGACAGTTCCGGACCGTGATCGGAGCCATCGGAGATCGGGAGGTGATCTCGACGCTTCCGTGGGAAGCGATGTCCGGAGTGGAGAAGGCGGTTCCCGTTCTCAAATCCTTCCGGTTCGTCTCGCGCGACTTCCAGGAGGAGGACACCGTCATCGACGTGGGCGACGTCTCCGTTGGGGGTGGTTCGTTCACGGTGGTGGCCGGACCGTGCGCGGTTGAATCACGCGAGCAGTTGCTGCGCACGGCCGAGGCCGTTTCCGCCGCCGGGGCGCGGATCCTGCGAGGCGATGCCTTCAAGCCTCGCACCTCGCCCTACTCCTTTCAGGGGTTGGGCGAGGAAGGCCTCAAGTATCTTGTGGAAGCGCGGGAGAAATTCGGCTTGCCGTTCGTGGCGGAAGTCCTCGACTCTCGCGACGTGGGGCTGGTTTCGTCCTACGCCGACATCATCCGCATCGGCACCCGCAACATGTCCAATTACTCGTTGCTGGCCGAGGTGGGTCGCCAACCGAAGCCAGTGATGTTGAAGCGGGGGTTCACGGCCACGCTCGAGGAATGGCTGAACGCCGCCGAGTACATCTACAAGGAAGGCAATCATCAGATCATGCTTGTGGAGCGCGGCATCCGCACGTTCGAGACCGCATCCCGAAACACTCTCGACATCACCGCGGTGCCGCTGGTGAAAACGATGTCGCACCTGCCGATCCTGATCGACCCATCCCACTCGGGGGGCAAGCGGGAACTGGTTGCACCCCTCGCCCGCGCCGCGGTGGGAGTGGGAGCGGATGGCATGATGGTCGATGTCCACCCGGCTCCGGACACGGCGAAAGTCGATGGGGCCCAGGCATTGCTTCCCAGCGAGTTTGCCGACCTGATGGAATCAGTAAGGGCTCTCGCCGGAGTGCTCGGGCTGAAGACCTGACCCATGCCGAGGGCGGCGGTGCTGGGCACTGGACTGATCGGTGCTTCGATAGGCATCGCACTCCGGAGGTTGGGATGGTCGGTCGTCGGCTGGGATCCCGACCCCGCCGCGCTCCAGACCGCGGCCACGGTGGGTGCGCTCGACGAGATGGCCGACGGCGCAGCCGAGGCCGAACCGGCCGACCTGATCGTCCTGGCGGGTCCGCCCGCTGCGATCGAGAAAACCCTGGAGGCGCTGGAGACTGATGCCCTGGTTACCGATGTGGCCGGGGTGAAAACCCCCATGGTGGCGGCGGGAGCCCATCTCCGCCGGTACGTGGGTGGCCACCCTCTGGCCGGGCGGGAGACTTCCGGCCCGGGAGGAGCCTCGGGGTCACTCTTCCAGGGGGCGACTTGGGTGTTGACCACGGATAACGCCGATCCCGCCTCCCTCAGCGAGCTCACCGAATTGGTTGCGAGCCTTGGCGCCATACCCCTCCATCTCAGCGCCGTCCAGCACGACGAGGCGGTGGCGGCCATCAGCCATTTGCCGCAGGTACTCGCCTCGGCCCTCGTGAACCGGGTGGCCCGCGATCCGGGGGCGCTTGACCTCGCCGCAGGCGGTTTTCGCGACCTGACTCGCATCGCCCTTTCCTCCCCCGGCTGGTGGCCGGATGTTCTGGTCGAGAACCGGGAGCCATTGGCGGTGATGCTCCGCGAGCTCGGCGGTGACCTGCTGGCCTGGGCCGACCTCCTCGATGACCAGAACCGCGAACAGATCGGAGCGGCCTTGCTCTCGGCGCGGGCCGCCAGGAGTTCGTTGACCGCGCCTGTCACCTCGATCGGCGTGGTGCTCGAGGATCGTCCGGGCGAGATCGCCCGGGTTGGGCACGCCCTCGAGGTCTCCGGCGTCGACTTGCGCGATCTCCAACTCCGCCATGCCACCCATGGCGGTGGGGGCGTGCTCACCCTCTCGGTGCGGGCGGCCGAATTGGATCTCCTCACCACCACGCTCGAGGCGGAGGGATTCGACCTGATCTAGGTCCCCGGGGCAACTCCCCCAGGGGGAGAAACCCACTTTCAGATTGCGAGGAGAGACGCCATCCCGGCCAGCAGCCCCACTTCGAGTGCTCCCTCGTCGGCGCGAAACGAGGCCGAGTGGAGGTCTACCGATCGTTCGTCTCGGGCCTTTACCCCTAGACGCATCAAGGATCCCGGCACTGCTTCCGTGAACGCCGAGAAGTCCTCCGCCCCCATTGAGCTTTCTGCCTCAACAATGTTGGACACACCGAGGGAGTGACTGACGGCTTCGCGGCAGGCAGCGACTATGTCAGGATTGTTGATGACCGGAGGAACTCCCCGCACGTACTTGAAGCCGACCTTGGCTCCGGTCGGTGCGACGATCTCGTGCACCAAGCGTTCGATGAGACTGGGGATCTCTTTCCATAGCCCCCGGTCGAGGGTGCGGCAGGTCCCCGAAAGCTCCACCTTGGTGGGTATCACGTTCTCGGCGGTGCCACCCGCGATCGTGCCAAACACCACCGCCTTGGGGAGACGGGCGTCCGTATGACGGTCGATGAGGCCAGGGAGCTGTGATACCAAAAGCCCCGAGGCAAATACCAGATCGACCGTTCGGTGAGGTCGAGCAGTGTGTCCTCCGGGGCCCTCCAGGGTGATGAAGAAGCGGTCGGCTGACGCCGTGATCGGCCCCGACCGTATCCCCACCTTTCCCACCTCCAAGCTCGGGTCGCAGTGAAAGGCAACGATTGCCGCCAGGTCGGCGGCAGCCCCTTCTGCCACCAACTCTTGTCCCCCTCCTGGAAAGGCCTCCTCGGCGGGTTGAAAGATGAAGCGGATCCGACGATGGAGTTCGAGGCGGGCAGCCACCAGAGCCAGTCCGGTGCCAATGGCGGTATGGACGTCGTGGCCGCAAGCGTGCATGACTCCCGCAATCTCGGAACGGTGTTCCCAACCCTCTGGCTCCTGGATGGGCAAGGCGTCGAGATCGCTGCGAAAGCCCACCAGGTGCTCGCCGTTTCCCACCTCGACCACGAGCCCGGTGCGCGGGCCCCGGGGACGCGGGTCCAGCCCGGCGGCTCTTAGTCGTGTCAGTACCAGCTCGGTTGTGGCCACCTCGCGATAGGCCAGTTCCGGGCGGCGATGCAGCTGACGACGCAGCTCCATCACCTCGGGGAGGAGCTCGGCGACGGCAGCCCGGACGTGACCGAAGTCGGGGGCTGTCATCTGCCGGGGGAGGTTAGCCGAGAGGGCTGTGGTGCCCCCAGCGAACTCCCCCGCGAGGTCAGTCCTCGAAGAAGTACTTCTCGAAGAGCCGGCGAGACTTTCGGGTCATGGCTCGATACTCCTCCCGCATCTCGCCCCGATGCCTATATCCGAGTGAACGCGCTAGCCGGGCGAGCACGGACCCGTCGATGGGCAGGGCATCGTGGGGCGTCGCGGTCTGTAAGTAGAGACGGTTTCGAATCCGTGAACAGAGGCGGTACGTCGCTTGTAGGTGCTCGGCATCAGATATGGAGAGAACGCCTTCAGCATTGAGCGCAGAAAGAGCCGCCAAAGTAGAGGTCGTTTGCAGATGCGGTCTCCCGCGACCGATACGGAACTGCCAGAGCTGGACCAGAAACTCGATGTCGGAGAGGCCCCCAGGTCCGAGCTTGAGGTGGAACTCCGGGTTTCGAGGAAGCCGTTCCTTCTCGATCCTCGCTTTCACGTGGCGGACCGCCCGCACTGCCTCCGCTCCGACCGCCAACGGAAAGGCGTATTCCTCCCTGATGGTCGAGAACTCCTCGGTCAACGCTTCCGGTCCCGCCACGGGCCGGGCCTTGATCAGAGCGATTCGCTCCCAGGGCTCGGCGCGCAGCTCGTAATACAGACGGAACGCCTCCAGGCTGCGGACGAGGGCACCCTTGCGCCCTTCGGGGCGCAGGTCGGGGTCGATCTGGTAGGCCACGCCGTCGGAGGTGGGTTGGCTGATGACTGCCGCGAACTCAGTGGCCACCCGCAGGCTGTCCAATGCTTCCTCGCCCGAGGGGCCGACGTACATCAGGTCGAGGTCGGACCCGTAGCCCAGTTCGTGGCCACCCCACTTTCCCATCGCCACCACCGCCAGGTCGGCGGGACGATCGAGGCTTGCCTGTCCAGTCCAGAGGGCGGCGGTAACTGCGGCGTCGGCGGTATCGGAGAGCGACGAGGCGACTGTTTCAACGTCAGCCAGCTCGAGCAAATCGGCCGCCGCCACCCGGAGGACGCGACGGCGCACGAAACGGCGCAACGAAGCGATCCGAGCCTCCCGCCCCTGTCGGAGCTTCATCCGCTCGAGGGCGACCACGGTCACGTCCTCTCCACGCGGGAGATCGGTGAGGAGGCGGTCGTCGGCCAGCCGAGGAAGGAACTCGGGGAGACGGTCGAGGAACCGTCCGATCAATCGTGACGATCCCAGCAAGTGGCAAAGACGCTGGGCGGCAACGGGCCGGTCCCTGACCGTCCCGGTCAACTCGGCTTGGTCGGAACTGGCCTCAACCAGCTTGACGAGCTGGGTGAGACCGAGGTCGGGATCAGGGGAGTCGGCCAGCCAGTCGAGCATCAGCGGCAGCAGCTGCTGCATCATCGCCGACCGCCGCGAGAGCCCGGCGGTGAGGATCTCGAAGGCCTTGGCGGCCCCGGAAACGTCGGCGAAGCCCAACGCTTCTAGGCGCTCTTGGGCTTTGCTGCGGTCGAGCCCGAGCGCCGTGGCCGACGAGAAGGCTTCTAGCAGCGGTCGGTAGTAGAGCGCTTCATGGAGCTCACGCACTCGCCGGCGGTGGAATGCAAGGTTTTCATTGAATTGCTCGGCCGCGGTGCGCTCCGCTGGTCGAAATCCCAGGGAGAGCGACAGCGGTTCCCTGTCAATGGGGATGCGATGGGTTTGGCTCATCTGCCAGAGCTGGAGTCGATGCTCGACCGTGCGCAGGAATCGATAGGAGTCGGCCAGTGCGTCCGCATCTTCGGCGCGGACATAGTCGCCCTCGACCAGGACGGTCAGCGCCTCGAGTGTTCCGGGTACTCGCAGGCGGTGATCAGCCCGGCCGTGAATCAGCTGGAGGAGCTGGATAGTGAACTCGACGTCACGGATCCCACCCGGGGCTCTTTTGATGTCGTCGGGATTGGCCTCCTCCTCGGCCCGCTGCTTGAGCTGTCGGAGCTCACGAACCGCGTCGGGCGCCAGCTCGTCGGGCCAGACGAATCCGGACACCGTGCTGATAAAGCTTTCCCCTAGTGCGCGGTCGCCCGCCGCCGCCCGGGCCTTGAGCAGCGCTTGTGCCTCCCAAGCCTCTCCCCACTTTTCGTAATAGGACCGGTAGCCCTCGAGGGTCCGCACCAAAGGCCCCGTCGATCCTTCCGGACGAAGGCCAACATCGACCCGAAACGCGATCCCCTCAGAGGTGGGAGTGGCCAGAGCCTCAATGAACTCGGTGGCGATCCGGAGGGCAAGCCGACGATCTCGCTCCGGTTCCTCACATGGTTCATAGACGAAGACGAGATCGATATCGGAGGCGTAATTGAGCTCCCGGCCGCCCCACTTGCCGAGGGCGATCACCGCCAACCGTGGCAGCGGTCCGTCGGTGTGGCGCCCTGCGACTTCGGCGGTCGCCGCGCCCAACGCCAGCGCCGCCGCCCGATCGGCGACTTCCGTCAAACGTCGCGTCGTGGCTTCCAAGCTGGCGCCATTGGTCAAGTCTTCGCGAGCAATGGCGATGAGGCTGCTCTGCACCAGCACCCGCGGGTCCGAAGGCTGGCCGGCCCCGCCCTCCAGCCACTCGGGATGACGGAGCAAGGCCTCCCAGAGCCCCCGGCTCGTGGCGGCGAGGGCCACGAGGGAAGGCGTGTCGGCCGCAGCGGGGTCAAAGTGCGCCTTCTCGGCCAATGCGAGCAGTCGATTCAATGTTCCCGTGGGATCGGGGCCCGATATGACGAGCCGGAGAATGTCCTCGGCCGCCGGCGTCACCTCGCCGTCGACGATCCAGCCCAGCCCTTCGAGCCGAGGCTGCTGCTCAGCTCCGACCCCGAGGCGGGCTGGTGACCGCATTCGATGTGGCATCTACTCGATTCCTATCTTGGCGTAGTCTCAGAGACTGCATGCGAATCGCCGGTGCCCAGGTCAATCTTCGTGTCGGCGATTTGGACGGCAACGAGAAGCTCATCGCCGACTGCATGACGTGGGCCGAAGGGGAAGCGGCGGATGTTCTTCTTCTTCCCGAACTCGCCGTCACGGGCTACCCCCCCGAGGACTTGGTTCTGCGGATGGCCTTTGTCGAGGACAATCTCGACGTCATCCGGCGTCTGGCTGCCCGCTCCGCGAGGTGCACCACTGTGGTCGGATTCGTCGACCTCGGATCCGGTGGAATCGGACGGGGAGGAGCGGACGCGGCTCGGCGCAACATCTACAACGCCGCCGCCATCCTCCAGGGTGGGGAGTGGCGAGCCACTTATCACAAGATCCTCCTCCCCAACTACGGAGTCTTCGACGAGGATCGGTATTTCCTGGTCGGCCAGAAGCCGGACTTTCTCTGGGATATCGGCGGGGTTCCAGCCGGGATTTCGATCTGCGAAGACATCTGGGTGCCAGACGGTCCCCCGCTCACCCAGGCCCGCGCCGGAGCCCGGATTCTTCTCAATATCAATGGCTCGCCGTATCACTATGGCAAGGCTCATCAGCGGGAGGAGATGCTGGCCGAGCGGGCCAAGGCATCGGGGGTTCCGGTGGTCTATCTCAATCTGGTGGGAGGCCAGGACGAGTTGGTTTTCGATGGCTGCTCGGTTGTCATCGATCGGAGTGGGGCCGTTGTCCACCGATCCCCGCAGTTCGCCGAGGATCGGTTCGTGCTCGATCTTGACGACGAGCTCGACGGGCGGGGGACATTGGCGCCGCTCTTGGATGCAGAAGAAGAGGTGTACCGGGCATTGCAACTCGGGCTGACCGACTATGTCCGCCGAAACGGCTTCGATCGGGTGGTCATCGGCCTCTCGGGCGGCATCGACTCGGCTCTGACGGCGGCCATCGCCACCGACGCGCTCGGTTCCGAGGGTGTGTGGGGAGTAGCGATGCCAACGAAGTTCAGCTCCGATCACTCGGTGAGCGACGCCGTCGAACTCGCCAAGCGATTGGGGATCCAATTCGATGTCGTGCCGATCCAGTCGGTGTTCGACGATTACCTCGACGCCCTTGCGCCTCTATTCGGCGATGAGCCCTTCGGGGTCGCCGAGGAAAACCTCCAGGCCCGCATTCGGGGGGCGGTGCTGATGGCTATCTCCAACCGTTTCGGACCAATGGTGGTGGCGACCGGAAACAAATCTGAGATGGCTGTGGGCTACTCCACCATCTACGGCGACATGGTCGGGGGCTTTTCCGTCCTCAAGGACGTTTTCAAGACCACGGTCTATGACCTGGCGCGCTGGCGAAACAGGGAAAGCGAGGTCATACCTTCGAACAGCATCGACAAGCCGCCTTCGGCCGAGCTGCGGCCCAACCAGAAAGACTCGGACAGCCTCCCGCCGTACGAGGAACTGGATCCCATCCTCCGGCTCTATATCGAGGATGACCGCGGAGTTGAAGACATCATTGCTGCCGGCCATGACCCCGAGACCGTTCGTCGCATCACCCGGCTCGTCGACCGCAACGAGTACAAGCGACGCCAGGCGGCCCCCGGAGTGAAAATCACCACCAAGGCCTTCGGTCGTGACCGTCGCCTTCCGATCACCAACGGTTATAGATGACGTCATTGGTCGACGGCTTACGCGAGGAGTCGCTTTCGGTTTTTGACGAAGGTCTGCTCCGGGGGGATGGGTGCTTTGAAGCGATTCGGTCTTATGCCGGCTCCCCTTTCGCCTTCACTCCGCACTACCAACGCCTGACCCGCTCCGCGGCGGCACTCGAGATTCCCTGCCCGGCGGAGCCGCAATTGCGGTCCTGGGTCGAGGAGATGGCGGCGGAGGGCGGTGACTGCATTGTCCGGATAATTCTCACCCGGGGCTCGTCTGGGCGTCTCCCTAGTCGATGCGTCGTGCTCTGGCAGCCCTTGGCGCCCCCATCCTCGGAACTGCGGTTGCTACCCATCGCTGCCCCCTGGCACCCGGGTGGAGAACCTTGGGAGCTGACCGGTGTCAAAACGATCTCGTATGCCCCCAACATGGCCGCCACCCGCCTGGCCCGAAATAGCAGCTTCGATGATGCACTCCTCGTGTCGAAGGATGGATTCGTGCTGGAAGGGCCAACGTTCGCAGTGGCGTGGACTCGCAACGGACTGATCGAAACCCCCGCCCTCGACCTGGGAATCCTTGACTCCGTCACCAGCCGCCTGCTCCTCGGCGCAGTTGAGGCGGATGGTCAACGAGTCGTTCGGGGGAGATTTTCACTCGCCGAAATAGCCGAGGCGAGTGAGGTGGTGGCCATGTCGACGGTCAAGGAAATCACCGCGGTGGTAACCATCGGCGAGAGTCGGTTTTCGCCCGGGAGCATGTCCTCGTACTTGCGGAGTTTGTATCGGGACCTGGTCAAACAAGACGAAAGGGTGCGAACCTGAGTTCGCACCCTTTCGTTGAGGAGAAAGTTCTCTAGGAGAACCACTCGCGGAGCTTGCGCTCTATAGCATCGGTGGTCTCGCCAGTCTTCTCCTTGATTTTGCCTACGAGCTGGTCCCAGTTGCCATGGGCCTCGTCAAGGTCATCATCGGTGACATCGCCCCAGGTCTCCCGGATCTTGCCCCGGGCCTGGTCCCACCGACCTTCGTCGATCATCTGGCCGCCCCAATCGGTACGGCTCATTGAATCACGATCCATTTGTCTACCTCCCCCTAGTTGGTCGTAGCCGGGACGCTGACGTTGACGTCGACGGTCCCTGTGACCCCGTCGTCACCGCCACCCACGTCGTTGTTAGCGAAAAACCAGATAGCCAACAGGATCACCAGCACGGCGACAATTCCAGCAACCAAAGCGCCGCTGGAGCGTCCCTCATTGTTGGTGACAATGACTTCTCTGTCTGTACTTCTACCTGTCACAACTGACTCCTTTAGTCGTTGATCCACTTCTTCAATACCCTCGGCCGCCTGGGGCGTAAACAACCAATCGCCGCTTTCGCGCAGGGGTTTGGACGAGAGCTAGGATCGATAGTTCGTGCTCTCGTCAACGGAGAACTCCATGGCATTCCAGGTCACCGTTGAGAACTACAACGGAAAGGCACTGCTGCGGGCCCAGGGCGAAATCGATCTGGCGACCGTGGATCTGCTTGATATGGCCGTCGCGAACGCCCTCCAGGACGGCCTCAGCCACGTCGTGATCGACATGAGCGAGGTTTCGTTCATGGATTCGACCGGCATTCGCAGTCTTCTGACCAACTCCGAGCGGGTCAACGAAGCTGGTGGGAAGATGTCGATCGTGCTTTCCGGTGGTCCGGTGGCTCGTACGCTGTCAGTCACCGGAGTGGATTCTCTCTTGAGTATCTACGACTCCGTCTCGGAGGCAACTGCCTGAGCGAGCTAGCTAACGCTCGGCCGGCGATCGTTCACGAACTTCCGGTCAGGCGAGAAGCCGCGCAGTGGGTGCGGCGCATTCTTGCCGAGCAGACTCACCTCGATCCCTTGCGTTTGGCCGAGGCGCAACTGATGGCGACCGAAGCGGTGGGTCACTTCGTCGAGAGTGGCGGATCCAGCCTCCAAATGAAGATCGAGGCGGGGCCGGCAGATTGGCGGATCGAGCTCGCAAGCCTCGACGATCCTGCCGCTCCCGAACTGAGTCCGTTGTCGCTCCGGCTGATCAGTACGCTCAGCCAGCGGTGGGGCGACAACCGCAGTGACGGACGCCGGATCATATGGTTCCAGGTTCGCGCTCCGGGGACGGGCGCCGTTCTGGCCGACGTCGAAACCTCCGACCTGCTTGTCAGGGCCGCCGCGGATCCGCTTTATCAAGAAGAAGTGGTGCGACGCTTCGCACCGTTCTCCGCATCCATCGCTCGCCGCTTTCGCGGAAAGGGTGTACCCGATGCCGATCTCGAACAAGTGGCGTTGCTCGGCCTGGTGGCGGCGATGCATCGCTTCGATGTGGAGAAGGGGGACTTCGAGCCGTTTGCTGCGGTCACGATCGCCGGGGAACTGAAGAGACATTTGCGCGATCGGGCATGGTCGGTTCGAGTCCCTCGGGCCTTACAAGAGTCAACGCTCAACGTCGGCAAGACCAGCGACCGCCTGACACAGCAACTCGGCCGTCAGCCAACTGCCTCCGAGATCGCCGAGGAGTTGGGAATGACCAACGATGAGGTTCTGCAAGCTCAAAAAGCGCGGGTCGCTTATCGGTGGGAGTCGATCGACGCCACCGACCCAGTAACGGGCACTTCCACAGCCGAATCGCTTTCCTCCGATGACGACGGCGTCATGAGCAGCTGGCCGGAGCTGGCGGAAGAATTAGCCCTGCTACCGCCGCGCGAGCAGGAGATCGTCTATCTCCGGTTCTTCGAGGACCTGACCCAGGCCGAGATCGCCGAGCGGGTGGGTATATCCCAAATGCACGTCTCCCGGCTACTGGCGAGAGCCCTGGAACGGCTCCGTAGCGTGGTTAAAGAGGACACCGACGCGTAAGTTTGTAGCTTTCGACCACCGGGTATTTCCCTGGTATGAACCGGTCAGGAGCGGGGTAACGGCCACCGAATACCGGCGCTTTATGACGGCCGGACCCAGGGCCCCGGCCGATGCTCGACAGTTCGTCCGCGCCAAACTCGCGGATGGGGATCGGATCGATGATGTTGTGCTCATGGTTAGCGAGTTGGTTACCAACGCCGTCCGCCACGGACCCTCAGGCCGGGTCTATTTGCGCGTCATCGACGGGGACGTGCTCAGAGTCGAAGTCCAGCAGCTAGCCCAGTCCGAGACCACTCTCAACGGCGACCACCGGCCTGGATCGGGTTACGGCCTCAAAATCGTCGAGTCGCTGAGCGACGCCTGGGGTACGGGTGATCCCCAGTGGGCAGGTATCTGGTTCGAGATAAAGATCGATTAACCCTTGCGGCGTAGGGCAACGATCGAGGCGTCGTCACCCAAGACGTCATTCGACCAGGTAGTTACTGCCGACAGAATCTGACGGCAGATGTTGCTCGGGCTCAGTCCTTCCGAAGTCCGAGCGACGGCTTGCTCACTTAGCGTTTGCTCTCCCCAAACGGCGAGATCTCCGTTCCTCGCTTGGACGACTCCGTCGCTGTACAAGAAGATGACATCCCGGGGTTGCGACGGCACCGTGTGGCTTGCGGAAGAAGAGACGCCGAGCCCCATCGGAAGTTGAACCGTGGGCCCGGTCAAGAAGTGTGCGGCTCCATCGCGAATCAGAAGCGGGGACGGATGTCCGGCATTGGCAACTTCGACGACTCCTTCTCCGGGTTTGACGAGGAGCATTATGCCGGTCACAAACTCGTTTCGTTCGGCGTTGCCAGCGATCACCTCATCGATCGCAGAAACGATTTCGGCCAGCGGTGCTCCTTTCCTTCTCATCAACCGATACGTAGCAACTGCCCAGGTCGAAAGCATGGTGGCCCGGAGTCCGTGGCCGACGGCATCGAAAATTGCGAGATGGATGCCCTCGGGATTAGCGGCATAGTCGATGACGTCCCCGGCGATGTTGAAAGCGGGCTCGAGGCGTGCACCGACTTCGACCTCATCGTCGGCGTAGGAAGTGAGGGGAAGATTCCGATGTTGTATGGTCGCCGGGAGGCTGAGGTTGGTCGCTCCGCGGGTTCGTTCGATCACATCGCTAACGAGGTTGGTGGCCAATACCGCGTTCGAAACCGCGACCGCGAGCGGGGCTAATTGCGAGATGCCTTCGTCGGGCGCGGGCGATATTTCCATGACCCCGATCACCTGACCTCGGCGAGCCAGCGGGAGATACGCGCGCTCCTGGTGGACGATGGCTTCTTCCGTCGTAGCCACCCGGCCGACGATGGAACCCCCCATGGAAACAGGGCTCTTGGTGCCGACCAGATCGACCAAAAGCGTAGAGCCGTGATCGATCAGCCAGATCGATACCGATCGGGCTAACCCTAAGTCGATCATCACTTGGGCTGTTAGAGCCCCGATCCGATCGGGGGGACAGCCTTCTATCAGGGTGGTCAGCCTTCCGGCCGCGCTCTCTCCGACCTGATCAGCAGGCACCCGTCCTTTATAACCACTCCGCTAGGAGCGAGGGGTTCAGGAGAGGTTTTCGCAGGCGACAGTGGGTAAGAGACCGAAGGCCTGACCCAGCATCACTGCCAGGTCGGCACGACTCAGCAAGATGTCCAGGGGAAGGTCGATCGTGGGACAGTCGTTGGCGAGACCGAGAGCGCGAAGCTGCGTCAAGGCCTCACCGGGTTCGGTCTCCCAATAGGGAGGCGGGGGCGGCATCACCTCGCCCTCCTCGGTATCAGCGTGAGCATCGTCGTACGCCTGCTGACGCACCGCCCAGAGGAGCATCGTTATCACGTCCCCGCGCGTCAGCGGTGGCTCGGGACAATCGGTCCCTCCGCAAGCCAGTTGCAGGGCGACGACGGAGGCCATGATCTCGGGCCCCGGATCGGGCGGCGGTCGCACCGGCACCAGCACCCTGGCGAGACTGGCGATCCATGACGCAGCGTCGAGATTGCTGGCAGCCAAGGCGGGGCATACCGCCGCTCCCCATTCGTCGCATGAGGCAAGAGCGCCGGCAGTGACCAGACGATGAAAGACAGGCTCGGCCGCCAGGTCGTCGTCGTCGGTAAACGATCCTTCGAATCCGGCGGTCAGGTTCTCGAGCGCCGGGGCTGATCGATAGGCGCGTCGCAGGGCCGGGTAGGGATCGATGGCTCCGACCCGCGGCCGGTGAAGCTCGAAGTGAAGATGGGGAGGTGCCGGCTCTGCGTTCCCGGAGTCACCCACCCAACCGATCACTTCCCCCGCCGCCACTCGGCTCCCGGCTACGAGGTCGGGACGGATGCCGACCCCGCCTCCGTCGTCGGTGCCGGCGCGATCGTTGTTGAGATGGAGATACCACGACGACCAGCCGTCATCATGGGAGAGGATGAGCCAGCAGCAGTCGCCGGGGACATCATGAATCGAGCTGATCGTTCCGTTGGCCACGGCGATCACTGGGGTCATCTTCGGAGCCATGATGTCGTTGCCGGCATGGAGGCGGCTACCTCCGTCGCGGTCTGCTCCGAAGGTGGAGATGACCGCCCCACCCCCGAGAACTGGCCAGAGCATCCGGTATCGGTAAGCGCAGTAACGGATCGGCTCAGGTGGGGGCGGTGGCACCGCCGGAGCCAGGGGATCGACGGGGATGGCCGGGGCAGGGGCGGGCGGTGCAGGCCTCGACACGGTCGGCCGGCAGGCGGCTTGTGCTGGGACCGCCGGCAGCACAGTTGCGACGACGAAACCGGCCAAGAAAAGCGAGATACCTCGCTTCCTCATCGGGGGGGCAGGCTACCGGTGCTGGGATGGCATGGCTAGTACCACGTTGCCTATTTCGTATGTGGGCGCTTCCCCAGACCCGGTAACCCGTGACCGGGGCCGGATCGATACCGACGGCCTTAGTAGAGCAGGAGCGTCGCTACCGCCAGGAATCCGGCGAAACCGAGCAAATCGGTGACCGTGGTCAGGAAGAGATTGGAGCCGAGGGCAGGGTCGAAGCCGGCTCGACGGAGGAGGAGTGGTATCCCCGACCCGGCGATGCCGGCGATCACCAAGTTGGCCAGGGCCGCAATGGCCATGGCCACGCCAATGCGAACCGGGCTCGGCCCCTGACGGATTTCCTGCATAGCAAACCCAAGAATCCCCGAGAGAAAGGCAATTGCCAGGCCGTTGATTGCCCCGATGGTCGCCTCTCTGCCGACCACCCGGGCATTGCCGCTTTGGGGGATCTCGTCCGCCGCCAGGCTTCGAATGACGACGGCCAGGCTCTGTGCCCCAGCATCGCCCCCGATCCGGGCCACCAAGGGCATAAGTGCCGCCAGGACCACGAAGGAGTCCAGCACCTCGTTGAACTGGCTCACCGCCCAGACCACAGAGGAAGAGATGAGCACATCGAAGGCGATCCATGGCAGCCGAGCCCGCACCGAAGACCAAACGGGACTACGGACGTTCTCCGTGACGCCGGCGCCCATGGCGGCGGCGAAGTCCTCCGACGCCTCTTCCTGCACCGATTCGATCACGGCTTCAGTCGTCACCACCCCGAGGAGCTTTCCGCCCTCGCCGACCACGGGGACAGCTCGGATGTGGTACTGCGAGATGATTTCGTTCACCACCGACCGGTCGGCCTCGGCTCCAACCACGATCGGATCGGTCACCATCACCTCCGAGAGTCCACTCCCGGGGCGGTTGAAGACCAGGTCGCGGAAGGAAATGACTCCCTGCAAGACCCCGTCGTCGTCGGTCACGTAGACGTACGAGAGGTCATCGAGCTCTTCGCGGAGCTGGCGGATGCGCTCGATCGCCTCTCCCGCGTTCAACCCCAGCGGCAGGCGGGCAATATCGGTAGTCATCAAGCCGCCGGCCGAGTCGGCGGGATAGGTCAGAAGCCGTCTGACTTCGGAGGCTGCCTCCACTGTGAGGAGGTCGATCAATGACTCGGCGGCTTCGTCGGAAACCTCGCTGAGCACATCGGCCGCGTCCTCGGGAGTCATCTCCTCGAGCAATGCCGCCGCCTCCGCCTGGGGGAGATCCTCGAGCAGATCGGCGGCCACCTCGGTATGGAGTTCGGCCAGTACTTCTGCCGCCTCAGGGGCCTCGAGATCGCTGATCAGTTCCGAAAGCGCCTCTTCATCGAGCTCGCCGAGGATGGCGGCTGCGGCCCCGGGAGCAAGAGCGGCCAGCGCTTCCCACTCCTCGCCGTGGGCATCGAGATACTCCTCGACCGCGTCCGGTTGGCGGCGCGCCTGCGTGAGCAACAGACGGGCCAGCTGGCGAGGACTACGGAGGCGGAGCTTCACCCCCTCAGGCTATTTCCCCGAAAGGTTCAGGTCTGGAAGGGACGAATCGCCTTGACCGTCACGGTGAAGGTCCCACCGGGGGCCTGATAGGTGACCTGCTCACCCTTCCTGGCCCCGATCAACGCCTGTCCGAGCGGTCCGGCGGGCGAGGCGAGAAGAAAGCCGGGCTCACGGTTCTCGGGGTTGGCGACGAAGTACTCGGATTCGTCACCATCGGAATCGACCACCGTGACGACGGACCCGATCTGTACCGAGCCATCGTCGGTCGGTTCCTCTACCTCGGCCTGGGCCAGAATCGCCTCCAGCTGCCGGATGCGAGCCTCCATCAGTCCCTGGTCGTTCTTGGCGGCGTCGTAGTCGCCGTTCTCCCGCAGGTCGCCGTGAGCGCGCGCTTCCGAGAGCCGCGTCTCGATACTTCGTCGACCGTTGGTCTTGAGATCTTCAAGCTCGGCCGACAGCTTTTCGAAAGCCGAAGGCGTGAGCCAGGTCGTCTCGTCTGTCATTCGCTTAAGGATAAACCCGGTGAGTTTTTGGCCCGAGACCTCAGCCCACAGCTGACGTGATTTGACGAAGCTCGCGCTTGAGATCGTTGACCTCGTCGCGCAGCCTGGCGGCGTATTCGAATCGGAGCTCTTTGGCAGCCTGATGCATCTCGTCTTCCAGAGACATGATCAGGCGAGTGAGATCGTCACCCTCCAGGTTGAGCGGCGCGCGCTGGGTCAATTCCCGGCGACGGCGATCGCCCGGAGTGGGCTCGGTGGCGACGAGATCGAGGATGTCGGACACCTTTTTTCTGATGGTTTGCGGATCGATGCCGTGCGCTTCGTTGTATTCCTCTTGTAAGCGGCGGCGTCGATTGGTCTCGTTGATCGCCTGCTGCATCGACCTGGTGATCTGATCGGCGTACATGATCACTTGCCCATCCACGTTGCGGGCGGCTCGTCCGATGATCTGAATGAGCGAAGTCTCCGAACGGAGGAAGCCTTCCTTATCGGCGTCGAGGATGGCTACCAGCGACACCTCGGGTAGGTCGAGCCCTTCTCGCAAGAGGTTGATGCCGACCAGGACATCGAATTCGCCCAGGCGAAGCTCACGCAGGATCGAAATGCGCTCCAGGGTGTCGATCTCGGAATGGAGATAGCGGGCCCGCACTCCCATCTCGAGGAGGTAGTCGGTGAGGTCCTCGGCCATCTTCTTGGTGAGGGTGGTGACCAGGATCCGTTGATCGGCCAAAGCTCTGGAGCGGATTTCTTCCAGCAGGTCGTCGATCTGGCCCTTAGTGGGGCGAACCACCACTTCGGGGTCGACCAGCCCGGTGGGGCGGGCGATTTGCTCCACCACCTGAGTGGAGCGCGCCAGCTCGAATTCGGAAGGGGTGGCGGAGAGGAAGACGACCTGATTGGCCTTCTCGAGCCACTCGTCGAATCGAAGGGGACGATTGTCCATGGCCGAAGGGAGACGAAACCCGTGCTCGACCAGCATCTCCTTGCGACTGTGATCACCCTCGTATTGCCCTCCGATCTGGGGCACCGTGACGTGGGACTCATCGATGATCGTCAGATAGTTTTCGGGGAAATAGTCGAGCAACGTGTAGGGCGGCTCTCCGGCGCTGCGGCCATCGAGGTAGCGCGAATAGTTTTCGATCCCGGTGCAGAAGCCAACCTCGCGGATCATCTCGAGGTCGTACTGGGTCCGCATTCGCAGCCGTTGCGCCTCCAGCAATTTGCCCTTGCCCTCGAGTTCGGCAAGCCGGGTGGCGAGCTCTTCTTCGATTTGCAATGTCGCCTTCAACATTCGCTCGCGTTCGGTGACGTAGTGAGTGGCAGGGAAGATCACGATCTCCGAGAGATCCTCGATCACCTCGCCGGTGATGGGATTCATGCGCAGAATCTTCTCGACTTCGTCCCCGAAATAGGAGAAGCGCACCACCGTCTCCTCGTAGGCGGGCATTACTTCCAAGGTGTCACCCTTGACCCGGAACTTGCCCCTGATGAGGTTCACTTCGTTGCGTTCGTAGCCGATGTCGACCAGCCGGCGGATGGCATCACCCATCGGATACTGGACGTTGCGGAAGAGCCGGAGCAGCTGGCCCTCGTATTGCTCGGGTGAACCGAGCCCATAGATGCAGGAAACGGAGGCGACGATGATGACGTCCTCGCGCACCAGCAGCGCTGAGGTGGCCGAGTGTCGAAGGCGATCGATTTCGTCGTTGACGGTGGCGTCCTTCTCGATGTAGGTGTCGGTCGAAGGGATGTACGCCTCTGGCTGGTAGTAGTCGTAATACGACACGAAGTACTCGACCCGATTGTCGGGAAAGAACTGACGGAACTCGTTGGCTAGCTGGGCCGCCAGGGCTTTGTTGGGAGCGATGACGATCGTGGGCCGCTGGACCGCCTCGATGGTCCACGCGATGGTGGCGGACTTACCGGAACCGGTGATGCCGAGGAGGGTCTGAAAGCGGTCCCCGCGATTGATCCCTTCGGCCAGGGCAGCGATCGCTTTGGGCTGGTCCCCGGCCGGATCGAAATCCGACCGAACCTTGAAAGGGGGCACGGAGGGGAGTGTAAGGAGGGGTGGTGACAAGCCTCCCCCGTTTCTCCCCCCAGCGAAGCGTTGGGGGGAGTGCCGACGGAGCCGGCGAGGGAGGTGGTTCTAGGCCGCTTTTGCTCGATCCTTGCGGCGATGCCGCTTCGATCGTCGGACTCGTTCGGAGGGCCGACTCCAGAAACCTTCCTCGCGAATGCGACGGCGGACTGATCGGGGATAGCGGTGTTCGTTGATGGCCTGCGCCACCTGCGCGAAATTGTCGGCGTACATGGCAATGCTCCTTCGCGACCAGTCGGTCGCCGTCAATAGAGGAACCCCGGGGCCGGGGTGGTGGTTGAGTTAGCCGAGGAGCATTTCCCCGGCGACGGGCTCGATGCCCGCAATAAACCCGTTCACTTGTGGGCACCTCCTTTCGCTCGGGGCAGTCATGTGCGAGCTGCAACGTAGACGAATGCGGTTTGATCGGTCAAGGGATTTAGATTCGAACCATGGACTCGGCCGAGCGACTCACCTACGTTGCCTCGGCTCTCTCGATCGGGTCGGTCGAGCGGCATTTGTTCCTCTGCGCCGAACAGAAAACTCCGAAGTGCGCTCCCTACGAAGTGACCTCCGAGGTCTGGCGATATCTCAAGGGACGGCTCAAGGAACTCAACCTGGCTTCCGCGCCGCCTCCCTGGGGCGGCAAACCGGGGATGGAGCCCTTCCCGGTGCCACCGGGGGGAGGTCGAGTACTACGGAGCAAGGTGGATTGCCTCAGAATCTGCGAGAGCGGCCCCATCGCCGTGGTCTACCCCGAGGGGACCTGGTATCACGGGGTGACGGTCCCGGTGATGGAGAGGATCATTACCGAGCATCTCATCGGAGGCACACCCGTCGAAGACCATGTGTTCGCGATCGGGCGTCTGAGCGAGCCATGAAATGGTTTCGTCGGGGTCTCATGGCCGCCGTCTTGTGGCGGCTCTTTGGGCCCATCCTCCCGGTGCCCTGGCCGCGGCCGCAGAAACATCCGTGGCGGATTCCGGCGCGCACGATGTTCGCTGGAGATCGCGAGCTCTCGATCCGCGAGGTCGGTCCTCTCGACGGCCCACCTCTGGTTTTGATTCACGGCCTGGCTGGTTCGTCGATTGCCGAGTGGTACAAGGTGGCACCGCTTCTGGCCGACAGTTTCCGGGTGCTGATGATCGACCATCGCTCTCACGGGTTGTCGGTGGCGGACAGGGGCCGGTTTGAGATCGCGGACGTGGCCGATGACATCGCCTCGATTCTCGACCAGCTCGACTGTGGGCCCGTCGCCGTGGTCGGATACTCGATGGGCGGGGCCATTGTCCAAGCGTTGGCTCATCGCCACCCGGACTTGGTCAGCCGGCTGGTCCTGGTCGCAACGCTGTCCCATCACCCTCGCGGATGGCGAGAGCTTCGGCAGCTAGGCGCGCTCATCACCCGGGCTTGGGAGCGAGCCACCGGCACCGGGACGCCCGAGGTGAGGACCGCCTACCTACTGTCCACGGGAGCGGTCGCGCGGGAGCACGGGAGGTGGCTCTGGGAGGAGACCCATCGCCGCGATCCAGACGCCGGTGCCGAGGCGAGCCGCGCGCTGTTTCGCTTTGATTCCCGAGCCTGGTTGCCGACGCTACGGGTTCCCACCCTGGTTGTGATCCCCGAGCGCGACCAACTTATCCCTGCCAGGTGGCAGCGAAAGATGGCGCGCTTAATTGAACGCGCCGAAACGACTGAGGTGGTCGGCGGGCATCACGAAATACCGTGGTCGCACGCCGAACTACTGGCGCAACGAATCGAGAAGTTCCTGGTGGCCGAAACCGGCTAGCTCAGATGGGCTCGTTAGAGAAGTAGCGCCAAGCGACGAAAGCGATCCCGGCGATCGTCAGAATTAGTAGAAGCTTCTTCATCCCTTACCTCCTGTGGCGAGGATAGTTGTGTCTCTCGGGTCGGTTTCCCTGTATTCCGACTACTTCCCTTAGGCTCGCGAAATGAAACCGAGACTCCTGGCGAGTTTGGCGTTGCTCCTCGCGGCTTGTGCAACCGGACCCGAGACAACCACCCTGGGAACCACCACCACTCAGCCCGAAATCACCAGCACAACCGCGCAAACCGCCACCACCGAGCAACCCCCCACCGCCCCGACGACCGCCGCCGTCACCACTACCACGGCCGCACAGAATCTGATTCGAGTGGAGGGCGGGGTGAAGGTGGACGGCCCGGACACGATCAGCGTCGCCCAGGGAGAGACGGTCGTCTTCCAAGTCGTGGCCGATGTGGCCGATGAGGTCCACGTCCATGGCTATGACCTCCTCTTCGAGACCGTACCCGGCGAGCCAATCGTGGTCGAGTTCATGGCGGACGCCACTGGAATCTTCGAAGTCGAGCTCGAGGAAAGTCACCTTGATTTGGTGAATATCGAGGTCACTCCTTGACGTCATGATTCGGATCCCGTTCCTGGGACACGGGATCGGCGGCCGGCTCGACCTCCCGGTTCCAGTGACCTACTTCGCAGCCGGCGCGGCCGTGGTTTTGATCGTCACGTTTGTCGCTCTGGCCGCGTTGTGGACCAAGCCACGGCTCCAGGGGGGCCCGGAGGGCGACCCACGGGGGGTGCGCCCGCCGATGGCGCTCCTGGCCGGGATCGGCCTGGCCGGGTTCCTGTTGGCAGTGCTCGGTGGAGTCTCGGCGCTGGTGACGGGACAGGACTCCACGGGCACCCGCAATATCGCTCCGGTGTTGCTGTGGGTCTTCTTTTGGCTCGTGGTGCCATTCGCCTCGGTCTTGTTGGGCAATCTCTATTCGGGCGTCAATCCCTGGCGCACAATTTCTCGCTGGCTTGGAATCGGCGAGCACGAGTCGGATCGCCCTCTCCAGCGGGTCGGGGTATGGCCAGCGGCAATCGGCCTGCTGGCTTTCGCCTGGCTCGAACTCGTCTATCCGGAGAGCGCCCTTCCTAGCACCGTCGCCATCGCCGCCCTCGCCTACTCGATCTACCTGATCGTTGTGGTGTCCCGCTTCGGGCGGGAATCGGCGCTCGCCTCTTTCGACGTTTTCACTCCCTACAACCGACTCTTCTCGAGCATCGGTCCGTGGGGACGAAGCGCCGACGGCCGCCTGATCCGTCGCAAATGGCTGCACGCCCTTCCGGCGATCCCGGAGTGGAAGGGCCTGGCGGCCTTGCTGGTAGTGATGATCGCCACTGTCAGCTTCGACGGGCTCTCCAATACGGTCGGCTACGAGGCAGTCACCGGGAGCTTCGGGATGTCTATCGCCGGCCGGACTCTCTTTCTCGTGCTGGCCTGCCTCCTCGTCGGGGGCGCCTATTACGTCGCTTGTTGGGCGGCAGCCCGGTTAGCCGGGGACTCGGAGATGAGCACGGGGAGAGTCGCCTCCAGATTTGCTCACACCCTGGTGCCGATCGCCTTCGCGTACAGCTTTGCTCACTACTTCACGCTCATCATCTTCGAAGGGCAAAGCATCATCGCGGCCGCGGCCGATCCGTTCGGGTTGGGTTGGGACCTGTTCGGGGCCCGCGACTACAAGATCGATTTCTTTCTCGGAGCGATTCCCGTTTGGTACATCCAGCTGGCGACGATCATCGCCGGCCACATCGCCGGAGTGGTTTTGGCCCACGATCGCGCTCTGGCGGACTTCAAGGGAGTCGGGGCGGTCCGCTCGCAGTACGCGATGCTGGTGTTGATGGTTCTCTTGACCGGTCTCGGTCTTTTCGTCCTGGCTGGCTAGGAGGAGCGAACTTTCCGAACCCAGGGCAGGGCGCCGTTGTAGCGGATATTGCGGAAATTCTTCCAGAGGCGCTTGCGATCGACGCGAACGATCGAGGTGTCGACCGGGGCGCTAGATCCCAGATAGTCGGCCAGCGAACGAAGGGTGTGTTCCCACATCTTGTTTTCAGCTCGACTGCCAAAGGCGATCATCCCGGCTTCGTACAGGGGATCGTTGGTGCGGATCAAGAGCTGCACTTGGGCGATGGTCCCCGCCGCCTCGTCCTCGTAGGCGCTGAAGGTGATGAAGCCGGCGAACGGATGGCCCTCCGGCGTCATGTAGCTGAAGGAGGTGTCATCCGAGTAGAGCACGAGAACCCCGGTCGAGAGGGGCACCGGTCCCTGATTCGACTTGATAAGCCCCACTTCGCCCGGCTTGATTCCCGTCACCGGCGCGTAGAACCGCGAGTTGGAAGGCCAGAACCTCCCATACTCCGCTTTCCAGGTGGCGATGATTTGCTCGGGCGTCCTGTTCGGAATCGCCACCTTGTAGGTCTTCTGCCACAACTGGCCAAATCCCTGCTGGGGGCCGGTCAAGCGGCGGCCCTGAACGCGACCCGTATTGAAGTCCGCAGGCGAATCACCGATCTCGAGATGCTGGCGGGGTGGCGACCAGTTGGCGTCGTCTTTGCGTTGGTCCATCGTGTTTTCTCCTCAGGTCGTGGCGAGGGCTGAAGCCTCGTCGTCGTAAATTCCGATCGCCTCATCGAGGCGGGTGAGGGAAAAGATCTCCCGGTAATGGTCGCTCAACCCATAGGCCCCGAGGGACTGGCCTTTGCGCTGAGCGCGGATCAGGGTGGTGACGAGAAGTCCGATCCCCCCTGAATTCATGTAGTCGAGTTTCTCGAAATTGAGGAGCACCGACTTGACCCCCGGCCGGTCGGCATCCTCATAGGCCTCGGTCAGCACCCCCTCTCCGAAGGCCGTCAGTTCGCCGGCTATGTCGATAACCCGGACTGTGTCCTTCGGTGCCCTGACCGACATCGCGATCCTTGACTCTGGCATTTGTAAGGTCCTCCTCCCCCGGGGCGCTAGCTGACTGCGAGCGCCTGCGGTTCCGTTTCGAAAAGGGTCATGAAGTCGGCCAACCGCGTGATCTGGAAGATCTCCTGGTAGTGCGGGCTCAGTCCCCAGGCTCGCAACGACCGCCCATCTGCCCGCGCCTTGGCCAACAAAGTGACGATGACGGCTATTCCGGTTGAATTGATGTAGTCGACATCGCGGAAGCTCAAGACCACCGGGCTTCCCTGATCCCGACCGAGCGTGGCCTCCTGGTAGGCGGCGGTGAGTCCATCGCCGGCATTGCGGTCAATGTCGCCGACGAGATCGATCACCGACCCCCCGTCCTCATGGCGAACGGTCGCCGAGAATGGTGTGCCTGGCATCTCAGTTTCCTCCTCGAGACATCTCTAACTCGATTACGTGGTGATGGCCGTCGACGCTCGTGCGCATGGCGTCGACCATTTGCTCGATCAGGAAGAGTCCCCAACCCCGCGGGCTCTGCTCTCCGGCCAGTTTGGCCTCGATATCGGGCACCACCGGGGCTCCAATCGGCTTTCCGCCCCCCTGATCGCGAATTCTGACCAATAACTTTTGGGCATTGGCGAGAAGGTCGATCTCGACAAGCAACGCCGGGTCACCCTTGTTTCCGTGCTCAATGGCGTTCATCGTCGCCTCCGAAACGGCGGTCTTCAGCCGCTCCAATCGCTCCCCGGCGAATCCGAGCCCCTGCGCTACGTCGGCGACGGCGTCCATCGCTTTTCGCTCATTGCCGGAGGCAGAGGGGAAGGTGAACCTGGCGATTGAACTCGGCTCGTCGCCGAAAGCCGTGGCCGATTCCAGTGCCGAGGAGAGCCGGCGAACCGTGACCATGGTCACATCGTCTTCTTGTTCACTGTCGAACCCCTGAAAGCGGTGAAGCTCGTCGAGGATGGCAGAGATCAGGTCCGGGCCTCCCTCGTGCCCGGCGACCAGCTTCTGCAACCGGGGGAACCCGAACATCTCGCCGTCGGTGCTGTGCGCCTCGACGATGCCATCGCTCGTGAGAAGCATTGTCTCTCCCAGCTCCACTCGGGCCGTGAGAACTTCGTAGTTCATGTCGGGGAGCAGCCCCAGCGGCATCCCCCGGGCCCTCAGTTCGGTCACCCCCGAAGCGGTCCGGACATAGGGGAGGTTGTGGCCGGCATTGGCATATACGAGCTCGCCGGTCTCGGTGTTGAGGACTCCGTACAGACAGGTGACGAACATGGCAGGCGGGATCTCGGGTATCAACGAGTTGTTGGCCCGGAACAAAACCTCGCCCGGGTCGTCCGTATGGGCCGCCACGCCTCGCAGGGTTGTTCGAGTGGTGGCCATCACCAGCGCGGCAGGGACGCCCTTGTCGGTGACGTCTCCGATTACCAGCCCAATGCGATCACCCGAGAGCGGAATGAAGTCGTAGAAATCGCCGCCGACCGCCCGCGCCGATTGGTAGTAGGCCTCGATGTCCCAGCCTGTGAGACGCGGAAGCTCTTTCGGGAGCAGCGTTTGCTGGATGAGCGACGCCACTCGCAGCTCCTGGTCGATTCGCTCCCGTTCTTTGGCCTCGGCCTCTTGTTGACGGACGAGCTGTGCTACCCGGATCGCTGGCGCCACTTGTCCGGCCAGGCCCGCGAGAAGCTTGCGATCGTCCGTTGAATACGGTTGGTCCGAGAGCCGGCGGCCCAAATTCAGGGTCCCGATGAGATCGCCCTGCGCTATGAGGGGAACGATCAGCTGCACGCCCTGGGCCCGGATCTCTGAAAGGGCGGGCGATTCCAGGTTGATTCGCTCCACCTCGATCGGGCCACCGGTCGCAAGCAGGAACGTGAAGAGGGGATCATTGTCGTCAATCGGAACGGCCTCGACGACGTCGGTAGGCGTGGACGGGAATCCGGAATCCGTCTGCTGCCTCCGCTCGCCCCTTCGCAAGCGTCTGAGGTTCTTCACAGCCATCGTTACGACATTTCTATCCGCTCGGCGTTCCGTAAGCGTTACGGCTCATGGGGCTTATTGTTACGAGTCGAGGCGGGCAATCGCCATCCCACCGCCAGATTGACTTCGACCGACCCATCTCTCCAATTCTTGCTTCTCGGGCCGCCCCGCATACTTGTTGCCGGCGAGCCATTGCGCGTCGACACCAGGAAGGCGGTGGCGCTGGCGTGCTATCTCGTCGCCGAGACCCACGACCCGACCAGAGACGAGCTGGTCGCCCTTCTCTGGCCCGAACTCGACCAGGGACGTGGGCGTGCGGCCCTTAGGCGCACGATGTCGGCATTGCGCTCCGGTCTCGGGGCCGGCGTCCTCGTCGCTGATCGAGATCGAGTCTCCCTAAATCTCCTCGGCGCCCGGATCGACGTCAGGGAGGTGGAGAACCTGAGCCACCGCACCCACCAGCACACCCTGGATCAGGTCTGTCCCCAATGTGCATCGCCCCTCGGGGAAGCGGTTTCGCTCTATCGGGGGACTTTCCTCGACGGCTTCTATCTGCGAGATGCGGCCGAGTTCGAGGTGTGGCAGCGATCCCAGGACGAGATGCACCGGCGAAATTGGCGAGACCTGGTCAGTCGTTGGGGTTTGGCCTTG
>JAICGW010000015.1 GCA_025922945.1 Acidimicrobiia bacterium | reverse complement strand
TTCGATCTCGGTCTCGGGAACGAAAGAGTCGCCGCTGAAGTCGCCGACCCAGATGGTGGTTCCACCGACCGCCACTGTGCTCGGGTCGAGAGCCTCGATCTGCCAGCCCTCGACCGGGCTCGCCCCTAAATCTTCGCCGGAAGTCGTGAGGTGCCGCAAGACGCGCCCATCGGATCCGTCTTCGAGCACGTACAGCGAATTACCGCTGAGGGCGACATCAGTTATGGAGGCGGGATAACACTCAGAAAGACCATCTGGCATCTGATGACCGTCGACGGTCATGAATAGATCGATCTGGGTGCAATCGACACCACGGACCACTGCCAGAACGGCGCCGTCCAGCGAGGCGGCGAGCAGCTCTTGGGTGGAGGGAATCAACACCTCCTGGTTTTGCCCGTCGAGGTCGACGCCGATGACTTCGCTCATCCCCTGTGAGTCGAGCCGGTAATAAAGGCGACCGCTGTCGACTCCGATGGGCGTGATCATCCCTTGGGCGGGGGGAGCGGTAACCGGTCGAGGAGCCGGTTCGCCGGCAGGCAACCAGAGCAGCGTGCCCTGATCCCAGGGAAGGGGGCTGACCTCGTGCGTGAAGACCAGGCCGCCTTCACCATCGCTCGCCACCCAGGAGATGGCTTCGTAGAAGGGGTCGCTCTCGAGGACGCCGCTGGTCCCGTCGGCGCCAAGCTCGGTCCACGAGATTCCCGCCGGGCCCGCAGCCACCACCGCCGCTCCCGCCGAGACGACAGGAAGGGCGGTTGTCGTCGGGCTGGGAGCGGTGGTGGCGGGAGCTGTGGTCGACGAGGGGGCGACGACCACGTCGTCGCCGGGGCGGAGGGCAAGCACGATTACGACCAGCCCGGCGACGAGGACCATTCCCGAAAGGGCGCCGATAATCCGTCGCTGGCGACGGCGCTGGGCGGTCTCGATCGCCCGCCGGTACTCGCCGGGGTCGAGCGCCAGCCGCTCGGCAGTGTCATGCAATTCGTTTCTGATTCGATCCTCAAGCCTCATGTTTCATCCCCAATTGCTGCCGCAGTTCCCCCATGGCTCGGTGCAGCCGGCTTTTCACCGTGCCCGGCCTGATCCCCAGGGCGCGCGCCACATCATCGGTGCTCCAGTCGAGATAATGACGAAGGACTACTACCGCCCGTGCATCCAAAGGCAGCGACTTGACCGCTCGGTCGAGGTCGGGGTCGGTGAAGCTGACCTCGGTCGAACGTTCAGGAACCTGATCGGCGAGAACTTCTCGTTTGCGCTTGCGGAGCCTCGATCGAGCCCAGTTGAGACCCACCCGATAGGTCCAGCCGGCTTGGTTGTCGAAGCTCGAGACAGCGCGCCAGTGCTGATAGGTGCGAGTCATCGCCTCGTCTACCGCCTCCGCCGCCAGTTCTCGATTGCCCAAGGTCAGCGCCAGAGCCCGAAAGATGTGCTGGCGATGGGTGCGGTAGAAGGCCTCGAAGGAGGACTCCTGCATCCGGACTACCGGAATCTCGCCGGTGTCGATGGCCATCATCTCTTGTTGGCTGCCAGGGCGCTCACTTCGCTTAGACGCCCGGCTGCTTTTTTTGGTTCTCAGACCGACTACAGCCCCATTGCTCTTACAAAGAAAGTTGCCATCTCGTCGCGGGTGAGAGATCGAATTGGACAGTACTTAGCGTCATCGTCGGGATCGCACCCAATCGTGATCCCCGCCTGGCGGAGGGCGTTGATCGACGCCTGGAAGGCCGAGCCATTGTCGTCGTCGAAATAGTCGGTCGACGATGCCGGGAGGTGAAAGGTTCGAACCAAGAGCTCGGCCATTTGCTCGCGGGGAAGGGCGTCGTCCTCGCAGAAATTCCTCTCTCTGCAGCCAAATCCGATACCGCTAGCAGTGATGGAGTTGGCCGCCACTTCGTAGGGCGACCCATTGTCGTCGTCGTAATAGTCGTTAGTGGTGGGGGAGAGGTTCAAGAGCCGAAAGATGAACAGCGCGATCTGTCCCCGGCTCAACGTCTGGAGGGGGCAATAGCGGCCCGGAGCACATCCAATGGTGATGCCGTTCTCGTACAGCTTTTCGATGTTGGCTTCGTGGGGGTTCCCGTCATCGTCGGTGAAAGTGTTGGCTGTCGGAGTGACATACGTCCCGCCGGGGCTCAGAAGACGAGGGGCGTTGAGAAGATGCGGATACGGATTGACTGGTGAGTCGTTGAGCCGAATCTCGAAATGGAGGTGGGGTCCGACGCTCTCGGCATTTCCGCTGTCGCCGACCCAACCGATCAACTGCCCCTTGGCGACCACCGTCCCCTCGGTTACGGCAATGCCCCAACCCTGACCGTCGTCGGTTCCGGCAGTGTCGTTGTTGAGGTGGATGTACCAGGTCTCATAGCCACCGCCGTGATCGAGCGCCAGATAGCAGCAGGTAGAGCCGATCCAGGTAACCACGCCGTCCGCCGCCGCCACCACCGGCCACCCCTTGACTCCGCCGGTCATGATGTCGGTCGCACCGTGGGTCCGTCCTCCCGACCGGGGCTGGTAGAAGTCGTCTATGAAAAAGGTCGGGCCGCCAACCACCGGGAAGACGATCTGGCTGGGATCGAAGGGCTGTCCGGGAACAAATGCTTCCTCGGCGGAGACAGGCGAGGCTACGAGCGCAACCAGGGCAGCGACGGCCACAACGAAAGTTCGACTCCTCCACTCCACCCCCGGTTTTTCGGCACGAGCCGAGCCTCCCTTGAGCATGTGACCCCCTCCGGGCGACAGGCAACCCGGGGCAGCTAAGCATTGCCACAGATGCGCTGCAACCGAGAATGGCCCCAACCGGGCCTACCTAAACTCGGACCCTTCGGCGGTCCGGAGAGTTCTATGCCTGTTGACATCGATATTGCATACGTAGCCCGGCTTGCCCGTCTGGGTTTATCAGCGGAGGAACTTGCCTTCTACCGCGATCAGCTCGGAGTGATCCTCGAACACGCCGCCAAGGTCCAAGAAGTCGACACCGAGGGATTCGAAGCGACGGCTCATCCCCTCGGCATCGTCAACCAGTTCCGTCCCGATGAGATTCGACCCTCCCTCGATCGGGGTGAAGTACTGGCCGCGGCTCCAGCCACCGATGGCGTTTATTTCGTGGTCCCACCGGCTCTCGAGGGCTGATGGCAGACCTCACGATTGAGGCTGCCGGCAGCGCTCTGGCGAAGGGGGAGTTGTCCGCTACAGAATTGCTCGAGTCAGTGCTGACCCGGGCGTCTCTGACCGAAGCGGATCTTCACAGTTTCCTCACCATCGACCATGAGGGAGCGATGGCTGCGGCCACCGGGTCCGACGAGCGATTGCGGCGCGGCGAGCCCCGCGGACTCCTTGAGGGCATTCCGCTGGCGGTGAAGGACAACTTCTGCACGCGCCATCTCGAAACGACTTGCGGCAGCCAGATCCTCGCCGGATACCTCCCTCCTTACGATGCCACGGCGGTCGCCCGACTCCGGGATGCAGGTGCCGTTCTGGTGGGGAAGACGAACTGCGACGAGTTCGCGATGGGCTCATCTACCGAAAACTCCGCCTTTGGGCCCACCCGCAATCCCTGGAATCCGGAGCGGGTGCCGGGGGGGAGTTCGGGCGGATCGGCTGCGGCGGTGGCGGTGGGGTCGGTGCTCGGAGCCTTCGGCTCGGACACCGGCGGTTCGATCCGCCAACCGGCGGCACTGTGCGGGGTGGTCGGATTCAAACCCACCTATGGGTTGATCAGCCGGTACGGGCTGGTGGCGTTCGCCTCGAGCCTCGATCAGATCGGTCCGTTTGCTCGCACCGTCGCAGACGCGGTCACCCTGTTCGAAGCGGTGGCCGGTTACGACCCCCTCGATGCCACCTCGTATCAAGGTCTCGTTCCCAACGTTCGCCCGACGTTGGGCGAGGGGGTCAGCGGCCTCCGCGTAGGAATCGTGCGCGAGCTGGGCGGTGAGGGTTATGACGCCGAGGTGGCGGCCGCCACCTCGGCCATGGTGGACAAGCTGGCGGACGAAGGGGCCAAGGTCTCGGAGGTTTCCTTGCCCTCCTTCGAGGTAGCCCTCTCGGTCTACTACCTCATTGCTCCCGCCGAGTGTTCGGCCAACCTGGCGCGTTTCGACGGGGTTCGCTACGGGCTGCGGGTTCCGGGAGAGACCGTCGAGGAAATGATGGCTCGTACCCGGGCTGAGGGATTCGGGCCCGAGGTCACCCGGCGGATTCTGCTCGGCACCTACGCGCTTTCGGCCGGGTACTACGACGCCTTCTATGGAAAAGCCCAAAAGGTCCGGAGCCTGTTGATCGCCGAGATGGCGACGGTCTTCGAACAGGCCGACGTACTGGTCTCACCCACCAGCCCGACCACCGCTTTCGAGCTGGGAGCCAAGACCCAGGATCCACTCGCTATGTACCTCTCCGATGTCTGCACGATCCCCGCCAACCTCGCCGGAACCCCGGCGATCTCCGTTCCGATCGGGCTCGACTCGGGCGGGCTTCCGATCGGCTTTCAGGTCATGGCGCCTGCTCTCGGCGAGAAGGTGATGTTTCAAACCGCGGCGGCGGTGGAGGCCCTGGCGGATTTTGACGCCCGCCCGGCGATGGCGGTGAGCCCATGACCACAGTCTGGGAACCGGTGATCGGGATTGAGGTGCATGTCGAGCTCAGCACCCAGTCGAAGATGTTCTGCGGTTGTGAGGTGACTTTCGGCGGAGAGGCCAACACCAAAGTCTGTCCCACCTGCTTGGGGCTGCCAGGGGCCTTGCCAGTCGCCAACAGCGTCGCGATGGATTGGATCGTTCGGATCGGGCTCGCCCTGCAATGCCAGGTCAGCGAGCGGTCCGTCTTCCATCGCAAGAACTATTTCTATGCCGACCTGCCCAAGAACTATCAGGTCAGCCAATTCGATCTTCCGGTGTGTCGCAATGGATGGCTCGATGTGACGGTGGGCGATGAGACCAGGCGGATCGGCATCGAACGAGCCCACATGGAGGAGGACACCGGAAAGAGCCTCCACCAGGGCAACGGCGGGCGAATCCACACCGCCACTTCTACTTTGCTCGACTTCAACCGCTCGGGAGTGCCGCTGGTCGAGATCGTCTCCCGCCCCGACCTGCGCTCGGCTACCGAGGCGCGGGCCTACGCCCAGGATCTGCGCAACCTTGTCGCCGAGTTGGGAGTGTCCGATGCCCGGATGGAGGCCGGCTCGATCCGTTTTGACGCCAACGTGTCGGTCCGTCCCGTCGGCACCGAGGCATTGGGAACCAAGGTCGAGATCAAGAACATGAACTCGTTTCGATCGTTGGAGCGGGCTATTGCCTCCGAGATCGATCGCCAGGTGGCTCTCCTCGAGGGGGGGCAAAAGGTGAGACAGGAGACCAGGCACTGGGACGAGGGGGCCGGTGCCACCCACAGCATGCGCAGCAAGGAAGAGAGTTCGGACTATCGCTACTTCGCCGAGCCCGATCTGCTGCCCCTGGTTTTCGCCGCCGATCAGGTCGAGGCCCTCCGGGCGGGACTCCCCGAACTTCCCGCCGAACGGCGGTCGCGGTTGGAGGGCCTGGGAGTGGCCCCGCACACTGCCCGGGCGCTGGCCCAAGCCGAACCGGAGTTGCGACGCACCTTCGAAGAGGCGGTGGCATTAGGGGCCCCGCCCGCGGCTGCCGCCAACTGGGTCGCGGGTGAGCTCACGGCGGCTACCCGCCGTCTCGAAACTCCCGCCATGGTCGACGGGCGATCGCTCTTTCGTCTGATCGAGATGACCGAGGACGGCCGACTGTCATCATCGGCGGCCAAAGAAGTGCTGGTCGAAATGCTGAGAAGCGGAGACGAGGCGGAAGCTGTCGCCACCCGGCTCGACTTGATTCAGATCTCGGACACATCTGCCCTCGAGGCCGCCGTCTCCGAGGTGCTGGACTCGCAACTGGAGGCGGTGGAGCGGTATCGATCCGGTGAGCAGAAGGTGCTCGGCTTCCTGGTCGGCCTGGTGATGAAATCGACCGGGGGCAAGGCCGATCCCAAACTGGTCAACCAGATCTTGCGGCAACGGCTCGGCTAGCGATAGGCCTCGGCCTGCATCGTGTACATCTCGGCGTAGCGGCCCCCAGCTGCGATCAGCTCGGTATGGGTCCCGGCTTCGACCACCTCTCCCTCGTGCAAGACATAAACGCGGTCGGCGGCCCGTACCGAAGAGAAGCGGTGCGAGATCAGCAAAACGGTTCGGCCGGCGAGCAGCGTGCGGATGCGGGCAAACAATTCATGCTCGGCTTTGGCGTCGAGGGAGGCCGTGGGCTCGTCGAGGATGATCAACGGCGCATCGCGGAAGAATGCTCGAGCCAACGCGATCCGCTGCCACTGCCCGACCGATAGATCGACGCCACCGAGGAACTCGGGACCGAGAAGGGTTTCATAACCCCGCGGCAGCTTGTCGATGAAATCGTCCGCTCCAGCCTGGCGTGCGGCATCGAAGAGCGTCGGGCTTTGGATACCGTTGTCGGTGTAATCGATGGTGTCCTCGGCGATGGTGTCGACGGTGATGGTGTCGATGGCGATGTTGCCAAAGCCGATGTTGCTCGCCACGTCGAGGTGATAGCGGATGAAGTCCTGGAAGATCACGGCGACTTTCTTGGAGAGCTCGGTTTGATCGAGGGAGGAAATGTCGATCCCGTCCCAGGCGATCCGCCCTGACGCAGGGGCGTACAGGCCGGCTAGGAGTTTGGCCAGCGTCGACTTGCCAGAGCCGTTCTCACCCACCAAGGCGACGATCTCTCCGGAATCGATATGAAGCGAGACATCGATCAAGGCGGGTTCGCCACTGCTGGGGTAGGTGAACGTGACGTTCTCGGCAACGATGGTCTTGAACCCGGATGGAGCTGGATTGCTGGCGGGGGCCGGTGGATCCCCCAGGGCGAGAAAGGTGTTGAAGTCGTCGAGGTAGAAGCCAGCCTCCGACAGACTCGCGGCCGAATATCCGGCGCCGGTGAGCCGAGCTCCGATGACGGCGATCCCTGCCACCGCGATTCCCGCCTCCGAGAGTGACACCCGTCCGCTGGCGGCCAGCCAGGCGACGAGGAGAACGGTGGCGCCGAGCACCGTGCCGATGGCCGCGGTGGCTAATAGGGAGTAACGGAGCTGACGACGAGCCACCTGACGAAGGTCGCGTAGGCGCTCGTCGTACAGACGGTTCCAGCGTCCCAGGAGGTAGCGGCCGAGGCCGAAGGCTCGCACCTCCTTGGCCTCGTCGCGGCCGCCCAGGAGGTGACCGAGATAGTTGCGCTCGCGGTCGCGGGGAGTCATGCGCCAGAAGAATCGCCAGAACTCCGAGCCTCGCCGCGAGGCCGCGAGCCAGGCGGGGAGCAAAACGACCAGAACCATCGGGATCAGCAGCGGCTCGATCGCGATCAGGGCCACCGCCACCCCGACGACCCCGATCAAGGCCGAGGCGATGCCACTGAGGCCGTAGACCATGTTGAGTGGTTGGCCCATGGCGGACTGGACCCGTTGCAGGCGGTTGTGGAAGTCAGGGTGCTCGAAAGCCGCCAGGTCAACTCTGGTGGCCACTTCGAGTGTGGCCTGTTGCATGTGGCGGGCAACGAGTTCACCCAGGATCTGCTGCTGCTCGCGTTGGACCGAGGAAGCAAACAGGCTGGCTCCGGTGACCACCGCGAGGGCGAGGGCCCATGGGACCACCGGTTGGAATCCGGCACCCGTGCGGTCGACTTCGAGCAGGGCCTGGAGGGCTCTCTGGCCGATGAGCAGCGAAATCGCCACCGACACTCCCGAGAAGATCTGCAGAGTCGTCGAGAGTATGAACTCCCGCCGACCGGCGGCCACGATGACCCGCAGGCCGTGTCGGATCAGACGGGGCAGCTGTCTGAGCTCGACGCGGGCGTCTTCCCGACTCTGGAGGTCGTAGACCGTGATCTGGTCGGACACTTAGGGGCCGAGGAGCTCTTCGATGTTGGAAGTCAATGTGTCCTCTGTCAGCACACCGTTGACGGTCTTGGCCAACTCACCACCCGGGCCGAAAAAGTACGTGCGGGGGACGCCGATCCCACCGAAGTGGACCAGGGCATCGCCATCGAAGTCGAAGTAGTGGGTAAACGGAAGATCGAACTCGGCCAGGAACTCGCGGGCTCCGGGTTGGTTGTCGTTGTAGGCGACGCCATAGAAATCGATCCGGTCCCCGTACTGGGCGTGGGCTGCTGTGAAGAGCGGCGCTTCGTCTCGACAAGGAAGACACCACGATGCCCAGACGTTCACCACTGCTGGCTTTGCGGACATCTCGAGCCGGGCGACGAAGGCATCGACGTCCATTTCCGGAAGATCGGCTTCAGGGGAGGCGGCGTCGCTCGTGCATGCAACCAATGCCAGAAGAGCGACCGCGAGCGCGGCGATGAACTTATTCAACGATCGAACCGGAGATGTCGAGGTCGGGTCCGATCCCGACCTGTACCGAAGTGTCCCCGCAATCGACCACCGCGTTTGCAACGGCAGCTGCCCGCACCCAAGCCTCCATCGAGTCGCAAAGCGAAGGGATGCCTTCAACACCTTCGTCGACCAGGTTGAGAAGGACGGCGGTATCGGGGCCGCGAGTCCATACTGTGGCCGTCCCCCCGCCCCAGGCGCGAACTCGTTCCCGGACGTTGTCGAGCGAGGCGGAGGTGTTGTCGCCGGGGGCCGAAAAGAGGTTGAGGAGGTCGACGGCGCCGAACCCAGCGGTTCTCAGCTCCGACCACCCCTCGCCTGGCGCCCCGGCCGCCGCCGGGGTCCCCGCCTGCCAGCCTTCCTTGTAGAGATCGGGAAAGAGGATCTCGGCGGTCGTGTCCGGAGGAGCGTCGTAGGCGGCGTCTACCGCCTCCCAGCCGCCATCGGCGTAGAGCGAGCAGGCGAAGCTCATCCCCTCGAGATAGGGAAGCTGCAGTCCATTGGAGAGGAGATAAGGCACCTCGTCCAGATCCGCTTGCGATGCGGCCAGGCGGGGATCGAGGATCATTCCGAACTGGTCCAAGAGGTCGATCGCTCCGAGGGAGAACTGCTGCATGCCCAGAGTCGCATCACCTTCGATCAAGGCCTGAATCGCACGGACCCGTTCGGGGTCGGCACGGGGATCGTCGATGATGTCGGGGAAGTTCAGTTCGGAATCGGTCAAGGCGTGGATCAATTCATGAGCCAAGGTCACTTGATCGATCGGACCGAGGGGAGCGTCGCTGGCAGTGGTGGCGACGACGAGATCACCGCTGTCAGGGTCGTAGTAACCGGCGACGGCGGAGTCGAGCAAGTCGAGCTGAGTTTCTACAAGGTCGAAGCCGGGATCCAGCATTCGCAGCGCCACCCACAACCTGGTGTCGAAGTCGACCACGTCGGCGGATAACTCTTCGACCGCAAGTGCGCGCACTCGCTCGCCCATCTCCTCCGGGCTCACCAGGATCGGATCGACCTCGCGCGCGAACTCGAGCTGGCGGAGATCGCTAACGGCCAATGCGATGTCATCGATCTGAGCCTCGAGGTCATCCGTGGCGATATCGATCGAACCGGGGCTGGCGGTGAGACAGGAGCCGAGTTCCCCGCCAGCTCCTCCCAGTATTCCCCCGAGACCGTCTTCACCTCCAAAGAGGTCTCCCAAATCGCCGCCCCCCTCGCCCAAAAGGTCGCCAAGGAGATCATCCAAATTGCTCGTTCCCTCGCCTCCGAGAAGACCACCGAGGAGGTCCTCGAGATCCTGCGTCCCGTTGCCCGCCGACGAGGCAAGCTCGTCTTCCAAATCGGCGATGCGGGATTCGGCGGCCGTAAGTTGACCCGAAAGATCTGCGACTTCGTCGTTGAGTCGACCAACCGTCGTCATGGCCACCACTCCGAGGACTCCGAGGAGCAGAACCAGCAAGGAAAGGATCGAGATGACGACGATGGCCGCGACTGGCCATCTATTCATTCGTGCGTAAAACCCCTGGGACTAGGGGCGCAATTCTACGCAAGTACGGATTTCAGGAGGACGCAGCTTGTGAGGACTGCCAGCGTTTGATAGCCGAAATGAGATGAATCCACTCGACCTGGCGGGCCTTGGAATCCGCCCTGAGAGCGGCCAGTGCCGATTCCCGCAGCACGCCGGCGAGGTCGGCCATCGACATCCCCTCGGTCACCTCGGCCAGCTTGGACTTGTCGATGTCGTCGGCAAAAGGCACGTCGGAGAGATCGATCAGGGCGCGACGGGCGGCGGCATCGGGCAATCCAATCTCGATCTGGGTCTCGAAGCGGCCGGCGCGTAACAAGGCAGGGTCGATCAGATCTGCCCGGTTGGTGGCGCCGATAACGGCCACGTTGCCCCTTTCCGTGATTCCATCCATCTCAGTGAGGAGAGCGGCGACGACCGAGTCGGTGACAGTGGTGGTGGAGCGCCCGCGCACCGGGGCGAGGGCATCGATCTCGTCGAAGAAGATGATCGCTGGCGCCGCCGCCCGGGCTCGGCTGAAGAGCTCGCGAACGGCACGCTCGGATTCCCCGACGTACTTGTCGAGAAGTTCGGCACCTTTGACGGGAAAGAATGCGCTCCCGGCCTCGTGAGCGAGGGCACGGACGACGAAGGTCTTGCCCGTTCCCGGCGGCCCGTAGAGAAGGATGCCACGGGGCGGATCGATGCCCATGCTCCGGAAGCGATCGGGATCGGTGATCGGCCAAACCACGGCCTCGACTAAGCGTTGTTTGACCTCGTCGAGATTGGCCACCTTGTCAAACCCGTAGTTGGGCATTTCCCCCAGCGATAGCGACCCCAGAGAAGGGGTCGTGTCGCGAATCGCCTCGATGAGGTCGTCGTTGGTGAGCTTGGCGCCTGGTGTCCGGGCGAGGCGAGTGGAGGCCTGAATCACTGCCGCCACGACGTCGGTGCCACTGAACCCGGCGGAGCGACCCGCGAGCAACGCGTAGTCGATGTCAGCCGCCGGAACTCGCGCCAACGCGGCCTCGAAGAGAAGCTGTCGCCGATGGAGGTCAGGAGGTGGAATCGACAGCGAGCGGGGGAGCAACGGACTCGAGGCGATGGCAGGATCGAGCGCTGCCCGCGAGGAGCAGCCGATCACGCATGCGCGACCCGGTTTGGTGGCCAGGGAGTCGAGAAACCAACGAAGAACTGCTGCCATCTGGGTTCGATAAGGAGCCATCCCTTCGTCCCCGGAGACCAATTCGAGGCGATCCACGAAGATCACGGCAGGAGCCGTGGTGGTGCGGATCGCCGCCTCGAGCACGTCGAGCAACTTCTCGGGCTTGAAAACTTGGTCGAGTGAGACCTCATGGACGCTCGCCCCGGCCTCATCCGCCGAGGCGGCGACCAACTCGGATTTTCCGCATCCTTGCGGACCCTCGAGGAGGACGCCGGCCACGCGGGGCAAGCCCCAGGCGGAGGGGAGGTCGGAGCTCGACGTGAGAAGCGAGAGCCATCCGGTGAGGAGATCCTTTTGGTCATCGAGCCCGGCCAGAAGGGCTTCCGAGCGGCTCGGCCCCGGTGGGGGAGCAGGTGCGGTCGGCTCCCGATTGTCGGCTGGCGGCTTCCTCACTGGCTCCTCTGCCTCAGCGTCTCCGAAGATGAATCGGGTGCCGGGACCAACCAGGCCGGCATCCCCGGGCTCGACTTGAACGATCGTGATGGCGACCGTGTCGGCGGTGCCGGCTTGGGCGGCTGGTACCGAGACCTGGTCGCCGTCCGATAGAGGCCGCCCCTGCCAGGATCGCTGCAATACCTTGGCATCGACTGGCTGGTTGCCGCTCAGTCGAACGAGGGCGGCATGGCTGAGTACCGCTCTGACCGCGTCGACCGATTGCCCATCGGCGACACCGGCATTCGTCATCGCCTGGGCGCCCAGGTGCAAAGCAATGCTGTCTTTGGTATCGCCAGCTTTAACCAACACATGGGTCTTCCCGACCTTCAAAACCCCCCCATAGGGAAGACCCAGCGCCTTCAAAAGCGTGGCATCGGCCCGAGCGACCGGGTCGGAGCCCTGGCGAACGATGAATCGCATCAAGAGCGATGGTAGGGAGAGGTCAGGCCGCGCTCAGATGAGGAATTGCCGCCACCGGGAGAACAAGAGGGCCGCTCGATTCGATCACCCGAACCCGGCCTCCTGTCATCCATTGCCAGACCAGATGGGCCTCCTCAGCAGCGTCCATGGTGGGCGGCACCGGATACGTGGCGGTGGGGGCGTCGTCTGCCTCGATGGCGCTTACCAGCAAGGGCGGAGCTTGTCCGGACCTCCAGGCCGCCACGAGCCGTCCCTGATCGACCACTACCCGCTCGCCCAGGTTGCTCTCCAATTCGATCCTGCCGGCGGCGGCCAACGCCTGCCAGGCGCGGGCCCGTTCCAGGGCCTTGGCGAGGGCCCGATAGCGATCCCGCATCTGTGCGGCCTCTTCAAACCTGCGCTCGGCCGCCAGACGCCGCATCTTGTGAGCGATAGGGTCGAGGACCAACCCGGGATCGTGATCGAGGGCGCCGACGATCGTGTCTATCACCTGGGCGTAGAGATCGGCACTGAGTCCCCCTGCACAGGGACAAAGCGCCACCCCCATCTGCCCGGGAGCGCACAGGCCCTGGCGACTCCCAGCCCGCCCCGTACAACGTCGGAGTTGGGTCGACGCCCAGAAGGCTTCCACCACCAGATCGGCAGTCCGTTTGGAGCGAAACGGCCCGAGCCACAGCCGCCCCTGGCTTGCCAGTTTGTGAGCCACGCTGAGGCGCGGGAATGGTTCCTCGGTCAGGCGGACGAAAAGGGTGCGTCGGGGAGGGCGGGAGCGCTGGTTGAAGCGGGGTCGATGAGCGTGGATCAGACGCAGCTCAGTGATTTCGGACTCGAGACTGTGAGCGCAGACTCGGTACTCGACACGATGCAATTGGCGAAGGAGATCGGTGATACGACGCCTTTCGTCACCGTAGAAATAGCTCCGGACCCGGGTGCGAAGGTTGTCGGCCTTGCCCACGTAAATGAGCTCCCCGTTCCGATCGAAGAACATGTAGACGCCGGGCTGGCGGGGAAGGCCCTCGGTGAGATGGAGCTTTTGGTAGTAGCTGGACCCCCGGGCCGTGGGAAGGATTAGAAGCTCGTCAAGACCGGTGACGCCCAGCGACCCGGCCCGTTCGAGCAAAGCGTGGAAGACATGGGCGGTGGCTCGGGCATCCTCGAGCGCACGGTGGATGGGGGGGAAGGGAGAACGGAAGTGGCGAGCGAGGGTAGCCAAGGTGAGGTCACGAACCTCGGGGCGGATCAGCCTCCTCGCCAGGCCGACGGTGTCTACGTGTCTGCGCGCGCCGGGCTCTGCGCCGACGAGGGGATAGTCGAGTCTCCGGCAGGCCGAGTCGAGAAAAGAAAGATCGAAACGAACATTGTGACCAACGATGACGGTGCCCCGACAGAACTCGAGAAAGGGCGGGAGGGCGGATTCGATCGGAGGAGCGGCTACCACCATCTGCTCGGTGATACCGGTGAGGATGGTGATGAAAGGAGGAATGCCGGTGCCAGGGTTGACGAGCGTGGCGAATGACCCCACCAGCTCCCCAGCGCGGTACTTCACCGCTCCGATCTCGGTGATCGAGCAGGTGAGGGGTGAACCACCGGTGGTTTCGAGGTCGAGGACGCAGAAAGTGACGTCGTAAAGCGGGGTCCCCAGGTCGTCGAGGGTGAGCTGACGCACGATCGCACCCTAAATCGAACAACTGTTCGAAGGCAAGGACCCTGGCTAGAGGTGGGGCCGCTCGGCCTCGTCTCGTTGGTAGATCTCTTCCAGTCGTCTCCGGGCCCGGTGAATCGCCACCCGCACCGTGCCGATGGCGCTGCCCAAGCGGCCACCGATTTCCTCATAGTCGAGGCCCTCGACTTCCCGCAGCCACAAGAGCTCGCGGTCGCGCGGTGAGAGCTGAGCCAGGGCGGCCAGGATCCGACGGTGCTCCTCTCGTTCGATCGACAGCTCCTCGGGAGTCGCCGGGGAGATCATGGCGTCCGTAGGTCGGGCGCTCCGCCGCCGCCGATAGAAGTTGCGCAAGCGGTTGCGGGCGATCGACCAGAACCAGGCTTCGAACGCCTGTGGCTCCCGCAGCCGCGAAATCCCCTTCACGATTGCCTCCGCCGTCTCGGCGGCGAGGTCGTCGGCACTGTGTAAATCGAGTCCGAGCCCGAGAAAGAAGGCGACTATCCGCGGGTGGCCGAGGGTGAGGAGTTCAGTTAGCGCCCTCGAGTCGCCGGCGATCGCCTGTCGGACCGTGTCGGCGTACGGCGGCCACACCTAGATGAGGAGGGCCCGGTCCACCGCGCCCAGATCCCTAGCCATCCTCACAGACTATTGCCTGCGATTTGCCCCGCTCTTAGGGATTGGAACTGCCCTGCCCCCGGCCACCCTGGCTACCGCTGCCGCCTGAACCAGGATCCCGTCCGGGGGCTGTGTCCGCCGGGCTACTTGTCTGTCCAGGGGCGGTCACTGAGGGGTTGTCATCGCTGCCACCAGCATGTCCTTGACTGGCGGTCTCGGCCACGTCCTGGGCTGCCTCCTTGACGTTGTCGATGGCATCCGCCAGCGCGTCCGCATCACCACTTTGGGCAGCCTCACGGACCGAGGACGCAGCACCGACCAGGTCTTTCACCTCGTCGCGCACGGCGGGGGAGCTGCCGCTCCCAGCAAGTCCGCCAACCTCAGCCTGCAGGGTCTCGTCGTCTCCCAGGATCTCGGTCACAACCAGAAGCGCCCGATCGGTATGACCGCCCTCGGCGAGCTCGAGCGCTTCCGCCACGCGCTCAGGAACCCGGTTGTGCGATGCGAATCGATCCGACAACCATTCGTAGGCCCGATCCAGCGGATACAAGAGTTGGCCGGGAATGGCGGGATCGGATGCCTGGGCCAGGGCCACGTTGGCCATGGCGAAAACGGTGGTGCCTACCACGATCGCGACCCAGGCTCGGGTCCTTTGCGGGCGACGTCGTCTGACCGCCGCGGCCGCCACCCGACGGGATTCGTCGTCGGCGACCCGGTTGCGGAGGAACTCCCCTAGGGAGCGGAGGTCCTCGAAAGGACGGTTTCTAGACATCACCACGACTCGCAGGTAGCCCATCCTCCGGTTTCGTTACAGGATTGCTATGGGCCTCCTGGCCGTAACTAGCGCCTCTTTGAGGCTGCCAGCGCTCGTAGTGGACCACCTGATCCTGGGCCTTCCAGCCGCGCTCGAGGGACCCCGAGCGCCGATCGGGGAGAGGAAAGCCGAGGGTCACGATCCCCAAAGGAGTGACTGTTTCGGGGATCCCGAGCAATTCACGGAGGCCGGGAAGGGATCTGACGCCCAGAAAACCTGCCGCCATGCCCTCGTTTACCGCCCCCAGCAGCACCAGCATCAGTGCTGCTCCGGCGTCAACCCACCAGTACGGGATCGGCCACTCGATCTCCGATCCATCCGGTTTCAACTTGTCGGGTTCCTGGTAGCGCTCGTGGTATGCCTGCTCGGATGTGGCCACCACGATGTGAGCCGGAGCGCCCGAAATCCAGGGGTCGAAGCCGGCGGCGACGTAGCTCGACTCCTGGGCGAGGTCGGCGATTGCTCGTCGGGTTCCCTCCTCGGTGACGACGATGAAGCTCACGCCCTGGCTAAAGCCGGCCGAGGGCGCCTTGCGAGCGGCGTCGAGGATACGCTCGATGGACTCGGCTGGTACCGGATCGGGTCGATAGTTGCGGACCATTCGTCGCTTCCGGAGGACATCGACGAAGTCCATGGCCTATCTGCCGGCGACCAGTTCCCGGATGCGCGGGTGCCGGACCTCGCCACCGTAGGTCACAGTGATCTGGTCCAAGATGTCATCGGAGAGATCGAGAAACCCGTCGGGCCCGATGATCTCGATCAGGGCAGCGACGTTGCGCGCATACATCTGGCTGGCGTCGTAAGGCTTGCGCGAGGCGAGATCGGTAAAACCGATCACCTGCACGCCCCCATGCCTGACAGCCTCTCCGGGCCTCGTGAGCTCGCAGTTCCCACCAGTGCCGGCAGAGACGTCGACGATCACCGATCCCGGTCGCATCGACTCCACCATGGCGGTGGTGATCAGGAGCGGCGCCGCTTTGCCGGGAATGGCGGCCGTGGCGATCACGACATCAGCCGTCGCGACCGGTGCAGCCAGGCTGGCGCGGACCCTTTCGGTGGCATCGGTTTCGAGCTGGCGGGCATAGCCGCCGTTGCTGGTGGCATCCTGGGGCTCCAGGTCACTTTCGAGAAAGCTGGCGCCCAAACTCCGCACTTGCTCGGCGGCCGCGGCCCGCACGTCGAAGGCCGAAACCACCGCTCCCAGCCGGCGGCTGGTGGCAATCGCTTGCAGGCCGGCCACCCCGGCTCCGAGGATGAGCGCCCGGGCGGGGGGAATCGTGCCCGCGGCGGTGGTCAGCATCGGAAAGAATCGATCGCAGGCCTTGGCTCCCTCGAGGGCCGCCTGATATCCCGAAACCGTGGCTTGCGACGAAAGGGCGTCCATCGCCTGGGCCCGTGTGGTGCGGGGCACGAGTTCGAAAGCCAGGCCGGTGATCCCGCGGCTGGCGTAGGACGTCATCTGCGAAGGGTCCTCAAAGGGCCGTAGCAAGCCGAGAACCATCGTGTCTCTCAGGTCCGCGTCTTGAGGAGCATTGACCGTCGCGATCAGATCCGACGAGAGAACATCCGTCCGGCCGACAATGGTTGCTCCCTCGGCTTGGTAGGCGTCGTCCGCAAGCCCGGCCCCGGCACCCGCTTGCCCCTCGACCGTCACCGAGTGACCGGACTGGATGAGCCTCTTGACGATGTGAGGCGTGATCGCCACCCGTCGTTCACCGGCCAGGTTCTCCCGAAGGACGCCGATCTTCATGGAAAAAGACTAAAGACCAGAGAGGAAAGACCAAAGACGCAGACATCAGACATCGGACATGAGACTTCAGATCGATCCACGCTGACTGGTCTTATGAAATCTGTCATCTGATATCTGATCTCTGGCACACTGACCGCCCATGACTGGGTGCCCTGATCTGGCCGATTGACCCCCAGGCGGATATCCCCGGGCTTGGCAGACAAGACCCCCGGGTCTGCTACACCCGGGGCAAGGGTTGTGCGGAGCTGGCGGAGCTGCTGGCGCCGGGGTCAAGCCGGGTCACAGGCGACCTCGACGAAGCCTGCATCCGGGCCCGGGCCGACCTCCTCGTCACCCGCAAGCCTCCAGGCGGTTTCTCACTGGTGAGTGTCGTTTCCCCCCTCGACTTTGAGCCCACCGAGGTAACCGCGGTCGTGGCCGCCATTGCCGGTGGCCCCCACTCCGAGCTCAACGTCCAGGTTTCCGACCATCTCGCCCGGCGGCTCAACGTCGATGTGCACATTGCCACCGCCTATACCGATAAAGATGCCTCCGAGGTTGCCGAGTCCCTCGTCGCCCGTCTCGGCGAGTTCGTGCCGCATGCGAAGCAGCTGTCGATCCAAGCCACTGATCTCACCGAGTTCGTCAAGGCGCTTCCGTCCGGAGCCTTGCTCGTCCTCGGTGAGGCGGGCGGTTCGCTCCTCTCCCGTCTGGTGTTTGGACCCGGAGCCCGGCTGCGGGCTCGGGCCCAAGCCGGGGCCCTCATTGTCCGGGCCGCTCCACCGCGGGTATTTCAGGTGATGGATAACCCGGTCTTCGTGGGACCACTCCACCTCGCCGGGGATGGGCGGCGGTTATACGACGATGAGCTGGTGGCGGTGGTCGAAGGAGGCAAGTTGGTCGGTGTCGTCGAACGGACCCGGCTACTGGCCGCGGCTGCCGATGCTCCCATCGCTAATTTGATGGATGATCCGATTTCGGTCACGGCGACGATGTCGTTGGTCGAAGCCGCCAGCTCGATCGCGGTCGCCCACCAAAAGGCGGGGGATCCAGAAAAGTCGGGTCCGTGGCCGGTCGTGGATACAGACGGGCATCTCATCGGAACCTACAGGCAGTAGGCGGTTGATACTCATGAGAAGGGCCGTCGTCGTTGTCATCGGCGTGCTCGCGATCTTTCATTTGGCGGGAGGCTGGTATTTCGCCGATCAACTTCGCCGCGACGCACTGCAACCGGATCATGAGCCCCCGACCGACGACGTCACCATTCTCGAGGCAGGAGAAGGAATGGTCCGCCTCGGCGCCGTGCCGGGTTTCGAGCCCGACCTCACCACGAGCGGCATCGTTGGTCTGGATTGGGGGACCGGTTACGGGCAACTCGGCCCCGCTTTCACCGGCGCCGATGACGGCTCGGTCACCAGAAACATCCAACGGCTGAGCGGTGAAGCCGCTCAGTCCGGAGATACTGGGTTTCTTGACGGGAATGCCTTTCCCGGAGATCCTTCTCAGGCATTCGGCATCGACTTCACCGAGATCGATTACCCCACCGCACTAGGGCCGATGAAGGCGTGGCGGATCCTGGCGCCCGGCGATGTCTGGGTGATTCACGTCCACGGTCTTGGAGCGAGCAGGCGCGAAGCCCTGCGCCTGATCAAGCCGCTGGCGGCGGCGGGATTTCCGCAGTTGGTGATCGACTATCGCAACGATGACGGAGCCCCCATTGATGACTCCGGCTTCTATCGGTTCGGGGCCACGGAATGGGAGGACATCGCCGCCGCCGTGGATCAGGCGGCCACCGAGGGTGCCACCGGAATGGTGCTGGTGGGCTACTCGACTGGGGCGGCTCACATCCTCTCCTATCTCCAGAAGACTCCCGAAAACCCCGTGCTCGCCCTGATCCTCGACAGCCCCAACGTCGATTTCGAGCAGTCGGTTGACCTGAGCGCTTCCCAGCGCCGCCTTCCCCTCATCCCCCTTCCGCTCCCGGGAACCCTGGTTTGGACGGCAAAGCGTCTCGCCACGCTTCGTTTCGGGATCGATTGGGAGGCCATCGACTACCTCCCCGCGGCTGCTTTGCTCTCGGTTCCCATGCTCGTAATCCACGGCACCGCCGACGAGACGGTTCCCTTCCAGGTCTCCGAGGCCCTGGCCTCCGCCCGCCCCGATTTGGTGAGACTTTTCATTGTTCCCGGCGCTGGCCACGTCCGCGGCTGGAACGTCGGTCCCCAACCCTACGAGCGGGCGGTCACCGACTTTCTCTCCGACGTCTTGCCAACTTGACTGGGCGATCCACATGATTGGCTACTACCGCCATCCGACGATCTTCCGCGATCGAGTGGTCTTCGTCGCCGAGGATGACCTCTGGATGGTGTCCGCCGAGGGTGGGGACGCCTTTCGCTTGACGGCCAATCCCGGAACCGAGACCTTTCCCCGTTTCTCTCCCGATGGAAGCCAGATTGCCTTCGTCGGCCGAGACGAAGGCCGCCTCGATGTGTATGTCATGCCCGCTGCCGGTGGGAGTTCCCGAAGAATCTCCTATCTCGGAGCCAATACGCAAGTTCTCACCTGGACGCCAGACGGGGAATCGGTGATTGTCTCCAGCGACTACCAGCAGCCCTTTGAGGGCTGGGGCCATCTCTGGCGGATTCCGATCGACGGCCCCGCCCCCGAGGCGTTGGGCTGGGGCCCGGCCCGGGGTATCTCTTTCGAAAGGGGCGGGCCGGGAGTGGTCATCGGCCGCAACAGCTTCGATCCGGCTCGATGGAAGCGATACCGGGGTGGCCGGGCAGGAAGCATCTGGGTCGACCGGGACGGCGAAGGCGAGTTCACGACGCTTGTGGATCCCGGAGGCAACCTGGCTGACCCGATGTGGATCGGGCGCCGGATTTACTTCTTGTCCGACCACGAGGGAGTGGGAAACATCTATTCGGTGTCCCCGACCGGAGGCGGGTTGCGGCGTCACACCCACCACGACGACTTCTACGCCCGCTTTCCCTCTTCCGACGGCCGCCGCATCGTTTACCACTGAGGCGCCGACCTCTGGGTACTTGACCCCCGTCGGGACGAGAGCCGGCGCCTCGATGTCAATCTGCCCTCGGCCCGTCCGCAACGCAACCGCCGCTTCATCCCGGTCACGCCCCGGAATCTGGAATCGGTCTCGCTTCACCCCGAGGGGCACACGATGGCGGCAGTGGCGAGAGGGGGTGTCTTTTCGATGCCCCTCTGGGAGGGATCCCCGATCCGGCATGGGCTGGTGTCCGAGGCTCGCCAGCGGCTACCCGAATGGTTGGCCGACGGCAAGTCACTGGTCATGGTGTCAGATGAGAGCGGAGAGGACGAGCTGGTGGTGACGACCGAGTCCGCTACCGCCGAGAGGCACCGCCGCGGCCGCCGGCCGGATCCGGGACGGGTGCGAACCCTCCACCCCTCGCCAACCGATCGCGAGGCTGTCGCCATTACCAACCACCGTCATGAGCTGTTGTTGGTCAATCCCAGTAGCGGCCGCACCAAGCTCGTCCATCACAGTCCATTTGGGTGGACCGCCGGGGTGAGTTGGTCGCCCGACGGGGCCTATCTCGCATTCGGAGCGGTCACCAGTCGTACCACCTCGAATATCTGCATATACGAGGTGGGAAGCGGCCGGACTCATATGCTGGGGACCCCGGAGTTCGAGGACTGGAGTCCCAGCTTCGATCCCGAGGGAAAGTACCTGGCGTTCCTCTCGGTGCGCGCTTTCGAGCCCATCCCGGACTCGCACTTCCACGATTACGGATTTCCACGCGGGGGCATGCTCATGCTCGTACCCCTGGCAGCCGACAGACCGTCGCCCTTCACTCCCAGCCAGCGCAGCCCTCGGGCCCCCGGGGCACCGCCCGAAGGCGGGCCCCCCAAGCCCCCGGAGCCGGCGGGCGAGCGTCCCGATGGCGAGACGACCCCGCCGCCTCCACCTCCGCCCGCCACCACCAAGATCGACTTCGAGGGCCTCGCGGAGAGGACCGTCGCCTTCCCGACCCCCCCGGCGGTCTACAGCCGGATCGTCCTGGCCCGGGGGCGGGCTTTGTTCCTCGTCCATCCGCTGGAACGAGAGGCCAACTTCGGGGAGGAGACGAACGGGGGAGCCCGCCTCGATGCCTGGGATTTCGGCAACGACAAGGCCGAGACCATCGCCGAGGGGGTGACCGGGTTCACCGTCTCCCGAGATGGGAAGGTCATTGCCTATCGGAGCAAGAAGGCCTTGCGAGTGGTACCCGTTGGATTCAAGGACGACAAGTCGGGCAACGAGCGGCCGGGGCGGGAAACCGGATTCGTTGACCTCGAGCGGCTGCGAGTGGAAGTGATCCCGGGTGCGGAATGGAAGCAGATGTTTTCGGAGGCCTGGCGGCTGCAGCGGGACCACTACTGGTGGGAAACCATGGGCGGGGTCGATTGGCCGTCGATCCATGATCGCTACCGCGACCTTGTCGATCGAGTCGCCAGCCGGGCGGAGTTCTCCGATCTGCTCTGGGAGATGCAGGGCGAACTGGGGACGTCGCACGCCTACGAATTGGGCGGGGATTATCGACCGGCTCCGGTTTGGACCCAGGGCCACTTGGGTGCTCGGGTGGCGTACGAGCGAGGCGGCTGGAAAATTGTCGACATTCCGCATGGGGATTCTTGGGATCAACGGTCGTCTTCTCCGTTGGCTGCCCCCGGGATCGATGTCGCCGAGGGGGATCGCATCTTGGCGATCGATGACCGGCCGGTGGATGTCAAAGTCTCACCCGCCTCCCGGCTGGTGGAGCGGGGCGGGAGGACCATCACTCTGACCGTGCGGCGCGGCCGGGGTAAAGCACGCCGCGTGGTGATTAACCCCCTTAACGATGCAACTCGGCTCTGGTACCGAGCTTGGGTGCGGGGAAACCGCGAGTACCTGGCGGAGCGCTCGCAGGGAAAGATCGGATACATCCACATTCCCGACATGGGACCGGCCGGATTTTCGGAGTTCCATCGTTCGTGGAAGTCCGAAGTAGATCGGCAAGGATTGGTGATCGATGTGCGCTTCAATCGCGGGGGAAACGTCAGCCAGCTCCTCCTCGAGCGTTTGTTGCGAGAGCGAGTCGGCTACCTGATCACCCGCTGGCGAGTTCCTTCCGCGATGCCAGATGATGCCCCGATGGGACCGATGGTCTGCCTCACCAACGAGAACGCCGGCTCCGATGGTGACATCTTCTCCCACGTCTTCAAGATGAAGGGATTGGGGCCTTTGATTGGAACCCGCACTTGGGGGGGAGTGGTCGGCATTTGGCCCCAGCAATCACTGGTGGATGGAACGATCACGACCCAGCCCGAGTTCCACACATGGTTTACGGACGTGGGTTACGCCGTCGAGAACTTCGGGGCCACTCCGGACCTCGAGGTCATCAATAGCCCCCAGGACTACTCCCGCGGCTTTGACCGCCAGCTCGAGGTTGGCCTCGAGGAGTTGCTCAAGCTGATCGAGGCGGCCCCGGGAGCGCCGGAGTTCGGGGATCGACCCCTGACTCGGCCGCCCGCCTTTCCCCGGCTCTCCTAGCCGCCGATCCGAGAGGCGATGGCGGCGCCGATCTCGGAGGTCGTCATCCCCATCTCCGGTCCCGCCATCGCCTTGAGATCGCCGAGGACTGACACAGCTGCTTCCTCGACTGCCTTGGCAGCTTCGGACTCGCCGAGATGATCGAGGCACAAAGCGAGGGAGAGAATCGCTGCCACGGGATTTGCCCAGCCCTTCCCGGCGATGTCGGGGGCCGAACCGTGGACCGGCTCGAACATCGAGGGGAAACGGCGCTCCGGATTGAGATTCCCGGAGGCGGCCAGTCCCAGACCCCCCTGAATGGCGGCGCCGAGGTCGGTAATGATGTCCCCGAAGAGGTTGTCGGTGACGATCACGTCGAACCTGGCCGGATCCGAGACCAAGTAGAGGCAGGCGGCGTCCACATGCACGTAGTCGGCGGTGACAGACGTGTATTCCCGGGCGATGTCATCGCACGTCCGCTGCCAGAGGCTGCCGGCGTAGGTGAGAACGTTGGTCTTGTGGCAGAGCGTGAGGTGGCCCGAGCGCTTGCTGGCGAGCTCGAACGCGAAGCGGATCACCCTTTCGACCCCGAGCCGGGTATTGATCGATTCTTGAGTTGCCACTTCATCGGGTCCCCCACGTCGCAGCACTCCTCCCGCTCCGACATAAAGGCCCTCGGTGTTCTCGCGCACCACGACCAGGTCGCACTGTTCCGGTTTGAGCCCGGCGATCGGACTCACGGCCCCCGGATAGAGCCGGATCGGCCGCAGGTTCACGTAGAGATCGAAGTCGAAACGCAGCTTGAGCAGCAGCCCTCGCTCGAGCACTCCCGGCGGCACCTCGGGTGTGCCGACCGCTCCCAGGAGGATCGCGTCGTGGGTGGCGAGCTCGTCCTCCACTGATTCGGGCAGCACCTCACCCGTGGTCAGAAATCGTCTCCCGCCGAGGTCGTATTCGGTGGTGTCGAAGGCGATGTCGAAGCGTTGGGCGGCTGCGTCGAGGGCGTGCAATGCTTGCTCGGTCACTTCCGGGCCGACTCCATCCCCGCCGATCACGGCAAATCGATACGCCATCCGAGCAAGTTACCGTGGCCCGCCGTGACCGCTACACACCGGGGAGGACCCACCGCCATGGGAGGTGTCGCCGGTCTCACCCTGGCGGCGCTGGGCATCGTCTATGGCGATATCGGAACCAGCCCGCTCTACTCCTTGCGGGAAACCTTTGCCGTCAGATACGGAATCAGCGTTTCCGAGGTATCGGTGCTCGGCTCCCTGTCGCTGATCTTCTGGGCACTGATGCTGGTGATCACCATCAAGTACGTGGTGGTGGTGATGCGGGCGGACAACGACGGCGAGGGAGGAGTTCTTTCTCTTACCGCTCTGGTCGCCCCGAGTGATCGCGAGCGGCGTCGAAGAAGCGGTTTGGTCCTGGCCGGGATGTTCGGGGCAGCCCTGCTGACGGGCGAAGGGGCGATCACCCCTTCGATATCCGTCCTGGCGGCGGTGGAGGGCTTGCAGCTAGTCACACCCGAGCTCACGACCTTTGTGATCCCGATCTCGATTGCGATCCTCATCGGGCTCTTCGCCATCCAGCAGCGGGGAACTGAAGTGGTAGGACGGCTCTTTGGACCCTTGATGCTCGTCTGGTTCGTGGTGTTGGCGTTACTCGGCGCGGTCCAGATCGCCGGCAACCCGACGGTGCTGGCGGCCCTCAACCCGCTCCACGCCGTTCGGTTCTTCGACGAATATCAGGGCCGGGCATTCGTCGCCCTGGGCTCGATCGTGCTGGTGGTGACCGGGGGCGAAGCCCTATACGCAGATCTCGGGCATTTCGGTACGCGGCCGATTCGTTTGGGATGGCTCGGGGTAGTGCTCCCGGCGCTCGTCATCAACTACTTGGGTCAAGGAGCGCTCCTCCTCGCCGACCCGACGGCGGTGGAGAGCCCCTTCTTTCTGCTGGCACCGCAGTGGGCGCTGGTGCCGCTGGTGATACTGGCGACGCTGGCAACCATCGTTGCCAGCCAGGCCCTGATCTCGGGCGTCTTCTCGTTGGCCACCCAGGCCATGCAGCTCGGGTTCGTTCCCCGCCTCCTCGTCAAGCACACCTCGGCGGATGTTCACGGTCAGGTTTACTTACCGGCCGTGAATTGGGCTCTCCTTGTCGTCTGCATCGGTCTGGTCCTCGGCTTTCGGAGCTCGACCAACCTGGCTGCGGCATATGGGGTCGCCGTCACGGCCACCATGCTCATTACCAGCATCCTGATCTCGGTGTACGCCCGCGAGCAATGGGGATGGGGATGGGGACGGGTGGTGTCGATCATCGGTCTCTTCGCCCTCATCGACCTGGCTTTCCTCTCCTCCAACCTCCTCAAGATTCCAGAAGGAGGCTGGTTCGCTCTCCTGGCCGCCGGCACCTTGTTCTTCCTGATGACCACCTGGGTCAAGGGCCGCCGTGTGGTGGCCCTCAAATCCGGGCTGGGTCGCCAGCCCCTCGACAAGTTCATCGCCTCGGTTGCGAAGAAGCCAATCAGGAGGACCGAAGGAACTGCGGTGTATTTCTTCCCGGTCCCGGGGGTGGTGCCCCCTGCCTTCATCGCCAACCTGCGCCACAACGACGCCGTCCATGAGTCGGTCGTTTTTCTGTCGGTGGTGGTCTCGAAAAAGCCGCGGGTACCGGCGGCCCGTCGCGACTCGGTCCGTCATCTCGGATCCCGCTTCTTTCAGGTAATCCTCGAGTACGGATTCATGGAGGAGCCCGAAATTCCCTCCGCCCTCAACCACCTGATCGCGGAGGTGGCCTTTGATCCGCTGCACACCACCTATTTCCTCGGCAAGGAAAGGGTGGTCTCAAAGAAAGGGGTAGGGCTCTGGGGTCTGAGGGAAAGGCTCTTCTACTTCCTCCATCGCAACGCCCGCAGCGCGGCCGAGTATTTCCGGCTCCCCTTCGACCGAGTGGTCGACATCGGAGTGGTCGTCGAAATCTGACGCCCCGTTTCTCCCCCCAGCGAGCAAGCGAGCGTTGGGGGGAGTACCCGAAGGGGGAGGGGGGCTAACGCTTGAGGAGTTCGACCTCGGTGACCCGGCGCCCGTCCATCCGCCGCACCCTCATCACCCAACCCGATTCCTCCACCCGGTCGCCGCGCCGGGGGATCCGGCCCAGTCGGTCCATCAGAAAGCCACCCAGGGTCTCGTACTCACCGGGCGGGATGGCGATCCCCGATAGCGATCGCAGTTCGTCGGGCCTGATCGCCCCCGGGACGTAGAACCAATCGCTTTCCCCAATTCGCCGGCTCTCGAGATCACCCTCGTCGTATTCGTCGCGGATATCGCCCACCAGTTCCTCGGCGATGTCTTCGAGAGTCAACAAGCCGGCGGTACCTCCGTGCTCGTCGACGATCAGGGCCAAATGCCTGCCGCTTCGCTGCATCTCGCCCAGGAGCGGACGGATCGAAGCCGATTCCGGCACGGCGAGAACCGGTCGAATCAGACCCGGGTCGATGGGAAGATCGTGCTGGTCGTCGGGAATCGCCAGCAGGTCTTTGGCATGCACAAAGCCGATGAGATCGTCGACATTGGTCCCATAGATGGGGATCCGCGAGAAGCCCTCATCGATGATCACCTGCTCCAGCTCGGCCGGGGTCGCTTCCCGGGAACGGCCAACGATGTCGGGGCGGGGAACCATCACTTCGGAGGCATCGCGCTCCGAGAAGCGGATCGCTCCCGACAGGAGCTTGCTGGCAAATTCTTCGATCACCCCTTCCTGGCTACCTGCGGCGATCACCGAGGCCAGGTCCTCGGCGGTATGGGCGGTTTCGAGCTTGTCGCGGGGCTCGACTCCGAAGATGCGGAGGAACCCGTTCGCCACCCAGTTGAGGGCCGCGATCAAGGGACGGAACAGGGTCATGAACCAATGGAAGGGGACGCCCAGCCACACTGCCAGCCGCTCGGGAGTGGCGATGGCGATGTTTTTCGGCGCCATCTCGCCCACCACCATGTGCAAGAAGACCACGATCAGCAGGGCAATGATGAAGGCAATGGTGTGGGTGACACCGGAAGGGATCGAGAACCAGCCGAGCGCGGTTTCGAAGATGCCCGCCACGGCCGGCTCGGCGACGAAACCGAGGAGGAGGGTGGCGAGGGTGATTCCCACCTGAGCCCCCGCCAGGGCGTCGGAGAGATTGCTCATCGTCACCGCCGCCGCCCGCGCCCCCCGTCCCGGCAGGTCTTCGATCACCTCACGCCGGGCGGCGGTAAAGGCGAACTCGGCGGCGACGAAGAAGCCGTTGGCGAGAAGAAGGACGATCATCCAGCCCAGGGCGCCAACGTTCATAGGCGATCCCCGCTCCGCGTCACTGCCACTCGATCGATCCGGCGGCCATCCATAGAGATCACCTCGAACAGGAATTGTCCGTAGGCGATCTTCTCCCCGGCCTCGGGAAAACGGCCCAGTTGCGCGACGAGGAATCCGCCCAGAGTCTCGAAATGCCCATCAGGCAGCTCGAGGCCAAGCCCATCCTCCACGTCGTGGCGGTTGGCCAGGCCCCGAAACTCGATCTGTTCGGACGTTCTGGGATCCGAGGGTGCGAACTCGGTGAAAGGAGCATCGTGTTCGTCGGTGATTTCACCGAGGATCTCTTCGAGAAGATCCTCGATCGTGACGATCCCCGCCAGGCCTCCGTACTCGTCTACGACCAGCGCCATCGCCCGACCTTGGCCTCGCATGTCAACCAGGAGGTCGTCGAGATGACGGGAATCGGGAACAATCAGCGCCGGCTTGGCGATGTGACCCACGGGAGTGATCGACCGGCGCTCCGGTTGGACGCGGAAGGTGTCCTTGACGTGGACCACACCTATGATCTCGTCTCGATCCTCGCCGAAAATCGGGAACCGAGAGTGACCCGACTCGAGGGATACCCGACGTAAATCTGCCACCGAATCGAAACGGGAAAGCCCTTCGACGTCGACGCGGGGGACCATTACGTCCGCCGCTACCTTCTCGCTGAACGAGATCGCCCTGGTGAGAAGCGAAAGCTCAGCGTCGTCGAGTTCTCCCTCCTCGCCCGACGAACGGATGATGAGCTCCAGTTCCTCGAGCGATCTCACCCCAGCCAGTTCTTCGCGCGGTTCGATGCCCAGCTTGCTGACCGTCCAGTTGGCCGATCGGTTGAGGAGGAGAATCACCGGGCGCAGAAGGCGGTTTACCCAGGACATTGGGATCGCCACCGCCTTGGCGGTCCCGAAGGGTTTGGCGAGGGCGAAGTTCTTCGGCACCAGCTCGCCGATGAGCATCGAGGCGATGTTGGCGACCAAGAGGGCCGCTCCGATGGCAAAGGCCGGGCGATCGGTGACTCCGGCCCACCCAATCCTGGCCAGCAGAGGCGCGAACAACCCGGCCAGGGCGGGTTCGGCGATTGCCCCGGTTAGAAGCGACGTGATGGTTATCCCGAGCTGAGCTCCGGACAGCTCAAAAGACAGACGAGAGAGCGAGCCATTGATCTGACTGGCGGCCCGGTCACCTTCGGCCGCCAAACGCCTGACCCGGCTGCGATCGACCGCAACCAATGCGAACTCTCCGGCGACGAAAAAGGCGGTAAGGAGGACAAGGACCGCGACCAGGCCCAAGCCCAAGCCGGTACTAATTAATCAGCTCCCGTCGAATCTCAACCTCAGCCGCTGATCCAGGTTTGGATGTCCTCGTCTTGAGACCATTCCTGGAATCGCTCGTCCGAGCAGTTAGCACCGATCGAGCTGATCAACGTCGAGGCCTCGGCCACCTCGGCTGCCGTGAGGTCTGCCATCGATCCGCCCCGGTCGACGAATTCCTGGAAGGCGGCGATGTCGGTCTCGCAATCGCCCGAGGCGTTACCTCCACTCTCCAAGGCTCCCACGAAGTCCTCGATGAAGGTGAAGTAAGCCACCGTGCCCGGCGCTTCCTCTTCGGCGAACTCGCGGATGATCGAGAAGCTCTCGGCGGTGCTGACATCCAGATCTGGACAGGACTCGGTCCTCTCCTCGAAGCCTTCGGTGGCGGCCTCCAAGTCCTCGCTCACCGCTTCGAAGTCGTTCTGTGTCAGCGATTGGAAATCGATGCCTTCGACGACGGGCTCAATTGCCTGCAGGTACTCACGCAACGCATCGATACATTCGGCCGGCATGTCGTCCACGCTCCCCACCGATCCCGCATCGGCAGGCGCATTGGTGGTCTCGGCCTGGGTGGTGTCGGCCGCGGGCGCGGTGGTGGCGGTTGTTCCGCTCTGGCAGGCCACGAGCGCAACCAGCAGCATCCCCAGCCATAGAAGACGACGAAAGTTCACCTGGCATATCTCCTTTGCGTCTCAGCTTACGCAAACCCTGCGGTCGTGGACGCGGTCCCACCGCCAAGCCGGCGCCGCCACATGGAGTGGGGGAGCGAGGTTTAGCCGGCTTTGTTCAAGGCATTGGCGAAGGCCTCGGCCGACCCTTCCACCACGTCGGTGTTGACCGAGTGGCCGGCGTAGGTCCGGTCGTCGATCTGGACGACGACATTCACCTCGGCCATCGCGTCGGCTCCAGAAGTAACCGGCACCACTCGGTAGTCGAGCAGCTTGGCTTCGGTTCCGAAGGCGAGTCGGAGGGCCGCAAAAGTGGCATGGATCATCCCGTCACCCTGCCCGGAGAAAAGTTGCTCGGTGCCGTCTTTGACGACTCGCACGGTGGCAATGGGAGTGAGGTCGCTTCCTCCAGCGACGTGGATGCCCACCAGCCGCACCTTCTCCCTCGTTTCGCCGATCTGATCCTCGACGATCGCCCTGATCTCGTCCTCGCCGATTTGGACCTTGCGGTCAGCAAGTTGCTTGAACCTCTCAAAGGCGCGGGCATATGCCTCGTCCTCGAGGACGATCCCCATTTTTTCCAGGGCGTCGGTGAAGCCGGCCCGCCCCGAGTGCTTGCCGAGGACGATCTGGGCTGCCTGTTGACCGACCGCAGCCGCGTCCATGATCTCGTAGGTTTCCTTGTCGCGCAGCACCCCGTGCTGGTGGATGCCCGATTCGTGGGCGAAGGCATTGCGCCCGACCACCGCTTTGTTGTACTGCACCGGATATCCGGTGAGCCGGGAGACAAGCCGTGAGGTTTCGTAGAGCTGGGTGGTATCCACTCCCAAGTCGACCCCGAAGGCATCCTGGCGGGTCTTGACCGCCATCACGACTTCCTCGATCGAAGTGTTTCCCGCCCGTTCGCCAATGCCATTGATGGCCCCCTCGATCTGACGGGCGCCGGCCGAAATCGACGAGAGCGAATTGGCGACTGCCAGGCCTAGGTCGTTGTGGCAGTGGACGGACATGATCACATCGTCGCGGTCGCCTTTGACCTCCTTGAAGACCCGCTGCAGCAATTCGACGAAGTCGGCCGGAGTCGCGAACCCGACGGTGTCGGGAATGTTGATGGTGGTCGCTCCCGCCTCCACCGCTGCCCGACAAACCGAGATCATGAAGTCCGGATCAGAGCGGGTGGCGTCCTGGGGGGAGAACTCGATATCGTCGGTGTACTGCCGTGCCCTGCGAACGCCTTCGACCGAGGCTCGAAACACCTCGTCCGGAGTCATTCGCAGCATCTTCTCCATGTGAATCGGCGACGTCGACATAAAGACGTGGATGCGGAAGTTGTTCGCCCCTTTGAGGGCCTCATAAGCCTTGTCGATGTCATCGGGGTGGGCTCGGGCGAGGGAAGCGATCACCGGCCCCCGCACCTCGTTGGCGATACGAGTGACGGCTTCAAAATCGCCGGGGGACGAAGCGGCGAATCCGGCTTCGAGGATGTCCACTCGCAGCTTTGCGAGTTGATGGGCGATGGTGACTTTCTCGTCGGGGGTGAGGGCGATGCCTGGGGCTTGTTCGCCATCGCGCAGTGTGGTGTCGAAGATCACCAGTCGATCGGAGGGGATCACGGTGCCTCCTTCGGCGTTAGGAAGGGCATGAGGCCCCGGAGTTGGCGTCCTACTTTTTCGATGGGGTGGTTGCGGTTGGCCGCCCGTTGCTCGAGGAGGAAGGGCGCCCCTTCCCGGGCCTGGGCGAGCCACTCTTGGGCGAAGGCCCCCGACTGAATTTCGTCGAGCACTTTGCGCATCTCAGCCTTGGTCTCGTCGGTGACTATTCGCTGGCCCCGCGTGTAATCGCCATATTCGGCGGTGTCGGATATCGAATAGCGCATCCAGGAAAGGCCGCCTTCATAAAGGAGATCGACGATCAACTTCAATTCATGCAGGGTCTCGAAATAGGCCGACTCGGGCTGGTAGCCGGCGTCAACCAAGGTCTCGTAAGCGCTCTTGATGAGGGCGGAGACGCCCCCGCAGAGAATGACCTGTTCACCGAAAAGATCGGTCTCGGTCTCCTCTTTGAACGTCGTCTCCAGCACTCCGGCCCGGGCCCCACCGATTCCCCAGGCATAGGAGAGCCCGAGGGGGTGGGCGTTGCCGGTGGCATCCTGGTGGACGGCGAGGAGACATGGGACCCCAGAGCCCTCGGTGAAGGTGCGGCGGACGAGGTGGCCTGGACCCTTCGGCGCCACCATTAGTACGTCGACATCTTCTGGGGCAACAATGGCCCCGTAATGGATGTTGAAGCCGTGGGCAAACATCAGGGCGTCGCCCTCGTCCAGCTGGGGGCCGATCTCCTGCTGATAGAGGTCGCCCATGTGCTGGTCGGGGACCAGCATCATCACCGTGTCGGCCCAGCGGGCGGCCTCGGCGGGAGCCATCACCTTGAGTCCGAGCTCGGTGGCCTTGGCCGCCGAACTCGATCCCGAGCGCAGGCCCACGACCACGTCGGCACCTGACTCGGAGAGGTTGAGTGAATGAGCATGGCCTTGGCTGCCGTAGCCGATGACGGCGATCCGGCGGGATTTGATCAGCGCTGGATCGGCGTCGTGCTCGTAATAGATCTTGCCCATTCCTCCTCCTCAGTTAACGGCCCGTAGCCGCGGCGCCGGTTTGCCTTTGGGCTCTCGCGAGAGGGCCACCCGGCCGGACTTGACCAGCTCGACCAAACCGTAGGGCCGGACCAGCTCGAGGAAGTCGTTCACCTTGCGGGGTTCCCCCGCGATCTGAAAGGTGATCGCGCTATGCCCAACGTCGACGGGAATGGCCGAGAAAATGGTGGCGATCTCGAGGATCTCGCCGCGTTTGCCGGCGCCCCCGGTGACCCGTACGAGCATGATCTCGCGTTCGATCGATGTCTCGGGATCGAACTCGGAGATCTTGACCACGTTGATGAGCTTGTGAAGTTGCTTTTTGACCTGTTCGACGTCATCAGCCTCGACCACGACCGTCATCCGCGACATGCCATCTTCATGCGAGGGTCCGACGGCGAGGGAGTGGATGTTGAATCCCCGCCGGGCCAGCAGGGAGGAGACCCGGGCCAGTACCCCGGGCTTGTCCTCGACGACGACGCTCAGCGTGTGATTCATCGGAAGATCTCAGATTTCAGACCACCCGGCTGCGCCGGGCTGTCAGATTTCAGATCTGATGTCTGATATCTGATGTCTGATGTCTGCCTCATGGCAGGTCACTCGCCGGAGAGATGACCTTCTCGGTCGGTCCAAGGATGACTTCGTCGTTCGAGCCCCCCGCCGGCACCATCGGAAACACCATCTCCTCGCGGTCGATCACGACGTCGATCACCACTGGCTTGTCGTCGATGGAAAGGGCCTTCTCAAACGTTGGTCCAAGTTCGTCAGGGCTCTCGGCCCGCAATCCCACGCAACCCATCGCCTCGGCCAGCTTGGCGTAGTCCACTCCATCTCCCAGGAAGGTCTGCGAGAACCGTCCGTTGTAAAACAGCCGCTGCCACTGGGTGACCATGCCGTGCACTCCGTTGTTGAAGACCGCGACCTTGATCGGGATCTTCTCGGTTGAAGCGGTGATCAGCTCGTTGCAGGTCATCTGGAAGCACCCGTCGCCATCCACCGCAAAGACCAGGTCCCCGGGAACGCCGGCCTTGGCTCCGATCGCGGCCGGAACGGCAAAGCCCATGGTTCCGAGACCGCCGGAATTGATCCAGCGACGCGGGCGGTCGAAGTGCCAGAACTGGCTCGTCCACATCTGGTGCTGGCCGACTCCGGCGACGATGGTGGCGTCTCCCCCTGTCAGGCGATAGAGCTCCTCGATGGCGAATTGCGGCTTGATGGGACCATCGGGGTCCTGCTGGTACTGCAGGGGATGGTCCTTTTGCCAGCGGCCGATGACCTCGAGCCAGGCCGATCGATCGGGCGCTTCCCGCTCGCCCCAGGCGACGATGAGTTGGGAGAGGACCCGCCGGCAGTCGCCCACGATCGGGACTTCGGCGGCGCGTACCTTGCCGATCTCGGCCGGATCGACGTCGACGTGGATCACCTGGGCGTGGGGGGCGAAGGATTTCGGGTTTCCGGTGACCCGGTCGTCGAAACGAACTCCGATCGCGATCAGAAGGTCAGCTTTTTGGATGGCGGTGATGGCGGTGTAGGTGCCATGCATGCCGGGCATGCCGAGGGCGAGGGAATGGGAGTCAGGGAAGGCTCCCCGCCCCATCAGCGTGGTGGCGACGGGAACGCCGGCAAGCTCGGCAAACTGGCGCAACTCGACCGAGCCGTTGGCCTTGATGACTCCTCCGCCGACATAAAGGACCGGCCGCTTGGCCCGACCGATCAATTCGACTGCTTCCTTGATGCGGCGGGGATGGCCCTCCACCGTCGGCCTGTAGCCGGGGAGCGACAACTCTCCCGGTTTTGTCCAGGACGTCGTCTGGTTGAGGATGTCCTTGGGAATGTCCACCAGCACCGGACCCGGGCGGCCGGTGGACGCAATATGAAAGGCTTCGTGGATCACCGAGGCGATCTCGCCCGGATCGGTGACGAAGTAGTTGTGCTTCGTCGCCGGCATCGTGATGCCGGTGGTGTAGGCCTCCTGGAAGGCGTCGTTACCGACGGACGTGGTCGGTACCTGGCCGGTGATCGCCACCAGCGGTACCGAGTCCATCAGAGCATCGGCGAGGGGGGTAACGAGGTTGGTGGCGCCAGGGCCCGAGGTGGCGATGCACACCCCGACCTTGCCCGTCGCCCAGGCGTATCCCTCGGCCATGTGGCCAGCGCCCTGCTCGTGTCTGGCGAGGACGTGGCGAATCGAGGAGTCGAGCAGCGGGTCATATGCGGGAAGGATTGCCCCTCCAGGAACGCCGAAGGCAACATCGACCCCTTCATGTTCGAGCGAGGCGATCAGAGCTTGCGCCCCGGTCATTTTCGATGAAGTTTTGTGCGTGCTCTTGGTCATGGGGGGTCCTCTGGGTCTGGCTTTTGGCGGGAAACAAAAACCCTCCCGGTGGGGAGGGTCGTTAGGGCGCACACGCCAGAGTTAGGGCGTATGCGCTACGGAAGTACGAGGATCTGGTAGGTCATCTCTCGCCACCATTATATCGAGACAGTGTCGGCCGCCAACTCATTCAATCCTGCGTTGCTCGCCACCGGCCTGGCGGCGGCGCGAAGGGCTTTGGGACGGCTCGACGAGGAGGAGATTCCGGCTCGGGTCAGAGCGGTCGCCAAGAGATCGGGGAGGCTTCCCGCCCCGCTGGCAGCGAGTCTCGTCGCCGAGCTCAACCGGAATGAGTGGCTGCGGGAAATCGCCCTCGAGGAGTTGGGCGATGACGTGGGCTCAGACATCGCCTCGATCGAGTTCCTCCGACGGGAACCGGGATGGGAGGAGCGCCTGGCCGTCCTGGCCGAGAAAGCCCAGTCGGCTCTCGCCGAAAAATCCCGCCGCTTGCTCGAGGAGGACCTCGCCGCGGCCAAAGAGGAGATCGAGACGCTGCGGCGTCAATTACGCAGGACGACCCGGCAGGCAGGACAGGCTTCGACCAGGAAGGCGGAAACCCCCAACCGGGAACTCGAACTCAAGAAGCTACGCGCCACCTTGAGTTCAACCCAGAAAGACCTGGCCACCTCCGAGGCAGCTCGGGAGAGGCTGATGACCGAAGTCGAGCAGTTGCAGGATCGCCTCGAGTCCCTGCTCCGACGCCGGACGGGCAAGTCGACTCCCCGCACGGCGGCCGCCGGTGGGATGCGGCGAGGGCCCCTCGCCCTGGCCCGTGATCTCGATGACCGACTGCATGCCTTGGCCGTGGCTCCCGTCGGGGAGGCAGCAGCACCCGTTCGCCCGGCGAAAGAACCGAGCGGGCCACCATCGATTCCAACCGGAGTCCGTCCCGACTCTGCGGCCGCTATCGAGTGGCTGTTGTCTTACCCGGGGCCGATCACGGTGGCGGTCGATGGTTGGAATCTCGCCTTCCAGCTCAGGAACCCCCCGGGGCGGAAGGAACGCGGCCAGGTCGAAGCGGCGGTGGGCCGGCTTTCTCACCGCTCGGCCGGAAAGCGAAAGCTCCTGGTTCTCTTCGACTCCCGGTTCGATGTGGCCGGGACGTATCAGGGAACGCATCCCCAGGTCGAGGTGCGCTTTCCGGCCTCAGCCGACGAGGCTCTGATCGAGTTGGCGGGCAAAGAGCCGTCGCTGGTGGTCATCACCTCGGATCGACGGGTTCGGGAAGAGGCGGGTCGCTCGGGCGCCATCGGGCTCTGGGGAGAAGCACTGGTTGACTGGCTCAAATGAAGGTGTTGATTGCCGGAAGCGGCTTCTCGGGATCGATGGTGGCGCGAGGCCTGGCCCGTAAAGCAGGCGTCGAGGTGGTCATCGTCAACGCCGACAATTTTCTGCTCTTCACTCCGATGCTGGCTGAGGCGGCGGTTGGCGATGTCGATCCCCGCCACATCATCGCTCCAGTTCGCCAGCTCGCCCCTGGTGCCGAATTAGTTCAAGGGATTATCGAGTCCATCGATTCCGAATCCCGCACCATGGTCGTAAACCGCCTTTTCGGAGAGGTGACAGAATCCATCAGCGCCGACGTATTGGTGCTCGCGTTAGGTTCGGTCAGCAATACCTACGGCGTCGTGGGAGCCGACCAACACGCCCTCCCGTTCAAGACGATCGTCGATGCACTGCGGATCCGAAATCGCATCCTGGCCAAGATGGAAGCCGAGGGCAGCGTGTCAGTGGCCGTCGTCGGGGCCGGATTCTCCGGAGCGGAATTGGTCGCGGCGCTGGCCGACTTCCTCCGCGAGGTGCATCGACGCTTCTATCGCGAGGGACCTCCTCCCCAGGTCACCCTGGTGGATGCGGTCGATCGAGTCACACCCGCCCTTACCTCTTCGCTTTCGAAGTCGGCGGCTAGGGCACTCGCCAAACGTGATGTGCGGCTGGTCCTGGGATC
>JAICGW010000014.1 GCA_025922945.1 Acidimicrobiia bacterium | reverse complement strand
CGCCCCTTCGCTGACGGAGCCGCCCGACCGCTTCGTAGCCATGGCCCCGGGGACGGCGCGGCTGGAGTTGGTGGCCCGGGAAGGAAATGGGGTGCCGGTCGATCTGGATGGCGCCGCCCTGATCGTGGAGGTCCCCGGCGCCCTCGGCGCGGTCTACGGCCCCGCCGACGGACCGCCGGAACTCGTCGTCGGCCGCAGCGGACCGCTGGTGGTGAGAGCAGAGGGCGCCCCCCTCGATGCCATCCGGTCCTTCATCCTTTCCCGCCCAGAGTTGCCCGCCGATCTGCGGGCCCAGCTCACTGCCATGGGCGACTGGCGGTCCACGATCCCTGTGCCGGTGCCGGTGGACGGCCCTAGTTGGGAAGAGGTTGAGGTGGCCGGCCGGCCCGCGATCGCCTTCGGCGACAACTCCGGGGTCGGGGCCCTCGTCATCCGCCAGGACCCGGACGGGGTAACGGTTGTCGTCGGACGCATCGCCGTCGGCGAGGCGCTGGAGCTCGCAGCCGGAGCGTGAGCTCACCAACTGAATCACCCGTCGGTGGGGACGGTGCCGTTCCCATCGCAGCCACCGGACTTTGCAAGACCTATCGGGACCGCAAGGTACTGGACCAAGTCGACCTCCACGTGGGTCCCGGGCAGGTCGTCGGCCTCCTCGGGCCCAACGGAGCAGGGAAGACCACGACCGTCAAGGCCTTGCTCGGGATGGTGCACCTGGATGAAGGCACCGCCGCCCTTCTCGGCCATCCCGTCGGCGACCCCACCGCCCGCCGTGCGGTCGGCTACTTACCCGAGAAGTTCCAATACCCCGACTGGCTCGACGGCCGCCAGGTCCTCGAGGCCCACGCCCGGCTCATCGGGCTTCCTGCGGATGAACGAGCCGGTGCCATCACCGATGCCTTGCGTCTCGTTGGACTCTCCGGCCGCGGCGACGACCGGGTCAGCGGGTACTCGAAGGGCATGCAACAGAGACTCGGCTTGGCGACGGCAATCCTCGGGCGGCCGGCCCTCGTGATCCTCGACGAGCCAACCTCGGCCCTCGACCCCATCGGGCGCCGTGAGGTCAGAGATCTCATCCGTACGATGCGGGATCGCGGTACGGCAGTGCTGCTCAACTCCCATTTGCTGGGCGAGGTCGAACAGGTCTGCGACCAAGTCGTGATCCTTCATCGAGGTCGGGTCATCCATTCCGGACCGCTGGTGGACCTGGCCGCCGGGGTTGAGGTTCGGGTCACACTCGATCGCCTCGACGAAGACGCCCTCGCCGTCATGGCGGGGTTCGGCCGCATCACGGCCCGAGAATCGGACACCGCCCTCCTCGCCCTCGACGACGTAGCCGCGGTCCCTGCCCTCGCCTCGGCCCTCGTGATGCGCGGTCACGGGCTTCAGGCGCTGGTGCCGTTACATCGCTCCTTGGAGGACGTCTTCGTCGACCTGGTGGGGACCGATCTCGAAGGAGAGGGGCTATGACGGTCGTGCGGCTGACGCTCCGCGAGGCGGCCAACCGGAAGGTCCTCATTGTGGGAGCGGTGGTGAGCGTCGCCTTCCTGCTGCTGTTCTGGCTTGGTTTCAGCATCGCTTTCAACTCGATTACCAGCCCCAGCGATCCCACCGATCCGGCCGTGGGGGCGACGATCATGACCGTCCTCGGCCTCTACGCCGTGCAGTTCCTGGCCGCGTTCATGGCCGTTTTGCTCGCCAGCGGCGCCGTCGCCCCCGAAATCGACAGCGGTCGGCTGCACGCCATCCTCGCCCGGCCCCTCTCCCGGACATCGTGGCTGGCGCAGCGGGCAGGGACCTTCGCCATGCTCGTCGCCGGCTACATCGTCGTTATGTCGGGAGCAATCCTCTCCATCGGGGCAGCTATTGCCGGGTATGGCGCCATCGCCCCTTGGCGCGGTGTGGCATTGCTGGCCTTGGAGGTCGTTGTGCTGGTCGCGCTGGGTACCGCGCTGTCGGTTCGCCTATCGGCGATTGCCGCCGGGGTGATCGTGATCGCCCTCTACGGCGCCGCCTGGATCGGCGGGATCATGGATATCGTCGGCACCGCGCTCGACAACCCCACGCTGCAGAGGATCAGCACCGGCGTCAGCCTGGTCATCCCCTCCGACGCTCTGTGGCGCGGTGCCTCTTACTACTTGCAGTCTCCCGCTTTCCTGATCGCCGCTCAGGTCGAAGCCGACACCGGCAATCCCTTCGCCGGAAATGCTCCCCCGAGCGGTCTCTTCGTCGCCTGGGCGGTCGCCTACGGGACAGCCTGGTGGTTGCTGGCCGATCGTTGGTTCCGCCGTCGCGACCTCTGATGAAGAACCAATTCTTCTAAGCAAGAATGAAACCGTGACAGGGGTGGAGGGTCGGTGGCGAATACTCCCCGATCGGCCCATCGAATCGATAGCTGATTACGCGAGCTTCGGAGGCGGACGCGGCCTCGCCAGGTCGCGCGACCTCAGCAGCGAGGAAGTAGTCGACGAATTGACCCGGGCGGGTCTTCGGGGCCGTGGTGGAGCTGGGTTCCCCACCGGCGCCAAATGGCGATCGATCCTCCGAGGTGGAGGCCAACACCACTACGCGGTGTGCAACGCCGGCGAGGGCGAGCCAGGGACGTTCAAAGATCGGGCACTGATCCGCTCCAATCCATATCAGGTGATCGAAGGACTGACCATCGCTGCCCGAACAGTCGGTGCCGCCGAGGCTTTCGTCGGCATCAAGGAATCATTCCGGATCGAGATGGGGCGTCTGACCGCGGCCATCGCCGAATTCGAAGAGGCCGGATGGCTCGACGGAATCGGCATCACCGTCGTCGCCGGTCCAGAGGAGTATCTCCTCGGCGAGGAGAAGGCGATGTTGGAGGTGATCGAAGGCAACGAACCCCTTCCTCGCTGGCTCCCGCCCTATCTCCATGGCCTCTTTGCCACCGCCCCCCAGTTGGGCTGGGAATCCCACGAGGCCGAGCCCGGTCACCTGGGGACCCACACCTCCAATCCCACACTGGTGAACAACGCCGAGACTCTCGCCCAGGCTGCCTGGATACTTTCCCACGGCGCCGACGAGTTCAGAAAGGTAGGCACCGAAGAATCGCCGGGAACACTGGTGTGCACGGTGGTGGGCGATGTCGTTCATCCCGATGTCTTCGAGTTGGACATGGGAACCCCGCTTCAGGAGGCACTGGACCACGCGGGCGGATCCCGGCCGGGCCAAATGGTCAAGGCCGTGGTCCCGGGGGTGGCTAACGCAGTCCTTACGAGCGACCACCTCGGGACGCCGCTCACCTACGAGGACATGCAAGCGGTGGGCTCGGGGCTGGGGGCGGGCGGATTCATCGTCTACGACGACTCGGCCTGCATGGTCGAGGTGGCAACGACCCTCTCCAATTTTCTGTATGTCGAATCCTGCGGGCAGTGTCTCCCGTGCAAGTTGGGAACCGGCCATATCACTAGGGCGCTGTTGGCAATCAGGGAGGGCAACGGTTCCGAAAGCGAGCTCGACGAGATCGAGGAACGGCTTCGCATCGTCGCCGACGCCAATCGCTGCTACCTGCCCGTCCAGGAGCAGAACTTGATCTCGAGCATCCTCCGTCTTTTTCCCGACGATGTCGCCGCCCACCTCGGGAGCAGCTGTCCGGCGGGCAAGCGCACGATCCCCACCCCCAAAGTCGTCGATCTGGTTGACGGTGTCGTCACCTACGACCAGCGCCAGGAGCTAAAGCGACCCGATTGGACCTATGGCTGAGCCGGCTCCAGTAGTTGAGCAAGGCGAGCCTGGTCGCCGGTAGCGAGAGCCGCCTCGGCGCGGAGATTTTCGCGGTCCCGGTAGATGGAGGCGACTGCTCGCACCACTCCGCCCTTGCGAAACCCGACCAACACGTCACGCTGGCCGGGATCGCCATTGACGACTTCCTCTTCCCAGCCGGCGAGATGGCCGGTGACGTTGATGGGAACGTCGTAGTGCTGGCTCCAGAAGAACGGCGGCTCGGTGAACGGATCCTCGTGGCCGAGGATGTTGCGTGCTGCGTTCTGGCCCTGACGTTCGGCCAACACCCAGTGCTCGACTCTCACGGATTCCCCGTCGGGACCCGGATAGCGAGCGACATCGCCGGCTGCCCAAATGTGCGGGTCGCTCGTGCGGAGATAGCGGTCAACGGTGATTCCTCGATCTGTCGCCAGACCGGCGGCTTCCGCCAGCTCGATCCGGGGGCTAACTCCGATGCCAACCACCACCAAGTCAGCGGGCACTTTGCTCCCGTCATCCAGCACCACTTCTTTGGGCGCGATCTCGGTGACCGATCTCTCCAGCCGGAAGGTGACTCCGTGTTCACTATGCAGATCCAAAACGAACCGTCCCAGAGCCTCGCCGACGACGTCAGCTAGAGGAACTTTCTCGGGAGCGATCACGGTGACTCCCATCTTCCGGTGACGGAGGGAAGCCGCCACTTCCAACCCGATGAATCCGGCCCCGATCACTGCCGCTTGAGTCGAGTCTCCTAGAGCGGCGATGATGGCGCGGCTGTCCTCGAGGGTCCGGAGGTAATGGACGTGGGGTTCATCGGCTCCGGGGACGGGGAGACGACGGGGTTCGGCACCAGGGGCCAGAAGAAGTGCCCCGTAACGAATCTCTTCACCACCGTCGAGCCGTACGAGCCGAGCGGTCGGATCGATTGCCTCCACCTGTCGACCGCTGATGAGCTCGATGCGGGCGTCGGCGTAAAACTGCGGTGACCGGAGCGGCATCCATTCCTCCGGAGCCGTACCAGCCAGGTAGTCCTTCGAGAGGTTGGGCCGGTCGATAGGGGCCTCGCCTCCGATGAGCGTGACCGGACCCTCATACCCATACCGCCGCAGGGCCTCGGCCGCAGCTGCTCCCGCCGCACCCGACCCGACGATTACCACCGAGTCCGGCGAGGCGGGCGGCGTCGGTCTCTGGTCGGAAGGCGCGATGGGTCCAGTAACGAAGACGCGGCCGTCCTTCTCGTCGGTCTGATACACGGGGATCGGACTGAGGGCTGGAGCTCCCACGGCCTCGCCGGTCTCCAGGTTGAAGGCGGCGTGGTGCCAGGGGCAGCGAATCTCATTTCCCACGCACAGCCCCTCCGCCAGTGGTCCTCCGTAATGACTGCACTTGCCGCTGATCGCCCGCACGCCATCGGCGGTCGCCACCACCGCTAACGGTTGGCCCTCGAAGTGTCCCGCTACAGGAATGTCGGGCTTGAGATCTTGCAAGGGAACGCCGTCGGCGGCTAGGTCGGGGCCCTTCAATTTGATCTCACCCGCCATCTACTGAACCTCACATTCCTTGCCGGTTTGCAGAACCAGCCCGACCCTAAGTCTAAAAGCGGTCACTGTCAACTTTAGAATCGCGGCAGATACCCGCTTAACCTGCCGGCGTGTACGGCGAGTTCCGACGTCGCTTCTGGCTTCCACCCCGAGCGCATGGCGAGATCATCGAGGATCGCCGGGTCAGCTGGCTCGAGTTGTTCTACGACCTCACCTATGTCGTGGTCATCGGGCGGGCCGCCCATCAGCTGGCAGGCGATGTCACCTGGCGCGGCGTATTCCACTTCGCCGTCGTCTTCGGACTTGTCTGGATCGCCTGGATGAACGGCACGCTTTATTACGAGTTGCATGGTCGGGAAGACGGCCGCACCCGCGTGTTCGTGTTCATCCAAATGCTGATCCTGGCCCTCCTAGCGGTCTACGCCGGCGACGCTTCGGGTGATGACGGATCGGGCTTTGCCATCGTATACGTCCTCTTTCTCACCGTCCTCACCTGGCTTTGGTATTCGGTTCGCCGTCGCGATCGAGAGGAGTACATGGCGACGACCGGCCGCTTTCTCTGGGCAATGGTCATCACCATCGTCACCATGGCCATCTCGGTCCTCATCCCCGGTGAGGAACGGGTGATCATTTGGACGGTGTTGGTCTTGTTCTGGGTAGTTGGCGGGCTGGTCCTCGCCGGGGCGCCGGGTATGGATTCTGCCCTCCCGGTGACCGAGTCACTGGTCGAGAGGTACGGCCTCCTGGTCATCATCGTTCTCGGAGAAGTCGTGGTCGGGGTGGTGGAGGGCCTGTCCGATGCCGAGCGCAGCGCCGAGGTCATCGCCACCGGTCTCTTTGGCCTCTCGATCGGGTTCGCCTATTGGTGGACCTATTTCGATTTCGTCAACCGGCGGCGACCGCTGGCCATCCCGAGTGTCCGGCTCCGGTGGCTGTTCACCCACTTGCCATTGACCATGGCAATCGCCGCGGCAGGAGCGGCGATGGTGAGCCTGATCGAGCACGGCCGCGAGGCCTCAACTCCCGCCGCCACGGCATGGCTGCTCAGCGGCTCGGTGCTCGTAGCCCTGGTGGCGTTGATCGTCAACCTGAGAACCCTCGAGGAAAATCCGCCGGTGCCTGTATCGGTCTCGTTGCTGGTAGCCGGCGCGGTGGCGATGTTCTTCGGTTGGGTGGCTCCGCGCCCGTGGATTCTGGCGGCCCTGCTTGTGATGACCCTTTTCGGATTGTGGTTCTATGCGGTGGTTCGCCGACTCCAGGCTCGGGAGGGCCTCGGAGACGACGGCGCTCCCACCTAAGCGCGGTGCCACAGATCTAGTGTCCGGAAGTCGTGGACTCTTTGCAGCGGACGGCGGGTATGGCGGCGCTGGTTGCTGCTGTGGGAGGAATTCTCTACGGGTACTTCTTTGTCGTAGTCGGCAACGTCGCCGTGGCCTCGGCGCTCCTGATGCTGGGCGGGTTGCTCATGACTCTGATCATCGTGGTCCTGGGATCATCGGTGGAGGAGGTCAACCGACCACTGGCTCGTTGGGCAGTCGGCGCGGGGTTCGTCGGCGCCCTGCTGTCAGTGATCCACGCCGGCTACGACCTGGCCAACCAGATCCATCCCCCGGGGCCTTCCGCAGGGGACTTTCCCAACCCAGCCGATCCGCGCGGGCTCGCCACTTTCGGTCTCACCGGTATTGCTGTCCTGATCCTGGGAGGACTCATGAGTCGATCAGCCCGGTATCCCCGTGGGCTCGCTCGCGCGGGACAGGCATTAGGGGCCATCATGGTCGTGATCTATCTCGGGCGGCTGATCATCCTCGATCCGAACAACCCGGTCGTGCAAGTGGCCCTCGCCCTGGGGGTGATCGCCAATACTGTCTTCCTGTTCTGGGTCGGGCGCCATTGGCTAGGGTGGGCGGCGTCCAGGGACCGTCCGGCCGGATAGCCAGTCTCGGGGGTGACACCTGAAGGTCGGGTTATCAGCCCTGCCTGACAACGTCAGACAAGGAATTCCCAATTCACCACGATGAGGGCCGTCGCCGCCACGGCGAGTATCGGTGGAATCGGCAACGCAAAGCCCCACCAGAATGCCGCCCCCAGAGCCAAGAGGGCGAAGGAGAGGATGGCGCCTGACCTGGCACCACTCCACAACAGCCACCCGGCGACGCACTCGAGGAAGCAGACGAACACAAAGGCGGAGAGCAGGGGGACGGTGGTCTGAATCCCCACGCGCTCGAATGGTCCTTTGCCGTAGGTGGGAAATCCCATGAAGTAGAGAATGCCCCGCCCGGCAGCGAGATTCCGGATACCGAACACCCCGGGGATTCCGAAACCCAAACCGAGGAACCAGTGAAGTATCGCCGCCGTTCGCAGCCCAGCCATAGGTGCCGCTGAATGTACCTACGGAGCTACCGAGGCGCGGCCTCGAAGAGATCCCAGCTTCCCGGGACACCTTGCAGCGTCACCGGACCCAGCGGCTCGAACATGAGACCGGTTCCGGTGGCCAGGTCCGTCACGGTTCGAGTCACCACGATCTGGTTGGGGCCGGCTTCTCCTAAGACACGGGAAGCGATGTGGACCGCGATGCCGCCGATGTCACCGTCGCGCCGTTCGATCTCGCCGGTGTGAATCGCCGCTCGAATGGTGAGGCCGAGTTTGCCAATGGCGCCCTGGAGGTCGAAGGCGCAGCGCAGTGCCCGAGTGGGGGCATCGAAGGTAGCCAGGATGCCGTCACCGGTTCCCTTCACAATTCTGCCCATCCAACGATCCACCAACTGGCGGGCGAGATTGTCGTGTCGGTCGAGGACCCGACGCCATGCCCGGTCGCCTCGAGCAGCGGCTTCGGTGGTAGAGCCAACTAGATCGGTGAACAAGACCGTCGCCAACACCCGCTCCGCGTGCTGAGCAGCCTGCAACAACTGGTGCTGCTCCTCCGTCCAAGAGTACGTCTCCACGAAGGGACTGGTTGGAACCTTGGTCTCGGGGCGATAAGTAAGGAGAACTACCCCAGAGCTCAATGGCCGGGTGCTCACGAGGCGCAGGTTGTGGCTGTCGATCCCGTCGCGAAACAAGTGTTTGCCACTACCGAGGATCGTCGGGTAGAGGAGGAGCTGATACTCGTCGATCAAATCGTGCTTGAGCAGCTCGTCGACCAGGTCCGGGCTCCCGTACACCACCAGATCACCACCCGGCGACTGTTTCAACTTGGCGACTTCGCCGGCGACATCTCCCGAGATGATGGTTGAGTTCTGCCAGTCGGCCTTGGTGAGAGTCGTCGAGACCACGTATTTGCGGATTTCATTCATCCGTTTGACGAGCTTGTCGTCGCCCCGAGCAGTGGGCCAGAAGGCGGCCCAGATCTGATACGTCTTGCGTCCCAGGAGGAGAGCGTCGGCGGTGAAGACCCTGGCCGTGTTGACTTCTTCGTCATCTGGGCCCTGCACCCTCAGAGCCCAGGCATTCTTCCCGTCACGGTGTTCGTCGAAGCCCGGCCCCTCGACGACTCCGTCGAGGGTCATGAACGCGGTGACGATCAGCCGCATCGCGGCGACAGTAGCGCCGGTGGCTTAGCGTCTTTCGGGGAGGGGGCGGCCCGTTGCCAGAGAACTTCGAAGGTAAAGCGAGCCTACGTTGCGGCCACATATTCGGCGAGGTGCTTTCCGGTGAGGGTGGAACGCGCGGCAACCAAATCGGCCGGTGTGCCCTCAAAGACCACCCGGCCCCCATCATGGCCGGCGCCGGGACCGAGGTCGATGATCCAATCGGCGTGCGCCATCACCCCCTGGTGGTGCTCGATCACGATGACCGACTTCCCGGAGTCCACGAGTTGGTCGAGAAGTGCGAGCAAGTGGTCCACGTCAGCGAGATGGAGACCATTGGTCGGCTCGTCGAGCAAGTAAATCCCACCTTTTTCCGCCATCTGGATCGCCAGCTTCAGGCGTTGCCGTTCGCCGCCGGAGAGGGTCGTCAGCGGCTGCCCGATGTTGAGATACCCGAGCCCAACGGCGTGCATCCGTTCGAGGATGGCGTGAGCGGCCGGAACCCGGGCATCACCCTCGGCGAAGAAGTCCCTGGCCTCGGTCACCGACATCGCCAGAACTTCACTGATATCCCTGCCGCCCAGCTTGAACTCGAGCACTGCGCTCTGGAAGCGCTTGCCCTCGCAGACCTCGCAGATGGTGGACACCGTCTCCATGAAGCCCAACTCCGTGTAGATGACACCGGCGCCGTTGCAGTTCGGGCAGGCGCCCTCGGAGTTGGCGCTGAACAACGCTGGCTTGACCCCGTTGGCCTTGGCGAAGGCCTTGCGGATTGGCTCCAGCAGGCCGGTATATGTGGCCGGGTTGCTTCGCCGCGAGCCCCGGATTGGGGTTTGGTCGACCGACACTACAGACGCGTCTGCGGGGATGGATCCATGTATAAGCGAGCTTTTGCCCGAGCCGGCGACGCCGGTGACAACTACCAAAACCCCGAGGGGGATGTCGACATGGACGTCTTGTAGGTTGTGCACCCTGGCACCGCGGATCTCGAGCTTGCCGGTTGGAGTCCTCACCATTTCCTTGAGGGCGGCCCGGTCATCGAGATGTTGCCCGGTGAGGGTGCCGCTTCGCCGCAAACCCTCGATGGTTCCCTCGAAGCAGACCGTGCCACCGGCTGTGCCGGCGCCAGGACCGAGATCGATGACATGGTCGGCGATCAAGATCATCTCCGGTTCGTGCTCGACGACTAGCACTGTGTTCCCTTTGTCTCGTAGCTGGAGGAGCAGGTCGTTCATGCGTTGGATGTCGTGGGGATGGAGGCCGGTGGTCGGCTCGTCGAAGACGTAGGTGACGTCGGTGAGGGCGGAACCGAGATGGCGGATCATCTTGGTGCGCTGGGCCTCACCACCCGAGAGAGTGCCCGAGGGCCGGTCCAGTGAGAGGTAGCCGAGGCCGATCTCGACGAACGAATCGAGGGTGTGCTGCAGGCTGGCGAGGAGAGGAGCCACCGACGGCTCATCGAGACCTCGAAGCCACACGGCCAGGTCGCTGATCTGCATCGCACATGCGTCGGCGATGCTGAGCCCCTTGATCTTCGAGGAGCGAGCCGCCTCGCTGAGCCGGGTGCCACCGCAGTCGGGGCAGATGCTGAACTTCACGGCTCTCTCCACGAACTCGCGAATGTGCGGTTGGAGAGTGTCGACATCCTTTTGGAGGAAGGCCTTCTGGATGCGGGGGATCAAGCCCTCATAGGTCATGTTGACGCCAACCACCTTCACCTTGGTGGGCTCCTTGTAGAGGAAGTCGTGAAGCTCCTTTTTGGTGTATTTGCGGATGGGCTTGTCTGGATCGAGGAAACCCGACTCGCTGAAGATCCGCACGTACCAGCCGTCCCCGCTGTAGCCCGGGATGGTGAAAGGACCCTCGCTGAGCGACTTGCTGTCGTCGTAGAGCTGGGCAAGGTCGATGTTGTTGACCGAGCCCATCCCTTCGCAGCGCGGACACATTCCGCCGGTGAGGGTGTAAGTCTCCACTCTGGGCCTGTCTTTTCCCTCGCCGCGCGCCACGGTGATCGTGCCCCTCCCCGTCACCGAGGGTACGTTGAAGGCGAAAGCGCTCGGGGAGCCGATGTGAGGTTTGCCCAGCCGGCTGAAGAGAATGCGCAACATGGCGTTGGCGTCGGTGGCGGTGCCCACCGTGGAGCGAGCGTTGGCGCCCATACGCTCCTGGTCGACGATGATCGCGGTCGTCAGACCATCGAGGAAGTCCACGTCGGGCCGGGCCAGCGTCGGCATGAAGCCCTGGACGAAGGCGCTGTACGTCTCGTTGATCATCCGCTGGGATTCAGCGGCGATGGTGTCGAACACCAACGAGCTCTTCCCCGAGCCGGACACGCCGGTGAAGACCGTCAGCCGTCGCTTGGGGATTTCGACGTCGACGTCCTTGAGGTTGTTCTCGCGGGCGCCGGCGACGCGGATGTAGTCGTGGCTGTCGGCGAGCCGAGCCGCCGACTTCGCCCCCACCGCCCTGCTCAGCTCACGGCCTTCCTGACGAGGGCACCGATTGCTTTCTCTTCGGCCGCGGTCAACTTCGTCAGCGCATACGAAGTCGGCCACATGCCACCATCGTCGAGGTTTGCATCGTCGTTGAAACCAAACGTTGCGTACCTCGATTTGAACTTCGCCGCCGGGGTGAAGAAGCAGACCACCTTTCCGTCCTTGGCATACGCGGGCATTCCGTACCAGGTTTTTGGGGACAGGGTCGGCGCACTGGCCTTGACGATGGCGTGGATTTTCTTGGCCATAGCGCGGTCCGGTTCCGGCATCTCCGCAATCTTGGCGAGCAGTTCCTTCTCCCCGGCCTCCCGGTCCGCGCCCCGGCGGGCCTCCGCCTTCTGTTCGCGGACGCGCTCTCTCATCGCCGCTCGTTCCTCGGCCGAGAAGACCTGGGACGATTTGTCTCCGGCGGGAGTGCTCTTGGCAGACTTCTTTGCAGCCTTCTGGGCGCTCATCATTCTCTCCTCTGCAGACTATTTCTAGGACGTCGAGACCACACCAGCTGCGGGCAGGTCCAACGTCCACTTCCGGGTCGCGGGCAACGGCACGTCGCCGTAGCCATGACAGCGGGCTTCACTTAGGTGAAACTCGAACAAAACGTACCGATCGAGGGGCGTATACCCCGCTGCGTCAGCAACGTGATTCCAAACTTGGCGATCGTCAACCGGAAAGCCACGGCCCTCGAGACAAAACTCGCCTCCGGACCCGGCGTTGTCGGGAACACCGTTATGGAGGGCGAACCATCCCCGCTCCCTGAGGTCTCGTCCTTTCGGGGAGGTCGGCTCCATGAACAGGAACAGCCCGGCGGAAGTGAAGATGGGTGTGACCGGACGAACCCGCGGTGCCCCCGTTCGACGAACGGTTGCCAGATACGCGGGTGCCGCGGTCAGTCGGTCCGCCCCAAACCGGGCCAGCTCTGGCTCCCGCAGGGCGAACTCACCCCAGCTCAGCGCCGGCGAAGATGGCAGTGAGATATTTTCCACCCCCGTTTCGAACCTGGCCGCGACACCCATTTAGCCCTGCTCGATCCGAAGCATGTTGCCGGCGGGGTCCCGGACCGCGGCGTCGCGGACCCCCCAGAACTGGTCGGCAGGCTCCGAGAGCACCTCGACGCCGGGGGCCGCGGCGACCTTCTCGAAGGTGGCGTCGAGATTGTCGGTTCGGAAAAACGCCGGACCCAACTCGCCCTTCGCCAGGAGAGCGGCGATCGCATCGCCATCCTCCTGGGAGCGGCCAGCATGGGGTTGCGACAACACGATCTGGATCTCGGGTTGGCTGTCGGTAGCAAGAGTGATCCAGCGGAAGCCGCCGTTCTCGACTTCGTTCTGCACCTTCAGGCCGAGGGTGTCGCGGTAGAAGGCGAGGGCGGCATCGGGATCGTCGACGAGGATGTGCACATGGCTGAGTGAAATGGTCATAACACCGACACTACGCGCGGGCTCAGAAAATTGCTTCTCCAAAACTGCTCACTTGGGAGCGCTGCCGGCACCCATCTTCCGCGGCCGTGTCACCACCATCATCTGGCAGTGGGGCAAGGCGAGTAGCTCTTCATGATTGCGAGACCGGTAGGCGCTCGGCGATTCTCCGACAAGCTCGGTGAAGCGGGCGGAGAAGGAGCCGAGGCTGGTACAGCCCACCGCGAAACACACCTCAGTCACACTCAGATCACCCCGACGGAGCAATGCTTTCGCCCGCTCGATGCGTCGGGTCATCAGATACGAGTACGGCGTTTCGGAGTAGACCGCCCGGAAGCGGCGGCTGAAGTGGGCGGGCGACATCGAGGCGGTCCGGGCGAGCGCCGCCACGTCGAGCGGCTGCGCATACTCACGGTCCATCTGGTCGCGGGCCCGGCGCAGCCAGCGCAATTCGTCAAGGTCGACACCCATACCCGGCATTCCGCCTTAGCCGGCGGTGTAGCCCCCGTCTACCACGAATTCGGCACCGGTAATGAACGATGCATCATCGCTGGCCAAGAATGTGATCGCGGCCGCGATCTCCTCCGGCTGAGCGAGTCGACCCATCGGTGTCAGGTTGGCCAACATGTCGGGGTCGGTATCCCCCAGAATCGGCGTCTCTACGAAGCCAGGGTGAACCGAGTTCACGCGCACATTCTCTTTTGCCCACGCCAGGGCGGTGCTCTTGGTCAACAGCCTCACTGCACCTTTGGCGGCGTGATAGGCAGGAGAAGTTCCAAATCCGCCGACGATGCCGAACATCGAGCTGACGTTGACGACCGCACCATTTCCGGATTTCTTAAGCGCTGCGCTCGCCGCCTTGTGTCCCAAGAAAACGCTGGTTTGCGTGATCGCGATAACGCGGTCATAGGTTTGCTTCGATGTCACTTCGATTGGGTCGTTATCGCCGATGCCGGCGTTGTTGACGAGAATATTGAGGCCTCCGAACTCGCTTTCTGTCCGGGAAATCGCCTCTGACCAGGCGCCTTCGCTGGCAACGTCGAGGCGGAAGAAGATGGCTCGCCCGCCAGCTTCTTTGATCTCCGCAACCACCTTGTCGCCCGATTCCTGCTGGATATCGGCCACCACCACCGCGGCGCCCTCGCGCGCCAGTCTCAGGGCGGTCTCTCTGCCGATTCCGCTGGCCGCCCCGGTGACCAAAGCCACTTTCCCTTCGAAGCGTGACATCATGCTCCTCCCTCAGGCGCAGGGTACGCCGGGTCGACGCCTACGCAGTCGGTGTTCTCCGGTCTCGCTGGCAGCGGGTTCAGCGACCCTCGTCATGTGCCGCCGGAGGGCGGGGCACCTTCCAGTTGAAATATACGCCCGCGACACGGATGGCGAAACAAACTGCGGCACCGAGGATCGGGAACGCGAGGTTGTGTGATCCTCTTGCGGAAGCGATGACGACGATTGCCGCCCCGAGGAGTGCCGGAATCGCGTACAGCCCGGTACGGAGTACAACCGGAATTTCTCTCACCAGGATGTCACGAAGCACACCGCCCCCGATGCCAGTGATCGCACCGAGCACGACCGCACCGATTGGCGCGACGCCATGGTCCAAGGCTGTGCTGGCGCCCGTAACGCAGAACAGAGCGAGCCCAGCTGCGTCGAACACGAGGATTGGACGCTCGAGCCTGGTGAGGGCGGCGGGTGCCAGCAACGTCACGACGCCGGCAAGGATCGCGATCGTGAGGTAGCCCCAGTCTCGAAACGCCTGTGCCGGAAGGCCGATGAGGACGTCGCGCGTGATGCCTCCGGCGAGACCTACGACCGCCGCCAGTACCACCACGCCGAACACATCGAGTCGGGCCCGCACCCCCGCCAGTCCACCGCTGAGCCCGAATACGAACGTCCCCGCCAGATTGAGGACGACTAGGAGCGTCGGATCGAAGGCTTGGAGGACCGGAGCCAAGTCGGGGTTCCCTTAGGCCGGAGAGGCCGCTCCAAACCAAGTTTCAACTGCTGATGGCAGGTTTGCATCCGTTAGTTCTCCAACCCAGGCGACATACCCGTCGGGTCGGATCAATACGGCTCGAGGGGCGGCGATTTCGCCCAGGACCGGGAGTTCCCAATGGCCATCATGGCGGGCCTGGACCAGCCGGACTCGACCCGCCCACGGTGAAATGTCGAAGCCCGGGTTGTCGAGGTTGAGAAGCACTCCCCTGGCGTCATGCAACAGGGTGTAGACGCGCGTGGGGCCGTCGGCGGTCTGGAGGTCGAGGTCGGGCATCCGCCTCCCGAGAAGCGGGTGTCCCTCTCCGAGGTCATAGTGGATGTCGAGTCCGGAGATCATCCCGGCGATGCGCTTGCGGGGTTCGTCCATGGCCAGCAGCTCGAGCACGGTGCTGCGAAGGGCTCGGCTCCGTTCGTCGATGCGAAGGAGGGCTACCTGGGCCATGGTGTTCTGCAAGACCCGGGCCCCGACCGGATGCCGTTCGGCGTGGTAGGTATCGAGAAGGCTTTCGGGTGAGATCCCCTTCACCACCTGGGCCAGCTTCCATCCCAGGTTGACGGCATCCTGGACGCCGGTGTTGAGGCCCTGGCCGCCTTGCGGACCGTGCACATGGGCAGCATCGCCGGCGAGCAGCACCCGTCCCGCCCGATAGATGGCTGCCTGCCGGGTCATGTCGGTGAATCGAGAGATCCAGGTCGGGCTGTGCATCCCGAAGTCGGTTCCATAGGCGGCCACGAGTGCCTTCCTCAGGTCTTCCGGGGTGGGCTCGCTGGCGTGCTCGATCTGCTTCTCCAGCAACACGACCCCGTAAGGCCCTCCTCCCTTCTCCCGGTTGACCGGGCCAATGCCGCCACCCTCGGGGCGCATGCCGATCTCCGGCTCCTCGTCCATCTCGACTTCGGCGATCATGAAGCTGGTCGTGGGGTCCCACCCGGGGAATTCGATGCCGGCCGCCTTTCGAACCACGCTGCGGCCCCCGTCGCAGCCGACGAGGTACTCGGCCCGAAGCGAGGCGCCGTCGGCGAGGTGGATATCGACACCGGTCTCGTCCTGAGCGAAACCGAAGACTTCACGGCTACGGAGAATCGGGACTCCGAGGTCGACGAGCACCCAGTCGGCCAGGATGGGCTCAATGCGGCTTTGCCAGAGCGCCAGGATGTAGTTGTGGCGCGTGGGGAAGTCGCTGATATCCAAGAAGGTCCCGGCGTAGCCGACAAAAGGGTGCACCTGGCCCTCTGCCAGGAACCGATCAGCGATGCCACGCTGATCGAGGACCTCGATCGTGCGGGAGTGGAGGCCCCCCGATCGCGATCCATCGAGCTCCTGGTTGGCACGTCGTTCGACGATGACCGCGTCGATCCCAGCTAACGCCAACTCGGCGGCCAGCATTAGCCCAGTGGGGCCGCCTCCTGCGATCACGACCTCATGATCGGTCATCGCTGCTCCCCCCTGGAAACGCCTCCGCCCACTGCCCGGTGCGGCCCGCGACGCTAAGGTCGCTGGGGACCTGGAGAGTCGGTGAGGTCCAGATGTGGCTCGTGATAACAGCGTGGATCGCAGCCGTTCTCGTCTTTTCGTCCTTCTTCATGAAAACGATGATCCCACTCCGGATCGTCGCCATCGTCAGCAACATCGCTTTCATCACTTACGCACTGCTGGGAATCACCTACGGCATCTTCGATCGGGTCTATCCGATACTCGTCCTCCACGCGAGCCTCCTTCCCCTAAATCTCCTTCGGCTCCGCCAGCTAACTCGATTGTCGCGAGCCGTCCAGGAGGCAACCGACGAGGATGTCCTTCAGGCGCTCATCCCCTATATGAAGACCGAAGTGCATCAGAAGGGAAGCGTGCTGTTCAGGCAAGGTGATCGGGCCGACCGTCTGTTCATGATCCAGGAGGGGCGCGTCCACTTCCCCGAGATCGACAAGCACATCGGCGTCGGAGAGATCTTCGGCGAGGTGGGCTTGTTTGCTGGACAGAGCGTTCGCGCCTTGAGCGCGGTGTGCGCGGAAGATTGTCGCCTGTGGTCGATCTCGCGCGAAAAGACCCTCGAGCTTTACTACCAAAACCCGAAGTTCGGCTTCTTCCTCATTCGCCTTGTCTCCGGCCTGGTCCTCGAAGACGTCCGAGCTTCGACGATGTCGCCCGGCGGGTCCCGAAGGGCGACTCGCTAGATCACTCCGGTCAACTCGTCGTGAATCGGCTGTCGGCGGTCGAGGAGGCCCCGCTAGTTCTGCCGACCGAGCACGAAAAACGCGTTTCCGTCGGGATCGGTCAACTCGGCCCTGAGCATGTGATCCCGACCAGGGTCGATCCTGGTGGCGCCGAGAGCGATGAGCCGATCGACCTCGGTGGCTTGATCATCTGCCAACAGGTCGAGGTGGAGGCGGTTCTTTCCACTCGCCACTACCCGGGGAGGCCCGAACGTGATGAAGGGCCCTCGGCCATCCGGAGCCCGAATGGCAACATCGCCATCCTGGTCGTAGACCACCGACCATCCGATCGCCTCCCCCCAGAAGTAGCCGGTCACTGGATTGGCGGGCTCGAAGACGACGGCTCCGATGTAGTCGGTGTCGGCGAGGAACTCTCCACGGATGACGATGCAGAACTCGTTGCCTTCGGGGTCGGCCAGCACGATGTGTTCGGCATCTGGACCTTGCCCGATGTCGACGCGCTCGGCGCTGAGTGCAGTTAATCGGTCGACGACCTCCCGCTGGTGGTCGACGGATTCGCTAACCAAATCGAGATGGATCGGATTCTTGCTGGCCTTCGGTTCCGGGACTTGGAAGAAGGTTAGGAAGAAGGGCGTGCCATCCGTGGGCAACACGCGAATCTCGCCGTTGGTTTCCTCGTCAATCTCCCAGCCCAAGTTGCTCGCCCAGAACCGAGCGAGACGGCGCGGGTCGTTCGCATCGAAGCGGAGATGGGCGAGCTGAGCTGTCATGACAAGCCGTCCACCCGTTCTGCACAGAAGAGGTAGGTGCTTACCCGAGCTATCTATCCCTCCTGCATAAACATGACGTCAGGTTACGCGGCTCCGCTCGTTGACAGCCGAGCTAGCGAAGGCGAACGAGCTGCCCGGTGAGAAGATGTGAATCCCAAACCCCAGGTCACGACAAGGCGGGTCACGAGCGTTCCGGCTAGCTGGCTGCTCAAGAACGGTCTGTCAGGAAGATGAGATGATCAGTCAGCACCCGCGCCCCGGAATGGTCAACATCGCGCGTCGCCGTGAGCAGAACCACCTCGCCCTCACGGGATAGATCTCGAAGATGACGCACGGCGACGGCGGCGGGGCCACGTTCGAGCTCGACGAGATAGCGGCGGGCGAACTCCTCAAATTTGGTGGGCTCGTGGCCATACCACCGGCGCAATTCAGTGCTGGGAGCGACGTCCTTCAACCACTCATCGAGACGCGCCTCGCTCTTTTTCACCCCACGAGGCCAGAGCCGATCAACCAGAACCCTTCTCCCTGGAGGGATCGCCTTTTCATAGATGCGATGAATTGAGAAAGACACAGTTGCCAATTACCTCTCAAGCAGCTCGTTGATGCTGGAGGCGAGCTGTCGCCGAGCTGACAGGTTACGTTGAGACCGCGACGATTGAGGAGTTGGACGTGTCGGTGAGTGAGGTCAGGGCAGCAGGGCATGAAGCACTCTTGCTGGCGACCAAGCTGTTGCAACGTGCTCGCCGAGCCGACCCTCACGCCGGCCTCTGGGAAGCCGCCGACGTGCAGTGGTGGTGGCGCACGCCGCGGCGCTCCGATGAGATCGAGAAGATCTTCTGGGTCGACGACGAGGGGCCGGTCGCCGGAGTCCTCATCACAAGCTGGACCGATGACGCCTGGCAATGCGACCCAGTCGTCGTCCCCGGGGCGTCAGATCCCGAGACCAATGTCGTGTGGACCCGGGCGATCGAGCACGCCGCTAGCCACTCGGAAACGGGGTTCGAAGTACCAGTGAGTGATGACGACCGAACCTTTACCGAGCTGGCCCAGCGATCCGAGCTCATCCCTGGCCGCCACGACAGCACTGCCTGGATGGATGCCGCTGGTCCTCCGACCGTGTCGGCGCTTCCTCCGGGATTCCAACTCGTCGATCGCACTCAGCGGCGGGACACCCCCCATCCTCTGCGACGTCGAAACGGGAACGGGGTGGCGCAGCGGCTCGCTCAGTGTCCGCTCTACGACCCGGCGCTCGACCTCGCGGTCGAGACCTCCGATGGCAAGGTCGCCGGCTACTCGCTCTACTGGTTCGACCCGACCACAAGGGTGGGACTCGTCGAACCGGTCAGAGTCGAGGACGAATTCCGACGGCGAGGTCTCGCCCGAGCAATGCTGTGCACCGGAACCGATCGACTTATCGGGAGAGGCGCCGACCGGGTCAAGATCTCCTACGAAACCGATGCCGCCGCCGCCCTGTACCAAAGTGTCGGATTCCGACCGACGTCCACGGCCACTTGGTATCGAGCGTTATCGAATTAGAGAGTCCTGATGGCAAATAGACGTCCCCCTTCCCCACGCCACCCGGATTGACCGCCCTCGCCAACCGTAGAAAACTCGTGGCGATGAGCTATGGATGGTGGGTGTTCATTCATCTGGTGGGCGTGGTGGGCTTCGTGGCGGCCCACGGCACCTCGATGGCGGCAACCCTTCTCATGCGTCGCATCCGTGATCCGCAGCAGGTCGCCGGGATCCTCCAGCTCAGCGCGGCCACGGTGAGCGCCTTCTACATCTCGACTTTGTTGCTTTTGGTGGGTGGGATCGCTGCGGGGATCCGAGGCCAGTGGTTCACCCAGGGGTGGATCTGGGTCTCGCTGGGTTTGCTGATCGCCGTCGGGATCCTGATGTTTCCCATGGCTCGGGGTCACTTCCGGCGCGTCCGCATGGTCCTCGAGCTCATGGCCAGCGGAACCACCGTTTCACGGGACGACTTTTCCCGGGTGCTCAACTCGGGCAACCCGATCCTCACTGCCGGGACCGGCTTCGTTGCTCTGCTTTTTATCGTCTATCTGATGGTCATGAAACCGTTTTGAGCGCGTACCGCCACATCCTGGTCGGGGCGCATGGGACAGCGACTTCGGCCGTCGCCGAGGAGGTCGCCGCCCGCCTAGCCAACCAACTGGGGGCGAGCCTCACCACCATCCACGTCGGCCATGATCCGGCGGCCGGCGCCGGAATCTTGAACGAAGCGGCGGAGCGAGCCCGGAGGCTGGGGGTTGAAGCCGAGACCGCCCAGCTGCGCGGTGAAATCGCCCAGACGATCATGACCGCCGCTACCGAGCGGCTCGCCGATCTCCTGGTCATCGGCGACCACGGAATCGGGTCGGGGAATCGGTTCGCGATGGGCGGCATCCCCGACCAGGTCGCTCATGAGAGTCCCATCGACATCTTGGTGGTGAGGACAAGCGATCCCCAGAATCGGCCGCCGGGTTATCGGAGGGTTTTGATAGGCACCGACGGATCTCTGACCGCCCATCAGGCGGCGCGTCATGGTCATGCCCTGGCGCAGGCCCTGGGAGCCGCCATCAGCCTGATCTTCGTGGGAGATCCACTGATCGGAGACATCGTGCTTCGTGACACTGCCGCCCGTCTCGGTGGCGAGGAGATGAATCTCATCGTCGACAAGGGCAACCCGGCCGTCAAGATCTCGAAAGCCGCCGGCGATCACGACCTAGTGGTGGTCGGCAGCAAGGGAATGACCGGATCTCGGCGCTACATCCAACGGGTGGTCCCCAACCGGGTGGCGCATGAGGCCCCTCGCGACGTTCTGATCGCGAAGACCGTGGGTCGCCAATTCTTCGACCTCCGTCCCGGCGAAGGCGCGGTCGTCGAGGTGGAGGGCGAGAGGGTGGCTGCCTACCTCCACGACGACGGTTCGACCTACCTGGTGTCGGCCCGCTGCACCCATATGGGCTGTGTGGTCGGCTGGAACAGCCGCGCCCGGACGTGGGACTGCCCGTGCCACGGCTCCCGCTACGACTACGCCGGGGCGGTGATCAATGGTCCCGCCGCGAGGCCACTCCCGCCGGTCGGTTCCTGACAACGACTCCCGCATAGCGAAGCGAACTCGCCAATCGACCCCTGCGAGCGGCCGGTTCGCGGGCCTGCGTATCCTCGCGCGGTGACGAACCTGGGGAGCCTCTTCGACCGCCTCGGGGAGCGGCTCGCGACAATCGGGGCCGACCCCGCCGACGAACAGGATGTGCGACTCCGCAAGGCACTTCTCGTCCGGATCGCAATTCTGATCCTGCCGATCTCGTTCTTGTGGGCTGGCCTCTATCTTGCCTTCGGCGCCTGGTCGGGCTCGTTGGCGCTGCTCTACGCGCTGATCTCGATCGGGTCCATCGGGCTCTTCTCGCGGACTGGCAATTTCCGTCTGCTCCTACGCATCCAGCTCGCCGACATCCTCCTCGCGCCGACGCTCTCGATGATCGCCCTCGGCGGCTTTCTGCCCGGCGGGTCGCCAGGCATCTGGGGCATCCTCGCCCCGCTCGGCGCGCTGGTCTTCGATGGGGTGCGCGCCGGCATCCGGTGGTTCTTCGCGTTCGTCACGATCTTCCTTGCGTCAGGGTTCGCCGGAATCGCGCTAGGGATCACATCCCCGCTGCCCGAGTGGTTCTCCGGCCTTCTCCTGGCCCTTAACGTCACCGTCGGCGGGACGATCTTCTTCACGCTGCTGGTTCTGTTCGCCAGGCAGCGCGAGGAAGCCTTATCGGCGCTCCAGTCAGAGCAGCAGCGATCCGAAGGCCTGCTCCTCAACATCCTCCCCACCTCCATCGCCGACCGGCTCAAGGGTGAACCCCGCACCATCGCGGACCAGTTCGCGGCAGCGTCGGTGCTGTTCGCCGACGTGGTCGATTTCACTGCCCGCTCAAAGGACCTGCCGGCTGCCGAGATCGTGGGTCTGCTCGATCGGCTCTTTAGCCACTTCGACACCCTCGCCGAGCGGCACGGGCTCGAGAAGATCAAAACCATTGGCGATGCCTACATGGTCGCCGCCGGGGTACCGATTCCGCGGCCAGACCACGCGCGGGCGATCGCCCTGGTGGCGCTCGACATGGTTGGCTCGACTGCACCCGACGGCCCTTGTGGCGACCTTGGCTTTCAACTGCGAATCGGGATCAACTCGGGGCCGGTGGTGGCCGGCGTCATCGGGCGGCACAAGTTCCTCTACGACCTCTGGGGCGACGCGGTGAACACCGCTTCCCGGATGGAGTCGGGTGGCACGCCCGGTCGGATCCAGGTCACCCGACCCACCTACGAGCTTCTCAAGGATGAGTTCGAGTTCGAGCGGCGCGGCAAAATCGCCGTCAAGGGCAAAGGCGAAATGGAGACCTGGTACCTGCTCGGGAGGTCCGAGACCGCCGACGAATCTCAGAGATCCCGTCAGGCGCTCGCTGATCGCTTAGCGAAATGATGCTCGTGTCGGCGCCATCGCCACACCGTTCATGTCGCAATGCTCAGAATCGACCAAAGGAGAGCAAATGGCGGAATTGATGGTGGATTTCATCACCTCGTTGGACGGTTTTGGGGCAGCCGAAGGCTGGCCGGGTTGGTGGGGGCTCGAGGGTCCCGAATATCTGGCTTGGCTCGAACAACAACCGCAGGACTACACCACCCTGATGGGAGCGAACACCTACCGCCTGATGTCGGGATTCGCCAGCGAAGCGGCGAGAACGGATAGCTCCACCGACGAAAACGCCGCCATGGCCGTGCTCACCAAACAGCCCAAGGTGGTGTTCTCCTCGACACTCAAAGAGCCGTTGTCGTGGGCCAACACGCGGCTAGTCGCCGGTGATGCGGTGGAGACTGTGAGAGCGATGAAGCGCGATGTCACCAGTCCGCTGCACACCCTCGGCAGCATCAGTTTGTGCCGCTCGCTCCTCAAAGCCGGTCTGGTGGACCGCTTCCGGGTGGGGGTCTTCCCGGTGATCACGGGGAGCACAGGCCGGGACCGGATCTACGACGGCTATCCCGATGTCGCCCTCGAGCTAGTCGCCCACCAGACATTCGACGACAGCATTCAGTTGCTCGAATACGTTCCCACGGTGCTCGAAGGTCCGCCCGGCGCCAACCCCGCTACGTGACCTCGATTCGCGTCTACATCAACTGGTAGGGCGTAAAGAGCTGGGGTTGGTCGCCGGTCAGCTTTGCCTTGAGCTCGGCGCTGGGCTCACCGAGGAGCTCCCCGGACACCGAGCCGGTCTCCAGAATCGCCGGCGTTAGGTGGGCGAGGTTGGCACTGTGCTCGATGAGGGCCTCGGAGTCCCGAAAACGCTCGATGACGATTGCCTCCGACTGATCCTCGTTGAAATAGGTGTCGTATTGCAGGGTGCCGGGGTCCTTGGCCCGGACGATTTCCATGCACTGAGCGGACAGGCGTTTGAACTCCTCGACCCTGTCTTGATGAAACTTGAAACGAACGATCCCCAAAAGCTCACTCACGGCTCTTGCCTCCTTGCCTATGTCCCGAGTCGCCGGGGTTGACTCGCAAACAGCCCGTCCGGGATTTCTTGAAGACATCGTTCCTTGGAAGGACGTGAACCTGCTTGGTGGTCGCGAGGACTTCGAGGACCCGAACGGTGAGGCCTCGAATCCACAACGACTCCTGTGCATGTCCAGTCCCGGCCGCGATTTGTAAGCCATATTTTCCGGGGGAATGACCTACGGCCCTCCCCAGGGGGACGTATTTGCGCATAAATTCGCATCGTCTTACCAAATCGGTCACGTGGAAAGCAACTCGTTCGTCCAACCTGGTTCTGTGAGGCTTGACACACTGGCTCGGGAGCTCAAGACAGAACTCGACTTGGGTCTCGACACATCCGAGGCAGCTCACCGACTTAGCGCGGGACGCAACGAGCTTCCCAGTGCGCCCCGATCCTCATTGATCGAGCGCATCTGGCGGCATAGCCGCGAACCAATGTCGCTCCTCCTTCTCGCCGCCGCAGTGGTCAGCTTGTTGGCGCTCAGAGAGCCCATTGATGCAATGGCCATAACCGCCATCGTCGCCATCAACGTCGTCATCGCCGTCATTCAAGAGGAACGGGCCGCTTCGGCGCTCGAGGCACTCCGGTCGGCCGCTGCCCCGACCGCAACGGTGATCCGATCCGGGGAAACGGTTGTGGTTGCTTCTGCAGAACTAGTGCCAGGCGATGTGGTGATGCTGGCGGCGGGCGATCTCGTCGCGGCGGATTCTTGGCTGATCGAAGGGTGGTCGCTCGAAGTCAACGAATCGCTCTTAACCGGCGAGTCGTTGGGGGTATCGAAGCTTGCGGCCGCCCAAGGCGACATGACACTGCCGTTAGGCGACCGCTCGTGGATGGTGTATGGAGGCACTCTGGTCACAGGGGGCTCCGGACGTGGTCTGGTGATCGCCACAGGTCCCGCAACCCAAATGGGGCGCCTCGCCAGTCACCTCAGCAGGGAGTCTCCGCCGACACCTCTTCAGAAAAAGCTGGCCAGGCTGACGGCGCGTCTCGGGCAGGCGGCAATCGGGATCTCGGCTTTGGTCTTCCTTCTGATAAAGCTCAGGCTGGGCGATACACCTGGCGCCACCGGGCAAGCTTTTCTGGCCGCAGTGGCGCTTGCGGTGGCAGCCGTGCCAGAGGGCCTGCCGACCGTGGTCACCTTGAGCCTCGCTTTGGGAGTGAAGCGGATGGCGCGCGAAGGGGCCATCGTCCGCAACTTGCCGGCCGTCGAAACCCTCGGGTCCACCACCGTCCTGCTCACCGACAAGACAGGGACTCTTACCCAGAATCGGCTTTCGCTTTCTTCGATTGTTCCCAACGATGGAGAGCCTCTGCGGCCGACCGAGCTATCCGGAGAATTGCGGCGGGCAATTTTCCATGTCGCCACCCTATGCAACGATGCCTCGGTCGAACCCCCGCAAGGGGACCCGGTCGAGATCGCGTTGCTCGAGCCCTACGACCCTCTGGAGGTCCGGGGACTCCGAACGAGCCATCCACGAATTGGCAATCTGCCCTTCGACTCCCACCGCAAAATGATGAGCACCCTGCACGAGAGCGATGACGGAGTTGAAATCCTGACCAAAGGAGCGCCCGAAAAGGTGCTTGCCATCACTCGGTGCTTGCTCTTGGCCGATGGCTCCCAACGGCCAGCAACTGAGGAGGACCGCGCAGCACTGCTAGAGCACGTAGACGAACTCGCGGCAGCTGGGGGGCGAATTTTGGCGTTGGCCTATCGCTCCTGCCAATTGCCGCCAACGAGTCTAGAGGTGCTGGAGCAAGGGATGACCCTGGCCGGGCTCGCCGTCATGGAGGATCCTCTTCGCCCCGAGGCCGCATCCACTGTCGAGCGCACGAGAAAGGCAGGAGTCGACCTCATTATGGTCACTGGCGATCACGCCGGCACCGCCTTGAACGTCGCCAGAGCCGCGGGGCTCGCCCAGCACGAGGACGAGGTGATGACCGGGAGCGACTTACGAGCACATGGGTTGCCGCCGGACCCGTGGTCGATTCGGGTCTATGCCCGCGTGGAGCCGGAGCAGAAGCTCAGACTCGTTGAGGCTTTTCAACAGGCAGGTCATGTGGTGGCGGTTACCGGAGATGGAGTCAATGATGCTCCGGCGCTGCGCCAGGCCGACATCGGAGTGGCGATGGGAAAAGGAGGAAGTCAGGTCGCTCGTGAAGCCGCGGACCTCGTGATCACGGACGACGATCTCGACCTCGTCACTAAAGCCGTGCGGGAAGGTCGGGCGATCTTCGACAACATCCGCAAGGTGGTCGACTACCTCGTTGCGGGGAATCTGTCGGAGGTGCTGGTGGTGCTGTCCGGTTTGGTCTTCTTTCCCGACCTAGGCATTCCATTGTTCCCCCTGCAACTCCTGTGGATCAACCTGCTGACCGATGGCCTTCCTGCACTCGCCCTAGGGTTCGACCGCCATCGCGAAGATCTGTTGAATCGCCGAAGGGGGTCGACGATGGTTGACCTGCTTTCCGCCAGCCGGCTGGCGATGCTGGCCGGCAGAGCGGTGTTGATAGGCGGAGGAGCAGTGGCGTCCTTGGTTGTTGTTCGGTCCGCAGGAGCGTCGTGGGATGAGGCCCGCACAGTGATGTTCACGGCGCTAGTGGCCGGGCACCTTCTCTACGCCAATGTCGTCCGCCTGCCCCTTCGAACCCACCTGCCGAATCCAAGACTTTTGCTGGCGATCGGCCTCGGACTCTTGTTGCAGGTCGCGGCCGTCGTCGGGCCCTGGCGTGAGATATTCGGAGTCGTAGCCCTGGATCGAACCGGCTGGATAGCAGCTGCATTAGCCGGCGTGATCCCGGTGGTCCTCCTGGGCGCGATCGGCGCCCGAGATTGGCAACCCGGCAAGCGTCCTCGGTGGATAGCTTGAACGTGACAACCGTTTCACCCCCGAACAATGGGGGTCGGCCCGTTCGGGCGTCGTTGTCGGAGAACGATCTCGAATTGCCGCGAAGTCGGGCTACTGCTCGGTCAGGACTTCCAAGCGTCCCCGGGAATCGAGTCGCGTCCGGGTGGCCCGGATAGCCTCCCCTCGTGGTCACGTATCCCAACGCATATGACGTGGACCTCGTTCTCAGAGATGGAGGTGTCGTACGCATTCGGCCCATAGCTCCTGACGACGTCGATCGCCTGAAGGCCTTTTTCGGCACCCTCGGTGACCAGAGCCGTTACTTTCGCTTCTTCCAAGTCAAGCCGCACTTGTCGGAAGCAGAACTCCAGTACTTCACAAACGTGGACTACCACAACCGTATGGCCTTCGTGGCCCTGCATGAGGATGAGATCATCGCCATTGGGCACTACGAGCGTCTGCCGGCCGAGCCCCACATGGCAGAGGTGGCGTTCGCCGTATCGGATATTCATCAAGGTCGAGGGCTTGGAACTGAGCTTTTGCAGCTTCTAACCGTTTACGCGCGTCAGCAGAACATCAGCGCATTCCAGGCGCTTGTCCTGGGCGAGAACGTACAAATGATGCGCGTTCTCCGTAATTCTGGCTACGAATTGACCCGTACTCTTGACTCGGGCACATACACGATTGATTTCCCGGTGAAGATCACCGAAGGCTCGCAGGCGGCGGAAGAGTATCGAGAGCGGATCGCCGTAAGCGCGTCCATCCTCCCCTTGTTCTTTCCACGTTCGATCGCGGTGATCGGAGCCAGCACGACCCCTGGCTCGATCGGTTACCGGCTGTTCAACAACCTGATCCGAACCGGTTTCACTGGCCCGGTCTTCCCAATCAACTCAACAGCAGCCGTTGTTCAATCTGTTCGGGCCTATCGATCAATCACGGATGTGCCCGATCCTGTCGACCTCGCATTTGTGGCAGTTCCCGCCGCCGCCGTCCTCGATGTCGCCCGTGATTGCGCGGCGAAAGGCGTGCGGGGATTGGTGGTGATCTCAGCTGGTTTCTCCGAGGTGGGCGAGCACGGTCGAGCACTTGAAAGAGAACTAGTCAGCTTTGTCCGGGAAGCCGGGATGCGCATGGTCGGGCCCAACTGTATGGGCTTAATCAACACGGCTGTTTCGGCCCAACTCAACGGCACCTTTTCCCTTATCTATCCCCCCACCGGCAATGTCGCGATGTCGAGTCAATCGGGTGCCCTCGGAATTGCCATCCTTGACTACGCCCTGAGCACCAACCTCGGGATTTCGCAGTTCATCTCGGTTGGCAACAAAGGTGACGTTTCTGGCAACGACCTATTGCTTGCATGGGAGGACGACCCTGCGACTGACGTCATCGTCTTGTACCTCGAATCCTTCGGCAACCCTCGGCGCTTTCACCGCATTGCCCGCAGGGTGGGAAAGCGGAAACCCATCATTGCAGTCAAGTCCGGCCGGACGGTAAGCGGTAGTCGGGCAGCCTCGTCCCACACTGGTGCTCTTGCCAGTCTTGACGTTGCTGCCGACGCGCTCTTCGAACAGTCAGGCGTCGTTCGCACCGACACCCTCGAAGAGTTGTTCGCGGTTGCTGCCCTGTTGGCCAATCAACCGGCGCCGAGGGGAAGCCGTGTGGCGATCGTCACCAATGGTGGCGGACCTGGCATTCTTGCCGCGGACGCCATCGAGTCGGCGAATCTCGACCTGCCCGAGCTGAGCCAAGAATTGCAGTTGGTCATTGCTGATGCCCTGGCACCAGAGGCCTCGACGCGCAATCCCATCGACCTCATAGCCTCGGCGAGCGCCGATCAGTATCGCCACTGCCTCACAGCTCTGCTCGAATCGAAGGAAGTCGACGCGGTATTGGTGATCTACGTGCCCACTTCCGCCGGGGGAACCCGTGACGTCGCTACGGCCATCCTTGACGTCGTAGATCGATACGACGGGCCTGTGACGACGCTCGCGGTCTTCATGCAGAAGGAGGAGGTTGCCAAGCACCTAGTCGGAACCAAACGAGCCATACCGTCCTTCAAGTTCCCCGAAATGGCGGCTGTGGCCCTGGCCAAGGCCGTCGCTTACGGGCGCTGGCGGGACCGACCTCCAGGCATCATCGCCGATTTTCCTGACGCAAACGCCGACCGAGTTCGCTCGATTGTCTCGACCGCGCTCTCCTCAGCCCCAGCCGGAGTTTGGCTTTCTCCGTCCGATGTGGAATCTGTCCTGAGCAGCTATGGGATCACCATGCCGGGTGCTGAAATCGCTGACAACGAAGAAAAAGCAGTTGCCGCTGCCGAACGTGTCGGCTACCCACTGGCGATGAAAGTCCTCGCCGATGACATTCTTCACAAGACAGAGGTTGGGGGGGTCAAGCTCAATCTCTCGTCGGCGGCTGAGATCCGCAGCGCCTATAGAGGAATGGCCGAAACCCTTCCGGCGATGGATGGTGTCTTGCTGCAGGAAATGGTCACCAGCGGCCACGAAGTGTTTATCGGCGTCACTGACGATCCCAACTTCGGGCCGTTAATTGGGTACGGGCTCGGTGGAGTATTCGTTGAACTTTTGGGCGATGTCGCCTTCCGGATCCATCCCCTGACCGATCTCGATGCCGACGCCATGATCCGAAGCATCAAAGGTGCCAAGCTGCTCGACGGATATCGCAACCTTCCGCCCGGCGACCAGCCGGCAGTGAAAGATTTGCTCCTCAGAGTGTCGGCTCTCGTCGCAGCCGTCCCTCAGATCGCTGAAATGGACCTGAACCCAGTCAAGGTTTTGCCGCCCGGTCAGGGGGTCAAGGTGGTCGATGCGCGAATTCGCATCAAGGAAGTGAAAGATGCCGATTTGGCCTTAGTCGATGTTCCCTCTGTCAAGTCTCAACACTTCACGTCCTGACGTTGACCCCGCATCGGCCTCGCCCTCTATGCGCCTACCAACGCTTGCGAGGGCCAGTCGAGCCAGAGCAAGGCGATGATGAGGCCGGCGTTGATTATTTGAATCGGAATGAACCAGGGGTGGAAGAACACGATCATGACAAGAAACGAAATGGCGAGACCGGCCACGGCCACAAAGCGCCACCACGAACCGGCGGTCCAGAGACTGACTCCGCTCACAACCAAAAGCGTCGCCGCCAAGACTGCGAGCACCACGGCCAGTCCACGCTGATCCCCCACCAGCCAGGAATGGGTGGCCGTAAACGGTGCGTCCGGTTTGGTCGGGCTGAGCCACATGGCTAGGTGGACTCCCCCGTGAGCGATCAGAAAGGCGATGAACAAGAAGCGCCACATGGCACATAACCTCCGTACAGCCTCACTTCTTGAGGCACTGGGTAGATCATGAACAATGAGCTGCCGCGTGCGCTAGGGGCGAAAGCCCTGGGAATCAAGACTGAAAAGACGACTGCCGACCACAACACTCTTTCAGAATCACAACCCTCGGCTGAGGCTCTGTGGACCAAAGCCCCTAGCCCCTGTGGAGGCGTTCGGACAAGGTCGGCCTCGATGACCACGCTCGACCGACCCTCCGGGAAGATAGACCTCTACTGGATTCCTCTCGGTGCCGACGGTTCCGGCTTCGTCCGCCTCAACGGCCGGATATACGAGGGAATCAAAGCCCGGTTAGAGCACCGCCGACCCTTGGCCTTGTTCCACACGGCCTTGCAGGTCCACGTTCCTGATGGGCGTTTTGTCGTCGAGACTATGTGGCCCAGCCCCGGCCGCGGCGTCGCCTCACGGGGAGTCGTCGTTGAGGGCCCCGTCTTCAATCGGAGGATTGCTCGACTCCGCACATTTCGATACGAGGTGCGACGGTGGCGCAGCGGTGTGCTCGCCGATGCCGAAATGGCGGCCGGAGGGCCCCGAACGGTTAGTACTGAGCTCGAGCAGGCACACCGACTGCTCGAGCTGACCGCTTTCATCCCCGCACTCACCTGGGGTCGGGACGAGCTGCAAACCGGCGAGATGTGGAACTCGAACTCGGTGATCGCATGGCTATTGGCGCGAAGTGGACTGTCAGTAGGTGCGATCCGTCCCCCTGAGGGCGGTCGAGCTCCGGGTTGGGCGGCCGGCCTCGCTATCGCCCGAAACAGCCCTCTCGGATCCGCTTTGCCAATGCGTGTCAGGCCCGAGAAGGCCGCGGGCTAGCTCATAGTTCGGCTGGCGGATATGGTTTGACAAGCGGTCCCGGGAGCCTGCGGCTCCCGGGACCGTTCTCGAAGCGGATCAGACGATCCAGATGACTGCGAAGAAGACGGCTCCGGCCAATGCCAGAACCGAGAGCGCAGTTCCGAAGACCGCCGGGGTGCTCCAGCTTCGATCAGCGAGGTAGACGCGCCGGGCGAAACCCCCGAATGCGGCGGCAAGCAGTATTCCGGCTCCGACGAAGAAGCCGAAGTACCAGGACTCGGCCAATCCGGCGAAGACCCAGCTAGCCGGGGCGTAAAACATGTAGGCCCCAACCGCCGCTGCCAGTGCTCCAACAATGCCCATCGTCCACTCGGTGAAGTATCGGGCACCTGTTGGAACTCGGGTGATCTCAGTCCGCTTGCGTTCTTGTACCAGCGTCACAGAGACCACCTCCTTTCTGGAAACCCTCTTTCTGGGATATCCAAAGGAAACGTGACACAACGGTTGAGTTGGTCCTAGAGGCGAAAGACCTGATCGACTCCCCGGCGCCACCAGAAAATCGCTAGTCGAACCAAAGGGTAGAACGGCCCTGATTGCCGGGACCTTTGCCGCCTATACGGGCATGGCCGCCTTCGTCATTATCAGAAGGTATCGAAAGGAGTTCTTGACATGTTGGTAAGGGAAGCCATGGGTGGCCCGGTCGACACCTGCTCGGCCGATACAACCATTTCACAAGTGGCGAAGAGGATGACCGAACAGGACCATGGGGCGATGCCGGTGACGCAAAACGGGCGCCTGATCGGCATCATCACCGAACGTGACATTCTGAGGTCGGTCGGCCTGGGCGAAAACTCCGCCCTGATGAAGGTCAAATACCTGATGACACCCGACCCTGACTATTTGGAGCCCGATGTGAGCATCGAGGACGCCGCCGACTGGATGCTCGCCGCCGGCTACCGCCATCTCCCGGTGGTCGAGGACGACGAGATCCTCGGCATTCTGAGCGTGAAGGACGTGTTGTGGGCTCTCACCGGCGGCATCGTGGGGGCAGGAGCGTGGAGCCGAAATGACGACAAAGGCTGAAGATCGAACTACCGCAGATTGGAACCGCGGTGGTGAAGCCATCAATCGGGTCATCACGTTGGTGCTGGTCGACGATCACGACTTGGTCAGAGACGGCCTCAGGGCTTTGATCGAGGCCGAGTCGGATCTGGCGGTGATCGGTGAGGCTGCCACCGCCGCCGGAGCCGTACGCCGGATCGGGTTCGACGAACCGGATCTGGTGGTCCTCGACCTCGATCTGCCCGACGGATCCGGTATCGACGTCTGTCGACAGGTCCAGACCCTTTCTCCCAAGTCACGCGTCCTAATCCTGACTGCTTTTGCCGATGAGAGGGCCCTTGTTGCAGCTCGCCAAGCTGGGGCGCGGGGGTTCATCCTCAAGCGAGTCCACGATTTCGATCTTGTCGCTGTCATCCGCCGAGTCGCCAGCGGGGACCTGGCATTTGACGATGCACCGGAGACCGGGGCGGTGGAAAAGCCCCAAGATCCCCTCCTTGCCCGGCTGACCGACCGCGAACGGATCATCCTCTCCCAGATCGCTATGGGGAAGACCAATCGGGAAATTGCAGCCGATCTCTACCTGGCGGAGAAGACCGTCAAGAATTACGTGTCGACGATCCTGTTGAAAATGGGCATCCGAAACCGCGCCGGAGCGGCGGCCCATTTGATGCGCGTTCAGGGCGAGGCCCAGCACTCCTATCCACCCGGCGATTGGACCCGCGCCAACAAACGCTGAGCGGCGCCGCAATTTATACAACGTCCGTCAGTGCCCTCCGTCCCCATAGCGGCGGCCACTTACTGGAGCCCTCGGTCGAGGAATCGGGCGGTAGCCGGCCAAGCAGAAACCAAGGATCCGTAGTGTCAAGAGGACCCGGTCTTCCAGACCGGGTCCTCTTGCTCTCACAGTTGTGCCAGTTAGGCGTGCTTGCTCCGTCCCATCGAGCCAACGATCACCGCCAGACCCCCGACAACAAGGGCGAGGGGGCCAATCAACCGGAAGTCACGGATCTGAAGAGTCCACCAGCCCAATGCTTCGAAGAGGAAGGTGACGCCGAGAGCCAAGTAGACCAGCCCGGCGAACAGAGTTCCAACGTGCATTTTCATCTTGTTACCTCAATCGCTCCTGCGGTCACGTCGATCACCATCGATAGCCGAACTTCTGCCGTGTCGTATGACTCGCTCCTATAAGTTCGGCTGACGGCTACGCCTTCGGAACTTTCCCCGAGCAGATCCACTTCACCTGCTCCGGAGGAGGCAATGACGTCGACTGGCACCGAGGGCGGCAGCAGCACCGTTATTTGCCCTGCGCCGGCGGAAACCGCCACATCTGCCGACTCGACCATCTCGAGATCGCGCAGGTCCAGACGAAGGTCGCCGAAGCCAACCTCGTAAGTTGAGGAAAGTCGGGCTTGTTCGGTTACCCGAAACTCACGCTCACCGACTCCGCCAGAGAACGTTGGAGGCAGTGCTGCCGCGATCACTACCGCGACCGACAGAAGCAAGCCGGCGACGACCAACCCACTGTGGGGACCTTCCGTGGCTCCGAAAATCAGTGCCAGCCCGAAAACGATCAAAAGCGACGGCAACACAACGGCCAGCCGTACGTCGATGGTTCCGGCCAAATCGAAGGCCCAAAGGCCTCCGAGCACGACCAAAACGGCCCCTCCAAGGTACGATCCGAACCCCGAACCCGTTGGTCGTCGTCCTGGCCCTCTCGTGGGCTTGACCGCCGACTCCAATCGTGGGGCTGTATCAATAACGCTCACGGCGCCTCCCTGTGTAGATCAGGCCGAGACCTGCAGCGATAACTGCGGCCGGCCACATGAATTGGTTGAACCAGGGGGCAAGGTTGTCGGCCAGGAACAAGAGTCCAACGCCGACGAGTAGGACCCCTGCGATCAATGGCCCCTTGGTGCCGAGATCGGAACCGCTCAATCGGTTGGTGTCAGCTCCTTCCTCGGGAATGGCGATCCAGGAGATCACATAGAAGAGGACCCCCGCGCCTCCGCCAATAGCGAGGATGATGAACGCCAGTCTGAACCAGACTGGATCAACACCGAAGTAGCGGCCCAACCCACCACAGACACCGGCAATTACCCGTTCGCTCTGGCTTCGGCGTAGGCGGGCCACCTGCCGTTCGGAGACAGGTGCTTCGAGCTGTGTCATTTGACAGCCTCCTTTCGATTGAAGACTGCGTCACCGGAAATAATCTGCCTACCGCCGAAGGTCCCAACCTCTACTGGGCGATTGAAATTGCCGTCGCCGTCGACGGAGCGATGGCGGCATCCCCCTCAGATCGGTCTTTCGGCCCTGCCGGAGAGATGGCATCTGCGCCATGTTTCCTGGAAGGAGGTTCTCAGGCCATGCCCGCCGCCTACTTTGCGGCAATGCGGTGGGGAGCTGTGGCACTGGTCTTCCTCAACACAAGGTCGGTCGGTCGTCGAAAGGAGAGAAATTGGATGTCGTCGTAGGGGTTGACGGTTCGGCGGCGGCCGAACCCACTCTGCAGGCTGGGGCCGAGGAAGCGCGGTTACGAGAGGCCACTCTCCATGTCATCCACGTTGTCTACGTACTGCCGACACTGGTGAACGGCGGGACCTTCCTGCCGGGCACCGTGATCGACAGCAACTACGAACTCGCCGAGAGAATCAGACAGTCCGTTTGGCAGAGAGTGAAAGCACAGCTGGAAGGATCAGGCCTGAAGTGGTGCGCGGTGGACCGATCCGGATATCCACCTGATGAGATCGTCGACTACGCCGAATCGATCGGAGCCAGCTTGCTCGTCGTTGGAAGTCGGGGCCTGGGTGAGTTCAAATCACTTCTCCTGGGCTCGACCAGCCACCGAGTTTCCCACTTGGCGAGTTGCAACGTGCTCATCGTTAAGACTCCCCATTAGTCCCACGACCTTGCTCTCACACCTGGCGGTCGATCACAGAGCACTCCATCTGCAGGAAATTGAAGAAGCTCTCGCAACTTCCCTCGAACTGGAATTCGATCTGTTGCACCTCGGGGAATTGAAACCCAGTCGCCTCGAGTTGAGCCAGCAAGGCGGCGCTCCCACAGGAGCTAGAGGCGCCGGAGATCACGGATGAAAGGTCGTCCAAGTCGACTGTCAGCAAGCCATCGGCCAGAGATACCGACCGGAGGGCGTTCGCCGTGTCGGACGAGAACCATGAGGTAGCCCCCGACTCGGCTTGAGTGGGGCCGGAGAGGAGCGCTTCGAAGGCTCCCTGAATCGGATCTAGATCCGATGCGACTTGACGCGGGTAGGCCTGTACTTCACCGCAGTCGGTTGAGCCCTCCACACCGAAATACACATCAACTGACTGCCCTGCCGTTTCCGTGGTTGTCGAGGTGGGCCCAGATTGCGGGCTGGGTTCGGTGGCCGCTGGTTCGGCTTCGCCGCCACATGCGATCACGAGAAGCAGAGCCCCCGCCAAAAAGGCTCTGATCGATCGAGTCATTTGCCTTCTCCTTCCATACCTGATGGAGGTCCCCGTTCATAACGTTCGACGGTGGAACATCACGGCTCGACGATCACCGCCGTGACCATTCCGAACATCCCATCTTCCCGTTCGACGTGATTGAGGATATGGCAATGCCAGACCCAAGCTCCCGGGGCATCGGCGTGCACCAGGATCGAATACCGCTCCCCCGGCGCCACGTTCAGTGTGTCGACCCAGTAGGGCTCGTCTAGCGGGTACCCGTCCTTCGAGAACACCAACTGAGGAAATCCATGAAGGTGCATCGGGTGGATCTGCAGGCCCTCGTTGTAGTAGTGGACCACGAACCAATCGTCGAGGGCCACCGCGAGGGGCTCGGTCGCCGGGAAGGACTTGCCGTTTAGTGAATAGCCGATCACGCCGGCGTCATTCAGCACCATCGGGAACTCGGTTACTACCTCGAGGTCCTCCGGAACTTCGATCCCACCGATCACCCGACCGATCGGCAACGGGGTGTCACCGATGACGATCGTTCCGAAAAGGCCGTTGGGGACCTGGAGCTGACCGTGATGATGGGCGTGATACATGGATACGGCCGGTCCAACGGCAACAAATGAGTAGGTGAAGCTGTCGCCCGGCTCGATCAGAGGCTGGGTCAGCGGCGCCACGCCATCCATCTGATTTTCGAGCCTTACTCCGTGGAAATGGACGTCGGTCCCCATGGGAAGTTCGTTGTGGAAGGTCACCTCCACCCTGTCGCCGTCATCGACCCTCATCGCCGGACCCGGTACCTGGCCGTTATAGGTCCAAGCCTCAACAAACCTTCCTGCTTCGACTTCCCAAGGCGAGATGGCAATGGTGATCTCGAATTGCATGGTTCCGTCAGGAAGGACGTTGGGCTCCAGAAGCTGATTACCGCTGCCCTCAGTCGACGCCGGAAAGGCCAAGATGCTCTCGGTCATGGCCATGTCCATCGCGGCGTACTCGCTGGCAGAGTGGGCCGTGTGAGGAGCTGCCGCGGCGGCATCGCCCACTATCAGGGTGGCGCTCATGCCTGACGATTCGTGACCCGGAACGGCGCAGATGATCTGATATTCCCCGGCCTCCATTTCCCCCAGATCGAGCCTGGCCTGCTCACCAGCGTTGAGATCGGGAGTCCTGGGGCCGTCCACCAACGCAAGGTTGTGAACGATGGTGCCCGCGTTCGACACGCTTAGTACCACAGGACCCTCGGGAACCTTCAGGTCGCCGGAGATGGAGAACTCCGTGAGCTGGACCTCCGCTACGGCACCGGAAACATCGGCCTCGGCAACCGAAGTACCGCGGACCACCAGCACCAAAATCGAGGCCATGACCAGGAGGCCGGAGATGGCAACCAAAAGGGTGACGCGGTCAAATACTTTGGACGAGTCTGTCAAATCGATTCCTTGTTCGGTGCACCACAACCTTCTAGATGCCTGCTTCAGGCGGCTAGGGCCGGTGGTCCCATAAGCGACGTCTGTTTGGCTCTAGCCGTGGAGGGGGTTCTCGAAACCACGGTGTCAGATCTCGAAGCAGGGTCACAACGAGGACACCGAGGCAGTACTTGATAGGAAAGCCCCCCGGGGGTGGCCAACCGGAGGTGTCCGAGAACATCGTCACCCCCGACGACGCCGTCTTCCCCCAAGTCCCGGTCCGGGGCCCCATGAGCATGTGGGCGCAGGCCGACATCATCGAGCATCACCAGCTCGACTCGACCGAAGGGCTCCGCT
>JAICGW010000013.1 GCA_025922945.1 Acidimicrobiia bacterium | reverse complement strand
CGTCGACCAGACCTATTTCAACGAACGCGGCCTGCGAAGGCATGCGGGAGTCTGGTCGTTATGGGCATTGGGAGTCGCCGCCGTCATCTCCGGCGACTTCTCCGGCTGGAACCTGGGGCTCAACGTCGGGGGCTTTGGCGGTCTCCTGATTGCCACCGTGGTCATCACGATCATGTACTTCGGGCTCTGTTACTCGATCGCCGAGATGTCGCCCGCCTTGCCTCACACCGGGGGCGCCTACTCCTTCGCTCGCTCGGCAATGGGCCCGTGGGGCGGATTCATCACCGGTCTGGCGGAGAACATCGAGTACGTCGTCACCACCGCGGTAGTAGGAACCTTTGCCGCCGCCTACGCCCGGCCAGTGTTCGCCGAACTGATCGGCCTCGATCTGAACGAGATGGTGTGGCTGGCGATTTTCTACGTGTTGTTTGTGGGGCTGAACGTCGTCGGAATCGAGGCGACGATGCGTTTCTCAATCGCCATCTGCCTGATCTCATTGGCAGTGTTGGCGATTTACGCCGTGATCTCCATTCCCGAATTCCAGGCCGGGCGGCTGACCGACATCGCTCCGGCGGCGGGAGGCACACCCTTCCTGCCATTCGGCACTGGTGGCATCTTTGCCGCCCTGCCCTTCGCTATCTGGTTCTACCTGGCCATCGAGGAACTGCCGCTGGCGGCTGAGGAGTCGATGGATCCGAAGCGGGATGTTCCCAAGGCCACGATCTGGGGGATGGTGACCCTGGTCATCACTGGCGCCCTTGTGCTGTTTCTCAACACCGGCGTCACCGGGGCGGAGGCCATTCGAACCTCCGGTGAACCCTTGCTCGACGGCTTCCGGGTGATACTCGGAAGCGAAACCGGGGCGGCCCTGCTCGGGCTGGCCGCCCTCTCCGGTCTGATCGCCAGCTTCCACACCATCATCTACGCCTACGGCCGCAACATCTTCTCGCTCTCGCGGGCCGGATACTTTCCGAAGTTCATGTCGATCACGCACGGCACCCGGAAGACGCCCTGGGTCGCCCTGCTGCTGGGGGCAGCGGTGGGCTTTCTGCTGGCGCTCCTGCTCAGGTGGGCGGGGGGGCAGGACTCGGCTTTCGCCGCCACCGTTTCGGGCGCCTTGCTCAACATGGCGGTCTTCGGTGCGGTGATCTCTTATGCGATGCAGTGCTTGTCGTTCGTGCTGTTGCGCCGCAACATGCCCAACATCGCTCGGCCGTATCGGAGCCCGGTGGGCGTCCCCGGAGCGGTCATCGCCGGGGTGATCGCTTTAATCGCACTGGTGGCAACCTTCCTCGACGCTGGCTACCGGCCAGGCGTATACGGAACCGCCATCTGGGTCCTACTTGGTATTGCCTACTTCGGCGCCGCCGGCCGGCACAAGCTGGTGCTGTCACCGGAGGAGGAGTTCGCCATGACGAAGGGCGAGCATGGCCACCCGGAGACGGAGGGTTACGGAACCACCCGCGTGTGATGCCTCGTGATGAGTTGGGGCTGCCGAGGGGTTATAAACCTTGTGCAGCTCAGAGATCCCGGAGGCCCACATGGAAGTGGCGGCAATAGTTCTCAGTGTCGATCAGGCACAGACGGAGGAATTCGAAGCCGGGTTCCGCGAGCACGAACTACCTACCTGGATCGACTTTCAGGAAAAGGGCGTCCTGGTGGGAGCCTGCCTGCAACGGATGGACATCTCCTCTCAGCCACGGTCCGGTGCCCAGCAATACCTGGTGGTCGCCATCTTCGCCACCGAAGAAGGACATCACCTTCACGACCGCGATCCCCGCTTTCAAAAATGGGACCAGCTGGCTGACTCCTTCCAGGTGGCCCCGGCGATGGCGTTCGCAGGCGAGACAATCCTCAAGGTCGGTTTGAGCTAACCGCTCACAAAGAAGCGTCTATGGCCGAGTCGACTTACAACCGCAAGCGGGATTTCGCCGGAACCTCAGAGCCGGCGGCAGTCGGCTCCGACGCGGATGTCGATCCCATGGTGGCTCCCACCGGCCAGTTGTTCGTGATTCACCAGCATTACGCCACCCGGCTTCATCACGATCTCAGATTGGAGATGCTGAACGGGTCCACGCCGGTCCTGGTCTCATGGGCGATACCGAAGCTGCTTCCCAAACGCAAAGGCCAACGGCATCTGGCGGTCCGAACCGAGGATCATCCTTACGAGTACGCCACCTTCTCGGGGTCGATCCCGGAAGGCAACTACGGTGCCGGCGAGGTACGGATCTTCGACACTGGAGAGTTCGAACCTCTGGAGAGAGACGGGAAGAAGCTCAGCTTTCGTCTCCGTGGCGAGCGCCTCGATGGCGTCTTCCACCTGATCCATACCCGGGATCGGGACGGCAAGGAGGAGTGGCTCGTTCTGCAAGGGGAGGATCTGCGTCAGGGTTTGGCGACTCCCCCGCCGCCCAAGCCGATGCTGGCCAGCGTCGGCAACGGCCCCTTCGACGATCCGGCGTGGTCGTTCGAGCCGAAATGGGATGGGATCCGAGCCATCGCCATCTGTGGAGTCGAGACCACCCTCATCTCTCGCAACGACAACGACATCACGGTCGCCTATCCCGAACTGTCCGCCATCAACAATCAATTGGTGGCAATCGATGCCGTCATCGACGGCGAGATCGTCGCCCTCGCTGACGGTGTGCCGTCGTTCCAAGCATTGCAAGGCCGGATGCACCTGCGCGATCGGGCGTCGATCGAGAAGGCGGCCAAATCGCTTCCTGTCACCTACATGGTCTTCGATCTTCTCTTTCTCGACGGACGTAGCCTGATCGACGAGCCTCTCATGGAACGCCGGCGTTTGCTGGAGGAGATTGCGGTTCCTTCGAGCCGGTTTCAGGTTTCGCCTGCCATCGTCGGTGAGGGAGCCGCCCTATTCAAGGCGGCTCAGGCTCAGAATCTGGAAGGGATCGTCGCCAAACAACTGAGTTCCGTGTACCAGCCGGGGGCGAGATCACGGGCCTGGCTCAAGATCAAGACTGTCTTCGATGCCGATGCGGTCGTGGTCGGGTGGACCGAAGGCGGCGGAGCACGGAGCGGGAGCATCGGGTCCCTGGTTCTGGCCATGTACGACGGCGACACGCTGCGCTACGTGGGCAACGTCGGGACCGGGTTCAACCAGAAGACAATGGCGGAGGCGAAACGAAGGCTGGGGGATCTGCCAAGCACGGTTCAACCGTTCCCGGCCTCAGCGATGCGGGGTCGCGCCGAATTGAAGCGCGCCCACTGGGTTGCTCCCGAACTCGTAGCCACGATCGAATACCGACAGGTGACGAGCGCGGGGCGCCTCCGAGTCCCGTCGTTCAAGGGGTTTCGCGAGGACAAAGCCCCGAAGGACTGCACCTTTGACCAGCTGGTCAGCGGTTAGCGGTCGAGGAGCCGGTTAACGGCGTCAAGCACCGCTTTGGCGGTCGCCACGGCCGGGTCGCCTCCGCGCACGATGGCGCTTCCGACCAGTTCCTGTCCGTTCTGATGAACCTGGGCGAGGGCGATCTTGAGGTTGCCGAGGTCGGAGGTCGCCACGGCCGAAAGGTCGAAGCCGACATCTGGGGAGAGATTGCGAATCGCCCGCAGCGTCGCCTCCCCTACCAGCCGATGACGGTGACTGGGCCCGCCATCGCCCTCGACGCGCCCTCGATATTGGTTATGCGAAGCAGTCAGCGTCACCTCGATCACCGCCCGCGAACCAACCAGTTGTTGGTCGATCGTGGAGAGGGCGGGACGCGGGGCCATGAACCCAGGGTAACGGGCGTCGCTCCGCCGGAGCTTCTATGGTTTTTCGGTCCCGCGACCAGGAGAGGTCTGAGTGATCAAGGAGTTCAAAGAGTTCATCGCCAAAGGCAACCTGATTGACCTGGCAGTGGCGTTTGTCATGGGAGTTGCCTTCAGCGGCTTGGTCAACACCTTTATCAATCGCATCGTCAATCCCATCCTTGGTCTGCTCTTCAACGTGTCGAGCCTCGAAACGATGGGCCTGTTCGGCGATCCGGACTCAGTCACCGGGCTCCCCGCGGGGTCGGTAGGCGCCTTCCTCGGCGCCATCATCAACTTTCTCTTGGTGGGATTCGTGATGTTCTTGGTGGTCAAGGCCTACAACCGCATGCGCCGACCACCCGAAGAGATGGCACCGCCCGAAGAGATCATGCTCCTCCGCGAGATTCGCGACGGTCTCCGCACCCGCCCCTAGCTCGCCTCCTCACCGGCTTTCCGTTAACCCCCGGAGCTGGCCTTGCTCTAGATGACTTCGCCTACTAGCGTGCTAGACATGGTACCTAGCAAGATAGGCCATGAACACGGCAGCCAGCTGCTAAAAGGGGTGCTCGACATGTGCCTCTTGGCGGTGATCGCCGAGCAGGCAACCTATGGGTACGAGATGGCGCGGAAGCTCGAAAGCCGCGGATTGCGACTGGCCTCGGAAGGAAGCATCTACCCCCTTCTCTCCCGGCTCCAGCGTCAGGGCCTGGTCGAGGGCTATCTGGTCGAGTCGGCAGGTGGCCCCGCTCGCAAGTATTACCGCCTCGCTCCTACCGGAGCCCGCACGCTCTCCGCCTGGATTGCGGATTGGGAAGCGCTTGCCGCCGGAGTGAACGGTGTCATCAAGGGAGTTGACAATGGTTGATCAAGCCGGGACCGCCCGGATCGTCACGAGTTGCGAGCGCTACTGGCGAGAAGCTGGGCTTTCCTCAGGAGCCATCTCCGAGATGGTCAGCCAGCTGGACCACCACCTGCGGGAGGCCGCCGCTGCGGGCAAGCCGCTCGATTCGGTGGTGGGCAAAGACCTGAGAGGCTTCGCCGAGGCCTGGGCGGCGGAAACACAGGACCGGGGACCGCAACGGGATCGAACTACTGCTGGTGTTAGCCGCAGAAACAGCCGCCGGGAGCTCGTGCTTTATGGGCTCGGGGTGGTGGCCCTGGTGGTAGCGGTAGGCATGTCGAGAGGAGAAGCGTCAGTGGACAACGAGATTTGGAGATGGCTCTGGACCGGCTTGGCGGTCGCGATGGCGATCGGCGAGATCTTTACGGCGGGCTTCTTCTTGCTCCCATTTGCGGTCGGCTCCGCGGCGGCGGCCGTCCTCGCCTGGACCGGAGTGGCTGTGCTTCCGCAGTGGTTGGTCTTCTTCGGGGCATCGCTGGTCGCCTTCGTCTATCTGCGGCGTTTCATCGCCCGCCAGGATCAGCAGTCCGCGCCTTCGGTAGGGGCCAATCGCTGGACCAACACTCGCGGTGTGGTCCTCGACGCGATCGAACCGCTTGCCGGCACGGGCATCGTTCGCATCGGCGGAGAGGAGTGGCGGGCCACCTCGGATCAGCCCATCCCTGCCGGAACCCAAGTTGTCGTGCTGGAAGTAAGCGGGACCAGTCTGGTGGTCACGCCTCTCGAGACCTGACCGAGCAAAGGAAAGAAGAGGACAGTGGAAAACAATGCGCTGGTAGTTCTGTTCATCGTTGTGGCGGCGGCTTTGATCCTGATCGCCGCCACCGGCTTTCGGGTCGTTCGGCCATTCGAGAAAGGCTTAGTCGAATTCCTCGGTAGATACGAGAAGACGGTCGACTCCGGTCTCCGTTGGGTGATGCCCTTCGTCAAGCGGCTCACCAAGGTCGACATGCGCGAACAGGTGGTCGACGTTCCGCCGCAGGAAGTGATCACCAAGGACAACGTCGTGGTCACCGTCGACGCGGTGATCTATTACGAAGCCACCGACCCGGTGAAACTGAAGTACAACGTTGCCAACTTCTCACTGGCCGTGACCAAGCTTGCCCAAACCAATCTGCGAAACGTGGTGGGTGATCTCGATCTCGACACGGCTCTCACCAGCCGCGATCTGATCAACTCCAAGCTCCGCCAGATCCTCGACGACGCCACCGACAAATGGGGAACCCGAGTGGTGCGAGTCGAGATCCAGCGTATCGAACCACCGGCCGATGTCACTGAAGCCATGCACCGGCAGATGAAGGCTGAGCGCCTTCGGCGAGCGGTTGTAACTGAAGCTGAAGGCGACAAGACGGCGCGGGTCTTGAAGGCCGAGGGCGTCAAGGCGTCGGCTGTCATCGAAGCCCAGGGACAGGCCGAGGCGATCAAGACTGTGGCCGACGCTGATCGCTATCAAAAGGAAACGGTGGCCGAAGGCGAAGGAAAGGCGATCGAACGGGTCTACGCCGCCATCCACACCGGCAATCCCACCCCCGACCTGATCTCGATCAAGTACCTCGAGGCGCTGGCCGCGGTGGCCAACGGTCAGGCAACGAAGATCTTCCTCCCCCTCGACTCGACCGTCGCCATGGGGAGCGTCGCCGCCATGACCGAGCTCTTCAAAGACAAGTCCTAATCGCGAACCCAGGGTTGTTAGTCCGGTTTTTGCCGGTATGGCGGCCCACAGAACGGGCCATCACGGCCGGGTGATCGCCCGCAGGGTGGACTCGACTTCGAAGGGCTCGACCGGCGGGTAGAAGACCATCGTGTAGCGGTCACAGCGATCGCTGCCGTCGCTGTCGAACCAGGCGGCCACCCATTTCCCGTCATCGTGGGGACCTACCACTCCTTCGGTACCGGCCACATCGACCGCCCCCCGCTCTCCCGGCCAGTCGAGCGGGGGGAGTGTTCCCCGGATGAGGGCGATCGCCAGTTCACCTTCGGCGTTGACCCAGAAGACCGAGCGCGTGCCTCCGATGGCGGTGAACTCGTCGAGTTCGATCGCCCCCAGGTCGGCTGCTTCGCCGGTCACCCGAGTAGGTAGCTCGCTGACCACGTAGGGAATGGGCGGGCATTCGACCAGCGGCTCCAGTGTGGTGCTGGACGAGTTACTCACTGCTGCCGTGGTCGAAGGGGTCGTCGTGGTGGCCTCTACCTCGGGAGTGCAGGCAGCCATCACAACCGCGACCAATATCGGGCCGACACGATGCACCAAGCCAAGATAGAAGCCACCCCCCTCAAGAAACTGGTCGACCGACCGGCGCTGGCAGCCGTGCTCGGCGCCCTCGTCATCGCCACCTCGGCCATCCTGGTCCGCCTCGCCGATGTCGAGCCTTCGACCGCCGCCTTCTTCCGCTGCGCCTACGCCGTCCCGGTGCTGGCCATCATTGCCCGGTCGGAAACAAGACGGTTCGGACTTCTTGATCGAAAGACCGTGAATCTGGCGGCGGTGGCGGGCCTCTTCTTCGCCGCCGACCTGGTGCTTTGGCATCACGCCATCGCGCAGGTGGGAGCCGGGCTGGCGACGGTGCTTGGTAACACCCAGGTTGTGATCGTCCCCTTCCTCGCTTGGCTCGTCCTCCGCGAAGCAGTCGGTCGCCAGATCGTTATCGCCGTTCTATTGGTGATGACAGGGGTGGTCATGATCTCGGGGGTGTTCGGCGCCGGCGACGCCTATGGACGTAATCCTGGGCTGGGGGTCCTCTTTGGCGTGGGGACTGGCTTCGCCTACGCGGGATTCATCCTCGTGCAGCGGCAGGCCAACCGCGACCTGCGCCGACCGGGAGGGCCGCTCCTTTATGCCACCGGAGTTGCTGCTCTGGCCTCGCTGGCCGCCGGGCTTCCTCTAGGGGAGATCGACCTCAAGCCCACCTGGCCCGCCCATGGTTGGTTATTGCTGCTCGCTCTCGGGGTGCAGGTGGGAGGTTGGCTTCTGATCAGCGTCGGCCTGCCACGACTGCCGGCGGCGGTGACCTCGGTCCTTCTCACCGTCCAGCCGATCGGCTCGGTTCTGATGGGTCAGCTGTTGCTCGACGAGCGTCCCTCGGTCATCCAGTTGAGCGGAGTCGCCTTGATCCTCGGCGGGCTGATCCTGACCGGTCGCCGCAAGGCGGTGCCCGTTATGGTGGGATCAGGATGAAAGACCAGATCAAAGCCACCATCGAAGCCCGCGCCGACGAGCTCACCGAAATCAGCCGCTGGATGTACGAGAACCCTGAGGTTGCTTACGAGGAGCGGGAGAGTTCTGCCCGGCTGGCCGACTTTCTCAAGGGAAACGGTTTCGACGTCGAGTATCCCGCCTACGGACTCGAGACCGCCTTCGTGGCGAGGGCGGGAGACACCGGGCCCGAGGTCATCATCTGCGCCGAGTACGACGCTCTGCCCGGGGTGGGGCACGCCTGCGGGCACAACATCATCGCTACGTCGGCGCTGGGAGCCGGGCTCGGCCTCCTCGAGGCCGCCAATCAGCTGGGGTTTCGTGTCACTGTGCTCGGGACCCCGGCCGAGGAGAAATATGGCGGCAAGGTCGACCTGATCAATGCCGGCGCTTTCGAGGGGGCGAAGCTCGCAATGATGGTCCATCCCTCCACCCATGACGTGGTCGACCCACCGGTGATCTCGGTCGCTCACATCGATGTGATCTTCCGCGGCAAGACCGCTCACGCCTCGGCATATCCATTCCTGGGAATCAACGCCCTCGACGCCTTTGTCCAGGCATACGTCAACGTCTCGACGTTGCGGCAGCAGCTCGAACCCACCGACAAGGTCCATGGAATCATCACTCACGGCGGCGACGCCCCCAACATCATCCCCGATCACACGCGGTCTTCCTGGTATGTCCGCGCCCCGCAACAGGATCGATTGGAAGTGCTCCTCCCCCGAGTGCTGGCTTGCTTCGAAGCAGCCGCTACGGCCACCGGCTGCACGCACGAGATCGAATACGTCGGTCATACCTATGAGGACATGATCAGTAACCCGATCATGGTCGAGTTGTTCGCGGCCAACTCCGAGGCGTTGGGCCGACCGATGATGCGGGGTAAGGACTTGCCGCCGACCGTATCGGGCTCAACCGATATGGGCAACGTCTCCAAGCTGGTTCCCACCATTCATCCCATGATCTCGATCGACAGCACTCCGGCAGTGAATCATCAACCCGAGTTCGCTGCCCACACGATCACCCCCGCCGGCGAGAAGGGCTTGATCGATGGGGCGGTGGGGATGGCCTGGACCGTCTTTGACGTCGCCTCAGGAAATCGCTGGGACGAGCTCACCGTTTAGGGGGAGAACCGCCGCAGGGCGGGGAGGGGAGTTAGCCGACGGCGTAGAACTTGCCGTCGCGCACACCCACATAGATCCGACCAGCCCACACCGCCGGAGTCGATTCGATGCAAGACTCGGAGAGCTTTAGGGTCCACAGCGGCACCGGGTGGCGTGGATCGGCGAGGGAATAGGCGCGCATTTCTCCGGTGCAGGTCGCCACGAGCAATTCGTCCCCCACCACCACCGGCGAGGACCAGGCGTGCCACCCGATCTCCTCGCGCCACGTGACCTCGCCTGTCCCGGCGTCGACCGCCAGCAACTCGCCGGGTTGGGTGGCCTCGTATAGAACCCCATTCCCGAGCGCCGGTGTAGCCCAGAGCCCGCCCACCTGGTCGCCGCCGGGAACCGCAACGCCCCAAACGTAGGGATCAGGGAGCTGGGGGTCGAGCTTGATGAGCTGGCCGAGTGCGCGGCTGCGCTCGTTCTTTCGCTCTTCCTCCACCGCCACGTACACCGACCCGTCTGCGTCGGAGACCAGAGTGGCGTCGGTGTCGTCGCCCACCCAGTAGTCGAAGGCCACCGGGGCATTGCCGGTGGCGATTTCGGATAGATCGAAGCCCACCACCCTTCCCCCCGAGTTGGCCAGATAGGCGACCTGGTCGTGGATCATCACCGAACTCTCGAACGACACGTTGCGACCCACTCGGGAAATCAACTCATCGGTCCATCCCGGGGTGGAAAAGACAATTTCGGGAGCCACGGCGACGAGACCATCGGGACCGGTGGAGCGGTTGAGCTTGACGGCGAAGAACCATCCGTTCTCCCCGCCTTCGTAGAGCATGTCATCGACAACCACCGGATTGCCGTCCCAGTCGTCGTTCCAGATCCCGGCGACGGCATCGGCATCGAGGCTCCAGAGCTCGGTGGGCTCGGCTCGATCGAGGGCGACGATGCGCAACTTATTGTCACGGGAGCCGAAGTAGAGGAGCGGAAACCCATCGGGATCGAGGGTCACCGACCCTTTGATGATGTCGTTGGTTGCGAACGACGATCGCAGTTCCGCACCCGAGACAGAGTCGAGAAAGTGGACGGACTTGTCGTAGGCACCGAAGATGACCTCGGTGACCCCATCGCCTCGCTCCCAAACCACGGGCTGGCCGGTCCAGCCGCTGCCGCACCATTGGGAGCTGACCCCAGCCACCGAGGAGAACCCACACATCACTCCATCGGGCGGATAACTCCAAAGCACTCGAGGGTTGTCGGGCAAGGGCCCGGTCCCGTAGAAGGTGCGGGTGGGATTGCCCCGGAACATGGTCAGCCCCGGAGTCGTCCCCCACGGACGACCGGCGGTGAAGCCGGGGACGGTACCGCGCTCCCGCGCCGGAAGAGTCGTCGTGGAAGCGATCGTGGTAGTGGGCTCGGGACGAGTGGTGGTGGTCGGCGCCAGCGTGGTCGACGTGGTGGTGGCGGTTGTGGTGGTCGACTCGAACAGTCGGGTGAGGGCGTTATCCGGTACCACCAGAAAAGAGGCTGCCCCGAGGAGACCGCCGAGGGCGATAACCGTCGGGATCGCCCACCGTTTCTTGGGGTTCGCCTGGTTCACGACTTCGGACAAGCCGGATGGCCGGTGAGAACCGGGTGCCCCGGGCTTTCAATCGTGGCCGGGATCAAGCAGCTCCGTATTTCGCCTTGAGGCGAGATCTCGACCCGGGCGACGGCAGTGGCAGCGCCAGCAGCCGAGAAGTTGGGCCAGACGAAATTGCCCAGGCTCCATGCCACCGGCACGCCATCGATGCTCTCGAGAGGCTGCAAGCGATGCGGGTGATGACCGAAGATCACATCGGCGCCGGCGGCGACCATCGCTTGGGCGCGCTCGATGTCATCGGGGCGAGGGGCAACGTCCAACTCCACTCCCCAATGTACGGTGACAACCACCCAGTCGGCCCACGCATCTGCCCGCTCCACCGCCGAGACCATGGAACCGATGTCGTCGCCATCGGCCATTCCCGCTTCGGCTCCGGTGGCGAGCCAACCGGCATGAGGCTGGATTCCTCCGAAGCCGACGACGGCTACTTTCCACCCTTCGATGAGATAGGGAAAGAAGCCGTTGGCTTGACGGACATGGCGGCCGGCTCCCACCGTGTCGATGCCTGCTTCCAGCAGTCGCAGGCGGCCGTCGAGGAGGGCCTCCTTGCCAAAATCCTGGGAGTGGTTGTTGGCCAGATTCGCTACTTCGATGCCGGCGGCCACCATCTCGGCAAACCCTTCCGGGCAACGGAAGGTGAACTCCTTCGGTTCCGGTGAGCCGAGGGGGGAGGGACTGCACTCGAGGTTGACGACGGTTAGATCGTCGTCGAGAAACAAGCCATCGAGACCGCTCCAGGCCCAGTCGAAGCCCCGCTCGGCCAGCGCCGGTATATATGAGGTGTCGAGGTTGACGTCGCCGACCCCGTGGATGACGAGAGAGCCGCGTTCGGGCATGGTGGTTGTGGTCGACGTGTGAGTCGGCGCCGCCGTCGTAGTTGGCGGTTCCGTAGTAGTCGGCGAGGTGGCAGTCGTCGAAGTGGAAAGCGTGGAAGTCGCCACGGGAACCGCCCTCGCCAGGGGGGCGCCGCAAGCGACAAGCACGATGAAAAGCAGGAAAGACCGACCGCGCACTCGGGGAGGCTAGGTCGGGGCGACTTGTTCTCTGTGGAGATATCCGCGTTGAGCGCGGCCCACAACCCTGGGTTCGCTAAAGGATCTGGGAAAGGAAGGTCTTGGTTCGTTCCTCGGTGGGGTTGGTGAAGAAGTGTTCGGGGGGGCCCACTTCGACGATCTGTCCGTCGGCCATGAAGATGATGCGATCGGCGACTGCCCGAGCAAAACCCATTTCATGGCTGATGACGATCATGGTCATCCCCGAGGCGGCCAACTCCTCCATCACCTCCAAGACTTCTTTGATCATCTCCGGATCCAGGGCAGATGTGGGCTCGTCGAAGAGCATCATTTTGGGCTGCATGGCAAGTGACCGGGCGATGGCCACCCGCTGTTGCTGGCCACCGGAGAGCTGACCCGGAAACTTGCGGGCCTGCTCGGGAATCCTGACCCGGGCCAGCATCTTCATCCCCAACTCCTCTGCTTCCGCCTTGGCCATATGCCGAACTTCCCGCGGTGCCAGGGTGACGTTGTCGAGGACGCTGAGATGGGGGAAGAGGTTGAACTGCTGAAAGACCATGCCGGTTTCCATGCGGACTTCGTGGATGTTGCGGATGTCGTCGGTCAACTCGACTCCATCCACGACCACCCGGCCGGCATCGTGCTTTTCGAGGCGGTTGATGCATCGGATCAAAGTGCTTTTCCCGGAGCCAGAAGGCCCGATGACGACTACCACCTCCTTCTTGGCCACAGTCAGCGAGATGTCGTCGAGGGCTTGGAATGTGCCGAAGAACTTGTCGACATTCTCGAGAACGATCATCGGCTTCCCGCCGTTGGCGGTTTGAGGGTCTGTCATCTCTCTCCAATTCCGAGGCGCCGCTCGAGGCGGCCTGCTTCACGTGACATGGCAAAGGAGCCCGCCCAGAAAGCTAGGGCCACAAACGGCAGCGTGATTCGCGCCAAGCCCTGCGCGTTGAAAGCCGGCTGGGCATTGGCAAACGAGGAGGCGGCGAGGATGTCACCGAGTCCGACGATTGCCACCAGGGTGGTGTCCTTGAACAAGCTGATGAACTGTCCCACCATCGCCGGAATCGTCGCACGCAGAGCCTGGGGCAGGACGATCAGGCGGGTGATCTTCAACGCCGGGAGGCCCAGGGATTGCGCCGCTTCCGATTGGCCCCGGGGCACGCTCTGGAGACCGCCGCGGACAACCTCAGCAATGTACGCAGCCTCGAAGGCCGTGATCACGATCAAAACCCGGGTGACGCTTCCCGGGCGTAGGTCACGGGGCAGGAAGAAGCCGAGGGCAAAGACCGCCATTAGCAGGAGGGTGATGAGAGGGACACCCCGGATGAGCTCGATATAGCCGATGGAAAAGGCGCGCACGACCGGCAGGGTCGAACGCCGGCCCAGGGCCAGGGCCACGCCGATGGGGAACGCAAAAAGGATCCCGGCGATGGTCAAGAAAATGTTGAGCATGAACCCGCCCCAGTCGTCCCAGCCGAGCCCGGAAGCGCTGAGGATCCAGTAGGCGGCGAGAGGCAACAAGACCACCACTATCCAGCCCACCCGGCGGGGGATCGGGCCCAGATGCGCCCCTAGCCAACGGCTGGCTACCAAGAGGCCCACGACCGCTATCGCCACCAAAGTGGGGGTGAGGGTTCGGGTCAGCGCCAGAGCCGCGATCACCAGCAAGCCGAGTGGCCAGAAGCGTCGCAGCCAGCTGCCTACCGCCCTCGATCCGCGTACTTCCGCCAGCCGGATCCCGGCGTCCTTCGATCTTTCCCGCGCCGCCGCCTTCAACATTCCGCCTGCCAGCCCGGCCATGATGGCGAGCAGCAGCAAGGCCACCACCACCCGCCACAGTTGAGCCCGGGGAAACGATCCCACCATGAACAAGGCCAGGTTCACCCGAAGGATCTCGAAGTTCGACGTGACGAGGAAGCGGATCACCAGGTAGGCGAGATAGACAATCGCCGCGCCTAGAACGACCGTCAGGAAAACGTTGAGCGGGGTCGAAAAAAGGTTCTTCTTCACCCAACGCACAGCCACCGGACGGGACGCGGTCGTTGTCATCAGCGAGCCACGATCCGGAGGTGACGGTTGTAAAGGTTGACGAGGAGGGAGATCACGAGGCTGAAGACCAGGTATGAGCCCATTAGCAAGACCACCACCTGGGGTGCCGGCTGACCGTTGCCGATCGCCTGGAAGGCAACCAGAGTCACCTCGGCGAAGCCAACCGCGATCGCCAAGGAGGTGTTCTTCACGTAGTTGAGGTATTGGTTGATGATCGGGGGCAGGGCGATTCTCATCGCCTGCGGCAACACTACGAACCGGAGGCGTTGGAACCCGGAAAGGGCCAGCGCCGACGCCGCCTCCGTTTGGCCTTTGGGAACTGCCAGGATCGATCCGCGCACGATCTCGGCGACGTGGCTCGAGGTATAGAAAGCCAGCGCGCCTACCACCGCGAAGAAGGCGCCGAGACCGCGATAGCCCCCATCCACCACGCGCCCCTCGAGTTGAGGCAAGGTGATGGTGAGCGGCCGGCCCAGGATCAGATAGGCCATAGTGCCAACGAGCGCGATCGTTCCCAAGCTCCAGAGCCAACGATGGTGGGGCGTGCCGGTCCGCTCGTGAACCCGGGTCCGCCACCACCAAAGAAGGGCCCCAAGCAGCACTGCCACCAGAACCACCAGCATGAATGGCCGATAGTTGTCTCCCGCCCGGAATCCGGGAACATGAAACTCGAGGTTGCTGATGACGAACCAGCCGAAGGGCGTGATCGGATTGCGAGCCGCGGGAAGGCGAAGAATCACCGCCTGAAAGGCAAAGATCACCACCAGCAAAGGAGGCAGGTTGCGAAGGATCTCCACATAGGCGGAGGAGATCTTGGCCACCAGCCAGTTGGTGGAGAGGCGACCAACTCCGACCAAGACCCCGAGGATGGTGAGCAGCGGAAGACCGACGATGGCGAGGGCGAAGGTGTTGCGGATTCCGTTCAGAAGCGCCAAACGAACAGGAGCAGTGGGCCGAAGGTCCGACCCGGCGATGCGGACGCCAAAGGGTTGATCGAGGAAGTTGAAATCCGTCCTCACGCCCCTGGCGCGCATGTTGTTGGTGACGTTGAACCAGAGCACGTAGAGAAGGAAGAACACCGCAAGCGCGGCCACCACCTGGGCGGCGACACGCAGTACTCGCTGGTCACGCCAGAAGGGGACCCGGGCGCTGGGGATCAAAACCTCCCTTGTTATGAGAAAGGGGCGGCCTGAAGGCCGCCCCTTTTCTCGAATCTCCTACCGGTAGGGCGGCGAGTACAGGAGCCCGCCGTTCAGCCAGAGATCGTTGACCCCTCGCACCAGTCCGAGCGGCGTATCCGGGCCGACATTGCGATCGAAGATTTCGCCGTAGTTGCCAACCGAGGCGATCACGTTGGCGGCCCATCCCGGCTCCAGGCCGAGCCCGGCGTCGAAGACAGCGGTGCCGTCGTCGCTTTCTATCTCCAATCCGAGGAGCCTTCGGATCTCGGCATTGTCGGTGTCGGCGAACGTGTCGACGTTGTCCGAGGTGATCCCCAGCTCCTCAGCCAGGATGGTGGCGTTGACCACCCAGTCGACTACCTGCGCCCACTGCGAGTCGCCGTCGCGGACCGCCGGACCCAAGGGTTCCTTGGAGAAAGTTTCCTCGAGAATGGTCAAGGCTTCGGGGCCACCTTGATCAGCGGGGAAGGCGGAGCGAATGCCGGCTAACTGCGACTTGTCCGAAGTCCAACCATCGCACTGTCCAGAGACGAAGGCGGGCTGAAGAACTCCATTGTCCTCAAAGGTGAGCGGGGTGTAGGGAATATCGACGAACCGAGTTGCAAGGTTCAGCTCGGTGGTGGTACCGGACAGCACACAGATCGCGGTGTTGGCCAGATCCTCCATGGCGCCGATCCCCGAATCAGTGAACACCATCATCCCCTGCCCGTCATAGAAGGTGGTGGTGACGAAGGTGGCGCCCTCGCCGCCGTCGCGGGTAGCGGTGAAAGTGGTGTTGCGTATCAGCACATCGATCTCACCTGAGGCCAGAGCCGTGAAGCGTTGCTGGGCGTCGAGGGGGACGTATTCCACCGCCTCTGGGTCACCCAAGACGGCCGCCGCCACCGCCCGGCAGAAATCGATGTCGAAGCCCGATCGGGTGCCATCTGCGTTGAGGAACCCGAATCCGGGGACCGTCTCGTTGACCCCGCAAAGCAGGCTTCCCCGCGATTGGATATCGCCCAGCAGGCCGCCTCCACTTGGTTCGGTGCCGGTGTCGGCCGTGGTGGTGGTGGCACCGCCAGTATCAGCCGTCGTTGCCGTCCCGGTATCGGCTGTCGTGGCCGGGCCCGTATCGGTCGTCGGGGCGGTAGTCGTATCCGCCGCCTGAGTGCAGGCAGCCAGCAACATCACTACCGCAAGAAACGCCAGGGTTCTCGCTCTCACTAGTCCTCCCTTGGGGGTTTGATACCGCCTAAATCGGTGGTCTGACCATAGTCAGCCGCGCCCTCACCGGGCCGGGGAGGGTCGATTCTGTGGGCTGACAGATAGGCAGGGCCACCCTGGGAACCCTGGGTTCGCAGAAGGTTTGGTGGCTTTAGGCCAAGAAACATGACAAGCTGTTGGCACTTCGCGCATAAGGGTGGTTAACGGGACTCATGTTTGACGCAGCCGATGCACGGTTGTTGGAGGACACCGCCGGTGGAGATTCCGATGCATTTGCCATCTTCTTTCGCCGTCATGTCTCTTCCATCACGCTCTATGCCCTTCGGCGCTGCCGTGATCCCGAAGATGTCGGCGACTTAGTGGCCGAGACCTTTCTCGTCGCCCTCCAGGCCGCCGGTCGCTATATCCCCGAGACCGAAACGGCCCTCCCCTGGCTCTTTGGAATCGCGCGCCGAGTCCTGGCCAAGCAGCGGCGACGCATGGCAGGGGCGCGGCGCCTCCTCATCAAGAGCAGCAACAGCCACCTCCACTTCACCGCCTCGGAAGAAGACGCGGTCGCCTCCGCTATCGATGCCGCCCGCCAGCGACCGGCACTGGAGGCGGGATTGGCGCGGCTGAGCACGGGGGAGCGAGAAGTCATCGAATTAGTGGCTTACGACGGCCTCAGCCCGGCCGAAGTCGCCGAGGTGCTCAAGCTCAGCCCCAACGCCGCCCGGCTCCGGCTGTCCCGGGCCCGCAGGCATCTCCGACAGATCCTCGAGCCAATCCCCGAATCGGAAGCCCACCATGCGATCTAGAAGATTCACTTTTCGACGACCGGCGCCACCCTCGATCGACCAATTCGTGGATCAGCTCGAGAGCAACCTCCGTCAGGCGATGGCGGTTGCCCCACCGACACGGCCGAGCCGACTGCAAAGGGCCTGGGACCGCTGGAGCCGGTGGATGCTCCGTCCGGTGGCGCATGGGAGCCTGGCGCTGGCGATGGTCTTCATCGTGGCGGTCTCAGTTTCCGCCCCGAGTACGAGGATCGTGATGGACGTTTCGCAACCGACGCAAATTGAAGCAATCAGTGACCCCTATTGGGTCGAGGTGGTCCAGATCCCCGACCCGGTCCCCCAAACCTATCCGACGATCGCCCGGGAACCAGTCAGCCGATTTGTCGTGATGGTCGAGCCTGCTCCCCGACCCCCTTACATCCCGGACGAGATCGGCCTCAGCCCCGTTTAGGCCGCCTGGCTTTGTCCCGGGTCCCGCCGGCCATCATCGCCAGGATTCGTCCGCTCACTCCCTCGGAGTCAAGCCCCACTTCATGGAGCAATTCGTCGACACTCCCCGCGGGGAGAAAACGATCGGGGATTCCGAGCACCCGCACCCGGCCGGCCAAACCGGCCGGCGCCACTTCCTCCAACACGGCCGCGCCGAATCCTCCGGCGATGACGTTGTCTTCCAGTGTGACGACCAGGTCCGCAGCCTTCACCCAGCTCAAGAGGCGCGGATCAAGTGGCTTCACCCAGCGGGCATTGATGACCCGACATGAAACTCCGTGCGTACTGAGCGAGGCTGCGGCTTTCTGGGCAATCTCGGTCATGCGTCCACTGGCCAGGAGGAGTACGTCGTCGCCGTCGGAAAGCTCTTCCCAAACGCCGATCGGGATCGGCTCGGCCGGAAGCATGGGCAACGAGGAGGCGGCCGCCTTCGGGAACCGGATGGCCACCGGGCCATCGTGGTCGAGAGCCGTGGGAATCATGCCCGCCAGCTCGGTTGCATCGGCCGGAGTTCCTACCACCAAATTGGGAATCATCCGCAAATAAGAGATGTCGAACACGCCGTGATGGGACGGGCCGTCGGGCCCCGTGATCCCTGCCCGATCGACGAGGAAGGTCACCCCCAGATTGTGCAGGGCCACATCGGTGATGATCTGGTCGAAAGCCCGCTGGAGGAAGCTCGAGTAGATCGCCACCACCGGGCGCTTGCCAGCCATCGCCATACCGGCCGCCAGCGTCACCGAATGCTGCTCGGCGATTCCGGTGTCGTGGACCCGATCGGGCATTTCGAGGGCCATCTCGGCCAGGCCGGTCGAGGAGATCATTGCCGCCGAGATGGCAACCACCTCGGGACGGAGTCGAGCCTCCTCCAGCAATGCCCGCCCGGCGATGTCGGTGTACTTCAGCTCCTCTTTGAGAGCCCGACCGGTGCGAACATCGAAGCTCGACACTCCATGCAGCTTGTCGATCTCGTCACTAAGGGCGGGGGGATAACCCTTCCCCTTCTCGGTGACGACGTGGACGATCACCGGCTCGCCGTATTCCTTCACCTTGAGCAAGGTGGTCTCGAGCTGCTTGAGGTCGTGACCGTCGATACGTCCCGAGTACTTCAGACCAAGCGTGTCGAAGACGGTGGAGGGTTCGAGAATCTGCTTGACGGCCTCCTTAAAACGGTTGGCCATCTCATCGGCGGTCTCCCCCACCAAGGGCAGTCCTCGCAGCATCCGCCCGAACGTGCGCTTCATCCACTCATACCGGGGATCGAGTCGAAGGTGGGCGAGGTTGGCCAGTGCCGCCAACCCGCCAACGGTGGGGGCATAGGAACGCCCGTTGTCGTTGACGACGATCACCAAATTCGAAGGACGACTCACGGAAATGTGGTTCAACGCCTCATATGCCATCCCGCCGGTGAGGGCACCGTCGCCCACCACTGCCACCGTCCAGTAATCGGGATTGGTGAGAGCATGGCCCAGGGCATAGGAAAGCGCCGTCGAGGCATGGCTGTTCTCGACGAAATCGTGGGGACTCTCCTCGCGGCTCGGGTAACCCGAGAGCCCGCCAAATCGGCGAAGGGTCGGGAAGTCGTCGCGCCGTCCCGTGATCAGCTTGTGGACGTACGCCTGATGTCCGACGTCCCAGATGATCCGATCGCGAGGGCTGTCGAAGGCCCGATGCAAGGCGAGGGTGAGTTCGACCACGCCGAGATTGGGGCTGAGGTGGCCCCCGGTGCGGGCGATCTGATCTACCAGAAACTGCCGGATTTCCTCGCAGAGTTGGGTTAGCTCGTCATCGGACAAACGGCGGAGGTCGGCGGGGGAATCCACCCCCTCGAGCAGCGTCACGGATGAAAGCCTAGGAGATATAAGGCTTCAGATTTCAGACTCCAGATTTCGAATGTTGCAGGCTGACGTCCGATGTCTGAGGTCTGAGACCTGATGTCTCAAAGGATTTTCGAGAAGAAGTCCCTGGTCCTCTGGTTCTGCGGGTTGGCAAAGATTTCGGCAGCCGATCCCTCCTCGACCACTCTGCCTTCATCCATCATCACCAGGTGTGAGCCCACCTGACGGGCGAACCCCATTTCATGGCTGACCACGACCATCGTCATACCTGAGGAGGCGAGCTCAAGCATGACATCGAGCACTTCCTTGATCATCTCCGGATCGAGAGCGGAAGTGGGCTCATCAAAAAGCATGACCTTGGGATTCATCGAAAGCGAACGAGCGATCGCCACTCGTTGCTGTTGGCCGCCCGAAAGCTGGCTCGGCTTCATACCGGCTTTTTCGGGTATACCAACGCGTCGCAACTGCTGGTGAGCAACCTCTTCCGCCTCCTCTCGCGACCGACCTCGTACCTTGCGCTGAGCCAGGGTGAGGTTGTCGAGAACCGTCAGGTGGGGAAAGAGGTTGAACTGCTGAAAGACCATTCCCACCTCACGACGCACCTGGTTGATGTCCGTAGAAGGGCTTTCAAGGTGAACACCATCTAGATAAACCGCTCCCTTGGTGGGTATCTCAAGGTGGTTTAGACAGCGCAGCAGCGTTGATTTGCCGGAGCCGGACGGGCCGACGATCACCATTACCTCACCGACTTTGACGCGCATCGTCACGTCGTTCACCGCCTTAACCGAGCCAAAGTATTTATGAAGATGATCGACAACGATCCGATCTTCATCCCGTGTGAGTTCGTCAACCACGTTCGAGCCTTCGACCGAGCCAACCCACGACCAGAGAAAGAACCAGGGTCATACTCAGGTAAAGGAAAGTGAGCACAAGAAATCCTTCTCGAAACTGGAAAGTGCTGTTGGAGAAGAGCCTCGCCTCTTGAGTGATCTCGGTCACGCCGAGAACCGAAAGCAGCGAGGAGTCTTTCAACATCGAGATGAAGTCGTTTCCCAAGGCAGGCAATACGTTTCGAACTGCCTGAGGCAGCACCACATATCGCATGGAAGCGACCTTGGTCATTCCCAGTGAACGGCTGGCCTCCATTTGCCCGGGATGCACTGACTCGACGCCCGCCCGAAACACCTCGGCGATATACCCCCCATAAATCAAGGCCAAAGCGACGATCGCCCGCGCCTCCTGCGGTAGTCGGTTAGGCATCCCGACGGCTTCAGATACCAACGGGACGATGACAAGGGCGACCGTGAAAATGAGAACCAGCATCGGCACGCCACGTATGAACTCGATGTAGGTCGTGGCAAGAGTTCGAAAGACGGTATTGCTGGAGACACGACCAAGCCCGGTGATCAATCCAATGACTACGGCCATCGCAAAGGCAATGAGGGTGGCCCGAATCGTGATGAACAGTCCGGGGACGATTGCACCTCGAGCTCCGGCGAAGCGAGGCGAAAAGAACGTCAAGTAGCCCATGTACCCGAGAATCAGCACCAACAGGACTAACCAGTAAGGAAACCGCCCCTTCTCGATCCGAAACACGGTCTCGGCGTGCGGATGATCGGCAATTGCTTCACTCCCCATGACGGGAATCCGCTTGTCTTGCTGGCTGGGCACAGACATGGCTCGAGCATTCAAACAGAGAACGCCGGGCAGGAGCCCGGCGTTCTCATGCTTGATCTGACGGGAAACCTATTCCAAGTCGTCGTAGGTCACGGTAAAGGCGTCGGAGAAGAACTTGTCTGCTAACGCATCCAACGTCCCGTCCTCCTCCATCGAGGCAAGGGCGGCGTTGAATGGAGCGACGAGATCCGAGCCCTTTGGGAAGACGAACCCAAGTTCATCGGAGGCAAGCGACCCGTCAAGGAGCTTCAGCTGGTCGGCGTTTTCACCCTGGTAACCGACACCAGCCGTGTCGTCGATGATCACGGCATCGACGTCTCCGGCGATCAATGCCTGGATGGCGAGCGGAAAGTCAGAGAACGCAACGACCCGATCTTCGCCATATGCGGCGCTGGCCGTTTCAAAGTTGGTCGTGCCGGTCTGAGTCCCCACGACAAAATCGCCCGCTTCAAACTCCTCCAACGTGGCGAATCGGTCCTCGTCGAGACGAGTTAGTAGACGCTGCTCGACCGAGATGTAGCCATCAGAAAAATCAACTTGCTGGGCGCGCTCTTCCGTGATTGTGATCCCGTCGGCCGCCAGATCGAATTGACCCTCCGACACAGCAATGATCATTCCCTCCCAGCCGGTCGCTTCGAACTCAGGTGTGCAATTCAGGCGACTGCAGATCTCGCCCAAGGCGTCATAGTCCCAGCCGGCCGGCTCGCCCGTACTGGGGTCGATGTAGTTAAAAGGGAGATAGGCATTCTCGACGGCGACCGTGATGGTCTGGCCCCCCAGATCCGGGAGCTCTCCGGTAGCCGCGGCGGTGGTACCGGCGCCGGCACCGGTCGTGTCAACAGGTGCAGCCGTAGTTCCGCTGGTTCCGCCTCCGCATGCCGCGGCTACGAGCGCCAGAACGAGCACTACAAGCCAGAGCTTGCTGGCAGGTTTCATGTCAAGTTCCTCCATTTTTTAGATTGAGGTTGCTCCGCGGCTGGTCGCCTGGAGCAACCGGGCCAAGGGTAATTGGCTAAAAAAACTCAGAGATCGTCCGGGGCCAGCAGTCGTCGCCGGCCGAACGACCAAGGACGGGCCGGATCGCAGAGAAGAAGTTGGAAAATCGAGATATGGGCGCGCTCAAAGGCCGCTGCTGAACCCGCCATGTAGAGCCGCCAGATCCGATAGGTCTGCTCACCCACCAGATCGATGGCCGCGGCGGCGTTGGCTTCGAGGTTGGCCACCCAGTGACGGAGAGTCAGGGCATAGGAAGCCCGGAGCGATTCGGCGTCGCGCAATTCGAACCCGGCCCGTTCGGCGGCACCGGTCACGTCTTCCACTGGCACCAGCTGTGAATCGGGGAACACGTAGGTGCTGATGAAAGTCGGGCGGCGAAGCGAGAACCCGCGTCGCCGGGTGACGATCCCGTGGTTGAGCAACTGACCGCCGGGAACGAGCCGCCGGGAGAGTATGTCGAAGTACTCCGGCAGCCGCGCCCGACCGACATGTTCGAACATTCCCACCGAGGCGATGGCGTCGTAGGTTCCGTCGAGGGTGCGGTAATCGCCACGAACGATGGTCACCAAGTCCTCGACCCCAGCTTCCTTCGCCCGGAGTTCGGCTACCAAAGCCTGAGGCTCGCTCAATGTGACACCGGTGGCCTGGACCCCATACCGGGAGGCGGCATGGATCACGAGACCGCCCCATCCACATCCGACATCGAGGAAGCGTTGACCGGGCCCGAGGTCGAGCTTGCGACAAATGAGGTCGAGCTTTCGTTCCTGGGCAACCGCCAGGGATTCGCTGGGGTCAAGGAAGTGGCCGCACGAATAAACCATCAGCGGATCGAGGAAGAGTTCGAAGAATTCGTTCCCGGTGTCGTAATGGAAGGTCACCGCCTGCTCATCGCGTCCCAAGCTGTGGAGCCCCGCCGCGCCCATAGTTGGACGGAGCGGATGATTCCGGCGCAGCTCCGAGGGCAGCCGCCGCGCCAGCCCCATCAATCTCGCCAGCTGTATCCAGCGCCGGTAAATGCCCTCGAGGCTTCCCAGGAACTTCATCAGGGCCACCATGTCCCCCTCGACGTCGACATCGTCGTAGAGGTAGGCCTCAGCAGCGGTGAGGTTGTCCGGAGGAACGAGCAGGGCCCGCCAAGCGCCAGGGTGGTTGAGCACCAAGGTTGCCGCCGCGCCCGCGGGGCCGATTCGCTCGCCGGTCCAGAGTCGAAGTGCAGGTGGTGGGCCCGGGGATAGGTCGACCAACCGCCGGTAGATCAGGCGAGAAACCTCCGCCGCCTCCATGGCATCAATGGTATCGCCATCGCGAGAAACGCATCCAGCCGTCGTCCGAATAGATTCGGTGTCATGGAGGGACCGTCTTGATCGGCTCGACCGAGCGCTACGAGCGAATACCCCAGCGGCGTTGCGGCCGGAGCGGGGTGATGCTGCCGGCGATCACCCTCGGCTTGTGGCAGAACTTCGGCAGCGAGCGGCCATATGAGGGCGCCCGGGAGATGATCCTCCACGCCTTCGACGCCGGCATATTCCACTTCGATCTGGCCAACAATTACGGACCTCCCTACGGGCACGCCGAGGAGGTCTTCGGGCGGGTTCTCCAGGATGGGTTACGAAACCATCGGGACGAGCTTTTGATTTCGACCAAGGCCGGCTACGACATGTGGCCGGGTCCGCATGGAATCGGCGGTTCCCGCAAGTATCTGATTGCCAGCCTGGATCAGAGTCTCCGCCGAATGGGCCTCGAGTACGTCGACATCTTCTATTCGCATCGCTATGACCCCGACACGCCCCTTGAGGAGACCATGGGTGCCCTGGCCGACGTGGTCCACCAAGGGAAAGCCCTTTACGCCGGCGTCTCTTCTTACTCCCCACGCAAGACCCGGGAGGCGGCCGGACTTCTTCGACAGATGGGGGTTCCTCTGCTGATCCATCAGCCGTCCTACTCGTTGTTCAATCGCTGGATCGAGGACGAGCTCCTCGACACCTTGGAGGACGAGGGTGTCGGATGCATCGCGTTCTCGGTCCTGGCCCAGGGTCTGGCCACGAGTCGTTACCTGGGAGAGCGGCCGGCCGATTCGCGGGCGCAGCTGGGGGGGAGCTTCGACGCCAAGTGGCTGACCGACGAGACGATCGCCCGGGTCAAGGCACTCAATAATCTCGCCCAGGCGCGGGGTCAGTCGCTGGCGCAAATGGCGATCGCCTGGTCCCTGCGAGATGAGAGGGTGACATCAGCGTTGATCGGAGCGAGCACTGTGGCCCAGCTCGACGACAACTTGGGGGCAGTCCGCAACCTGGAGTTCACCAAAGCCGAACTGAAGGAGATCGACCGTCACGCCGTCGACCTCGGCATTGACCTGTGGGAGACCTCCCGCCGCGCCCCCTAGCGCGGCGCCGGCAACGTTTCGCGGCCGCCGCCCTCGGGTAGGAGACGAGGCGGAATGATTGACTCGCTCTCACTCGTCGAGCGAGCTCGCCTCCGATACTCCACCGACGAAGAACAAGGGATTCGTCGCCGAAAACGAGGTCAGGGCTTCTCCTATGCGCACGACTCAGGCCGCGCGGTCGGCAAGACGGCGCGGGAGAGGATCAAGTCGCTCGTCATTCCGCCGGCGTGGACCGAGGTCTGGATCTGCGAGACCGACGACGGACACATACAGGCGACCGGCCGCGACGCCGCCGGGCGCAAGCAGTACGTGTATCACCCAGAATGGGAAAAGATTCGTGACGAGGCCAAGTTCGAACGGCTGAAGCCCTTTGGCCTCGCCCTGCCCCAACTTCGCAAGCAGGTGGAAGCCGACCTTCGCCTGAGGGGGCTTCCCCACCAGAAAGTGCTGGCCCTGGCGGTGGCGGTACTCGACCAGAGCTTGATCCGGGTGGGAAACAAGCGTTACGAGGCCGAGAACGGGTCCTTCGGGCTGACCACTCTCGAGACGAAGCATGCCGAGGTGGCAGGCGACTCGATCACCCTGTCGTTCGAGTCCAAGGGAGGAGTCGCGCAAGAAGTGGCGCTCAAAAGCCGCAATCTCGCCAACCTGGTCTCGCAGTGCCAGGAACTCTCGGGCCAGAAGTTGTTCTCGTACTCAGACAACGGCAGCCCGGCCAACGTCACCTCAGACGAGATCAACCACTACCTGCGAACGACGAGCGGTGAGGACTACACCGCCAAGGACTTTCGGACGTGGGGAGCATCGGCGCTCGCTACCAATTATCTCGGCGAGATCGGAGCTCCCGACGGTGAATCAGACGAAACGGCGATCCTCGAAGCCGTCGATTCGGCAGCAGATGCGCTCGGCAACACCCGCGCCGTTTGCCGAGCCTCCTACATTCATCCCCAGATCCCAAAAGCATTCACCTCGGGAAAACTGCTCGAGGCCTGGCGGGGCACCCGCGGCAGCCGGCTCATGTCACGGGCCGAGCGGACCCTTCTTCGCGTTCTCCCTTAGATCTGTCCCGCCGGCGCCGACGAGGGCCCAAGGTCCAAGGTGGGGGGTCGGACGCCGGGAACGACTCCTTCGAGGCCTCCTCGACCGGATCCAGCTCCGGGGCGGGCCTGAGCTCAAGAGGGGTCTTCTTCAACCTCGTCATGCGCGCATCGTTACCCAGTGATAGCAAGTTCTACCGGCTCTGTTTGATCCAGGTGGGTTCTGGGTAAATCGGGCGCAGGAGTTTCCTAGAGGAGGATCACGATGAAAGACGCCCAGATCGAAGAATTGCTCTATCAGGCATTGGAGACAGAGCTGGGGGGAGTCCAGGTTTATCGAACTGCGATTCGTTGTGCGGTGAACGAGGATTTGAAAGAGGAGTGGCAAAAGTATCTCGACGAAACCGAGAACCACGTTCGCATCGTCACCGGTGTCTTCGACGAGCTAGGCCTGAACACTGATACCGAGACCCCCGGACGCGAGATCGTTCGCGCCAAGGGAGAAGCTCTGGTCAAGTCAATGGAAATGGCCCTGGCGAGTGGGGACATGGCCGCCGCCCAATTGGTGGCCGCCGAGGCGGTGGTCGATGCGGAGACCAAGGACCATGCCAACTGGGAACTGATCGGGGAGATCGCCAAGGAGGACAAGGGGACCAGGGCCAAGGTGCTCATGGCGGCCTACGAAGAGGTGGAAGAGGAAGAGGACCATCACCTCTATCACACGATGGGGTGGGCCCGAGAGCTTTGGTTCGAGTCATTGGGGATGATGGCTGTTCTGCCTCCGCCCGAAGAGCAGAAGCAGGTGAAGACCGCCATCGGGGCCGATCGCGCCAAGCAAGCTCGGGGGGAGATGAAGAAGGGCAAGACGAAAGCTAAAGCCTCGTCCTAAGCGCTTCCAAGCTCCAGGTATTGACCACCGACTCCGAAGCCACTCCGGCTCGCTGAAGGAGAACACAGGCGTTCCCGACGTTGGCGAACTCAGCCGGACGGTGGGAGTCGCTATCGGCCACGAACTCGATGCCGTACGCGCTGGCGATCTTGATGAGGTCAGCGGAGAGGTCGAGTCGGTCGAGATGACCGTTGACTTCGAGAATGGTCTCGTGATCGGCGGCGGCCGCGAATATGGCTGAAAGATCCACGTCGATCGGAGGCCGAATGCCGATTCGGCGACCGGTGAGGTGGGCGATGATGTCGACCTCGGGGTTGGCGATCGCCGCCAGGACTCGGGCAGTCTGCTCATCCCGTTCCAGACTCAAGAACGAGTGAAGCCCCGCCACCGTGTAGTCGAGCCACGAGAGCAATTCTTGATCGAAGTCGACCGTCCCGTCGCGAGCAATATTGAGCTCGGCCCCGTGGAGGATGGAGATCTCGGGGTGCTGCTCCCCGAGCTTCTCGATTTCAGTCCGCTGGGCCTGCAAGCGCTCGGCGTCGAGGCCGCCGAAGCGAAGCCCGACGGCGTGATCTGTTATCCCGATGTACTCATAGCCGCGGGACGCAGCGATGGCGACGACCTGGGCCAGTGACTGGCGTCCGTCCGGCGACCAGTCGGAATGGACATGAAGATCGCCGCGTAGCTCCTCTGGAAGGACAAGTCCAGCCGGCACCTGAGGCGAGTCACGCGTGACTTTCACCGGGACCGGCAGGGCGGCAACTGCTGCTGACGACATCAGGAATTCACTCACCTCCTTCCCTCCGCTCACCGCGAGTTCGATCTCCTCGATCCACTCGTCGAGGCGGGCGATAGCCCCGGCGACCCTTGCCCGCGCCCCGGGTACGTGCTCCTCGATGTGCGATACCAACTGCTGGGCGAGGGCGACGGCCAGGTAAATCGGCACCCCGTCCCGCTGTTCGTCGATCGTCCGCAGCCAATAGGCGGCGGTCTGCGGACCCACCCCGCGAACTGCCTGGGCCGCTCCCTCGATGATCGCCCGCCGCAGGTCGGCGATGGTCTCTACTTTCAGATCGGCCTTGAGAGTGTGGAGGCGGTTGGGGGTCATGCGCGGCAACCGGGAAAGGGCCCATGCCTGATAAGGGAGTCGTTGTTCACGGGCGGTTACGGCCCCGAGATCGCCGTTGGCGCGGAACTCTGCGATCAGCCCGGCGATGGCAGCCCCAATCCCTCGGACCGCCAACATCTCTGCGGACGATTCCCGGAGTTCGGGACTGAGGTGATCGAGAGACCAAACCGCCCGTCGATAAGCGCGGGCCCTAAATGACCGCCCTCGAAAACTGGCTTGTTCGAGATCGGCCAGCCGCCACAGCTGGACGGCCAATCTTTGTCTGGGACTGAGGATCAGCTCTTCTTAGCTGTTGCTCTGCCTCCCTTGCGGCCGGCCGCCTTCTTCTGCTCGGTCGTTCCCCCTTGTTTAGAAGAGCTTCTGCTGGACCCCTGGTGGGAGCGCTTCCCACCCTTCTTGGAAGCGCCGGGCGAGTTGGCAATCTTCGCCGCCCGCTCTTTCGACATCCCCTTTTCCTTGAGCGCCTCGTACTGGTCTTCGTTCTTGACGCTGGGCCGCTTGTCCGGCATGAACACCTCCTTCACTGTCCGAATACCCCCGAGCGAACTACGGGCAAACCCGCGGTCAGGAAGGGTGACGGTCGGGTGTTGTCGGGAGATTGATTGAGAAAGTCGATCCCTGTCCGAGTGAGCTGCTCACGCCCACTCGGCCGCCGTGGGACTCAGCCACATGTCGAACGATGGCTAGCCCGAGGCCGGTCCCGCCGGTAGCACGAGAGCGAGCCGAGTCGACGCGGTAGAAGCGCTCAAAGATTCGCGGGAGCTCGCGGCTGCCGATGCCCTCGCCGCTATCGATCACGTGGAGGACTGCGCCTTCGGGCGAGCGGTCGACAACGATCCTGATCTCGCCACCGGCCGGCGTATGACGTAGGGCGTTGTCCATGAGGTTCCGCAGGGCCAAACCCAGGTCGGACCTGGAGCCGCGGACGACCACCGGGATCATCTGCACCGACAACTCCACTTCTGCTTCCAGGGCGCGATCCCGGAAGGCTTCCACCTCTTGTTTCACGAGCTGGTCGAGTGCCACTTCTTCATCTGCCTCAGGTGTGGCCTCGAGGCGGGAGAGGTCGAGGAGATCGGCAACCAAACGAGCGAGCTGACGAGCTGATCGCTCTACCTGCTCGGCGAACGGTGCTGCCCGGGCGGGGTCGCGCGCTAATGCGAGTTGCAGGGTTTCGGCCGACGCCACCATCGACGCCACCGGGGTTTTGAGTTCATGAGAGGCGGCCGCCACGAAGTCGCGCCGTATCGCCTCGATGCGTCTGGCCTCGGTGACATCGACCACGACCACGAGTACCCGGCCGCCAGCCTCAATGGGAGTTGCAACCGCGGTCAGCAGCCGGTGGGGACGGTCGAGTTCGAGCGTCCCCTCGATAGGGTCGCCTTGCGCGCGGGCCCTCCGCACCAAGCTCTGGAGCGGGTGGGGTGAAAGCTGGCCGAGCGAGATGCCAGGCCGGATGAGGGTGGCAGCAGCCGGATTGAAATAGGGGATTGAGTCGTCAGGGTCGACAACGATGATTCCCTGACGAACCGTGGCGAGGACCTGGCCCAGCAACGAAGCCTGTGCCCCGCCTTCCTCGGCACGGCGGTCGAGTTCAGCTCGCAGCTCCGACATCTCTTGTTCGAGCCGCTTGACCTTGCGCACGGCGACTAGTCGACGAACTTGTAGCCGAGACCGCGCACCGTCAGGATGTGTCGGGGCTGTCGAGTGTCTGGCTCGAGCTTCTGCCGCAACCTTTTGATATGAACGTCGAGGGTCTTGGTTGCTCCGAAATGATCGGGTCCCCACACTTCATCGATCAGGGTCTCACGAGTGGCGAGCCGGCCCCGGCGGCGCATGAGCGATTCGAGCAGGTCGAATTCCTTCGGGCGCAGATCCACCAGTAAACCGCCGAGCCGGACCTCGTGAGAATCGACGTCAAGCTCGATTTCTCCGCCTCGCAACACCTCTGCCGTGTTGGCGAGACTTCCGGCCCGTGCGGAGCGTCGCAACTGCGCCCGCACCCGGGCTACCAGCTCCCTGATCGAAAAGGGCTTGGTCAAGTAATCATCGGCTCCGAGTTCGAGGCCCGCCACCTTGTCGGCTTCGGCTCCGCGAGCTGTAAGCATGATGATCGGAACGTCGGATTCCGAGCGAAGTTGTCGGCAGACGTCGAGACCCGACATGACCGGCAACATCACATCGAGCACAACCACTGAAGGATGGAGGCGACGCGCAGCCTCAAGCCCGGCTCGGCCGGTGGAGGCGGACTCGAAACCAAACCCCTCCAGCTCGAAGGCGTACTTCAGCGCATCTGTGATCGCTGTCTCATCCTCGACCACCAACACTGTCGGAGAAGCTTCAGTCTCCATCTTCAGTTCTGCCCGGAATGGCCTCTTCATTGAACTCAACCATCTCGCCGGTGAGGAGAAAGGCGGTCTGTTCGGCGATGTCCACCACCTGGTCGCCGATCCGCTCGAGAGCCCGGCTCACCATCATCATCCTCGTGGCCCACTCGAGCACCGCCGGGTCCGGCCCACAATCGACCACCTCTTTGTACATATTGCGGTTGAGGTAGTCGACCGGCTCGTCCATGGCGGGAAGCAGGCGAGCTTGTTCCAGATCACGGCGGACCAAGGCTTCGACCCCGGTGCGGATCATGGGCCGCACCAGGTCTCCCATCTCCCGAATCTGGGCCACGATTCGTTCCGAGCGAGGAAGACCAAACGTCACCTGGGCGAGCTTGGCGATATTTACGCATTGGTCACCCATCCGCTCCAGGGTGGTGTTGAGGTGCAACAGCACGGACATCATCCGCAGATCGCCGGCGATCGGCTGTTGCAACGCCATCACCGCCATCCACCGGTTGTGAACGTCGAGATAGGTCTTGTCGACCCGCTGATCGAGGGCCATCACCCGGGCTGCCTTGTCCATGTCCGGAACGCAAACGGCATCGACCGCCAGCGCCACCATCTGTTCGGCCTGATCTGCCACCGTGAGCAGGGTTTCCTCCAGATCGGCCAATTCCTTGTGGAACCGACTGCGAATCTCGGTCATCCGAATCTCCCGGTGATGTAATCCTCGGTGTCTTTCTCGCGGGGGGCAGTGAAAAGGCGCTCAGTGTCGTTGAACTCCACCAGGTATCCCGTGCGCTGTCCTTCGGGGCCCACGTTGACCGAGAAGAAGGCTGTCCGATCAGAAACCCGGGCCGCCTGCTGCATGTTGTGCGTCACAATCACGATCGTGTAGTCATTCGAAAGCTCAGTCATCAGCTCCTCGATCCTGAGGGTTGCGATGGGGTCCAAGGCCGAACAAGGCTCGTCCATCAAAACCACTTCTGGGCTGATGGCAATGGCGCGGGCAATACAAAGACGCTGTTGCTGGCCTCCAGACAAGGCCATTCCCGATTCATCAAGTTTGTCCTTGACCTCGTCCCACAGCGCCGCTCGCCGCAAAGAATGCTCGACAAGGTCGTCGAGGTTTCCCTTGAAGCCACCCACTCGAGGACCGAAGGCAACGTTGTCGTAGATGGATTTTGGGAACGGGTTCGGTTTCTGAAATACCATGCCGATCCTTCTTCGCACCACCACCGGATCAACATCATCGGCATAGATATCTATCCCGTGGTATTGCACGGACCCCTCCACCCGGGCTCCTTCAATGAGGTCATTCATCCGATTGAAGCAGCGCAACACCGTCGATTTTCCGCATCCGGAGGGACCGATAAGCGCCGTGATCTCATGCTGTCTCACCGGGATGTCGACGTCTCGCACTGCTTGGAAATCGTTGTAAAAGACATTGAGCTTCTTCACGTCGAAAACAATCGGAGCTTTCTCCATGAGTTCGTGATCCTCGCTCTGAGTGACCTCAACCCGAAAGCCAGTGGGCCGCGCTGCATGTTGTTTGGCGGTCAACGGGTCGGAGCCGCTCTCGCTGGCAGTGATCCGGTCGCTGGCCCCTGTCATCTCAGCTTCCTCTCATAACGATTTCGCAAGAAAATCGCAAACGAGTTCATCCCCAACAGGATCAACAGGAGGACAAGTCCGGAAGCGGCCGCCAGTGGACGGAACTCTGGCCGGGCATCACTGATGAAGCGAAAGATCGCCAGCGGGAGCACGGTGTAGGGGCTGTCAAATCCCTCCGGGTTGAATGTCACGAAGGTCAAGGCACCGACTAACAGCAGCGGGGCGGACTCACCCAATGCCCGCGAGGTCGACAGAATGGTTCCGGTGGCGATGCCCGGGACGGCTGCCGGGAGCACCTGGCGGTAGACCGTTTCCCACTCGGTGGCTCCCAGCGCCAGGCTGCCCTGACGGAGGGAGTTGGGCACCGCTCGCAAAGCCTCGCGGGAAGCGATGACGACCGTCGGCAGCACGACCAGAGTCAAGATCAACGCCGCCGTCAAGACCGTGAAGCCAAAAGAGAGGAACCCTCGGGCGATGAATGCCAGGCCGAGAATGCCGTACACCACCGAAGGAACCGAGGCCAGGTTCTGGATGTTAAGTTCGATCAGTCGGTTGTACCAGCGATTCTTCCGAGCAAACTCCTCGAGATATATGGCGGCGCCTACTCCGGTCGGGATCGAGATAAGGGCCGTCGTCCCCACCACCCACAACGAACCGAAAATGGCCGACTGGATCCCAGCCCGCTCGGGACGAGCCGAGGGCATGTTCGTAACCAGGGTCGGGTTGAGGCGGGTCGATCCTTCGGTGATCAGATCAACCAGGATCGTGATCAGGGTGCCCAGTGCGGTCCCCAGCGAGACCCACAGGAAAAGCTTGAACAATGCGTCGACAACTTTCCGACGCTTTGAGGTAGGGGTGTGGAGATCAACCTCAAGCGCGGCCACCTCGGTACTCGGCGGAGTCACTCGTAGACCTCGCGGAAACGGCGCACGATGCGGATGCTGATGATGTTCAGAACAAACGTGATGACAAAAAGCACCAGGCCAACCGCGAAGATGGTCAGGTAGCCGGTGCTACCGGTGGGTTGATCGCCGATCCCAGCGAAGCCAATGAAGCTCGCCATCGATTGCATCTGCTCGCCAGGGTTCCAGGTGAGCGTGGGACGGCTGCCTGCAACCAGCAGAACAATGGTCGTCTCGCCGACCGCACGGGAGGCAGCGAGCACGATCGCCGCAACGATCCCCGATAGCGCGGCGGGAAAGACGACATTGGTTGCAACCTCGCGCCGGGTGCTTCCTAGCGCGAAACCGCCCTCGCGCAGACCTCGGGGCACCGCGTTCATCGCGTCCTCGGCCAGCGAAGCCACCGTCGGGAGGATCAGGATCCCGACAACAAGGCCAGCGCCCATACCAGAAAAGGTGCTCACGTCCCCGATCGGCCAGAACCGCCGTACAACCTCGGGGTTGACGAGGAAGAGACCGAAAAAGCCGAGGACCACCGTGGGAATTCCCGCCAGAATCTCGAGGAAAGGCTTTACCACCGACCGGACCCGGCGATGGGCGTATTCACTCAAGTAGACCGCGACCCCGAGACCGAGGGGAATCGCTACGAGCAGCGCGATTCCTGTCGTCCAGGCGGTACCCGTCAAGATCGGCCAGATCCCGAAACGGGGAGGCGTGAAGAGTGGGGCCCAAGTGGTAGTGCCGAAGAACTCGGCAAGCGAAACCTCTGAGAAGAACCGAAGGGCTGGCACCAGAAGGGAAATCACGATCAGCACTGTGACCCCAACGGTGAGGAAGGCAAGCAGTCCGAAAATCGACTTGACAATGGCCTGCACATACAGGCGGCGGCGGGTGGCGCCGGTGGCCCGGAGGCTTACCGGCGTTCCCACCGTACCTAAAGTGGTCACCACGGAGGGATCCTATGTTCGGTTAGGCGCCCGTGATCGAGTCAAGTGTTTGCTGCTGAGTCGCCGCTTGCTCCTCGGAGAGAGGGATGAACAGCGCAGTCTCAGTGATCGATTCCTGGTTGTCGGCGTAGTACTGCGCGAAAGCCCCGACCTCGGGCCGCTCCAGCGATTCCGCCTTGAAGTAGACGAACAGCGGACGACCCAGTGGGGTGTAGGAACCATCGATAACTGACTCAGCTGACGGCGCCACACATCCACTACCGCCGTCAACTTCCACCGCCGAGATTCGACCTTCATTTTCGAGGACGTACGACAGGCCCAAGAAGCCCAACCCCCCGACGTCGCCCTCGACTCCGACGATCGTCACGTTGTCGTCCTCTGAAGGGTTGTAATCGGTCCGGATCGCTCCTTCTTCGCCGTTGATCTCGGCTGTGAAATAGTCAAACGTTCCCGAATCCGAGCCGGCGCCGAAGAGTTGCAGGGGTTGATCGGGGAACGAAGGGTCGATCTGGTTCCAGTTATCTATGGTGCCTTCGCTCTCGGGAGCCCACATTGTGTTCAGTTGATCGACCGTTAGACATGAGCTCCAGTCGTTGCCGGGATTCACGACCACTGAGAGCGCGTCATTAGCCACGATGAACTCGACGGGTTCGATGCCATTTTCGGCACAGGCTGAGGACTCGTCATCAGATATCGGTCGCGAAGCCATGGACACGTCCGTTTCCCCCACGCAAAACTTCTCGAAGCCACCACCGGTCCCTGAGGTCGCCACCGTGACCCGCACGTCCGGATTCGCGAGCTGGAAGTCCTCTGCGGCGATCGTCATGAGCGGAGTGACGGTGCTGGAGCCGTCGATGACGATGGTTCCGGCAAGTCCTGCGTCACCACCTCCAGACGGGGTTTCCCCATCTGTGTTCCCGCCGCCGCAAGCGGCCACGAGGAGGAAGCACGCTACTCCCAGCGCGCCTAATCGATACATTCGGTTTCTGGTCATGGCTCCCCAACCTAAGAGGCCATCCTTTCCGCGCGGTTATCGCCGGGTAAACGGCAGGGAAACCTTTGATGGCGGGTTAGACCAAGGCCTTGGACCGGGCGTGAGCGAGACCCTGCAGCGTGGCGTGGGAGTTGATTCCGAGCTCGTCTGGTACCCGTACCCATCCCCCGTCGGGATTGAGAGACCAAGCCAATTCGTCATCGGCCAACAGCACCTCGAGGATCTCATCGATTCGGAATTGGAGGCTGGGATCATCAACCGGGACCAGTGCTTCGACCCGATGATCGAGGTTGCGCGGCATTAGATCGGCGGATCCGATCAGGTAGGTCCTCGCGCGAGAGCGGGAGCCGAAGCGATAGATTCGGGAATGTTCGAGGTAGCGCCCCACGATCGAGCGTACTGCGATATTGGATGACAGACCCGGGACGCCTGGAACGAGACAGCAAATCCCGCGGACGATGAGGTCAATGCGGACGCCGGCCTCCGAGGCCGCATACAACGCTTCGATCATTCCCGGATCGACAAGTGAGTTCATCTTCATGGTGATGACCCCGTCGCGTCCTGCCGCTGCCTCCGCTTCGATCAGTTCCAGCAGTCGACTGCGGAGCCCGTCCGGCGCCACCGCCATCCGTCGATAATTTCGCTGCCGGGAGTAGCCGGTGAGAAAGTTGAAGAGATCGGAGAGGTCGGCTCCGATGCCCGGATCGGTGGTGAAGAGTCCCACGTCCTCGTAGATCCGAGCCGTCGTTTCGTTGTAGTTGCCCGTGCCGATGTGGGCATAGCGGGTAATGGCCTCGCCCTCGTCGCGCACCACTAGCGAAATCTTGGTGTGGGTCTTGAGGCCGGCCACGCCGTAAACGACATGCACGCCCACGTCTTCCAACCGTTGCGCCCACTCGATATTGCGTTCCTCGTCGAAACGGGCTTGAAGCTCCACCAGCACCACGACCTGTTTTCCCTCATTGGCGGCATGAATCAGAGAGCCCATGATCGGGCTATCGCGGCTGGTGCGATAGAGCGTTTGCTTGATCGCCAGCACCTTCGGGTCCCGCGCCGCCTGGTGGAGAAACGCCTCGGTGGAGTTGGTGAACGAGTCATAGGGATGATGGACCAAGAGGTCACCTTCTCTGATGACGGCGAAGATGTCGGGGAGAACGCCTTCGATCGGTGCCAGCCGGGCAGGAACCACGGGGCTGTAGGGCTCGTATTTCAGGTCAGGGTGATTGAGGTTGGCCAGCGCCGCCAGCCCGCCCAGATCGAGTGGCCCGTCCACCCGGTACACGTCTTCCGGCTTCGCTCCCATCTCCCGCACCAGCAGGTCGAGGATGTCATCGGGAAGATCGGGGGCGACTTCGAGCCGGGCCACGGCTCCAAAGCGGCGTCGGGTCAGCTCGCTCTCGATGGTGAGAAGCAGGTCGCCGACGTCGTCGTCTTCCTGGTCGATTTCGATGTCAGAGTTGCGAGTCACCCGGAAGGTGTGATGGGCGACGATCTCCATCCCGGGAAAGAGCTCACCGAGATGGGCGGCGATGACTTGCTCGAGGGGAACGAAACGCTCGCCGTCCGGAAGAACCACGAATCGGGGAAGGATCGGCGGCACTTTGACTCGGGCGAAGCGAGTCACGTGGGTCTCGGGGTTTCGCACGACTACGGCCAGGTTGAGCGAGAGGTTGGAGATGTAGGGGAAAGGATGAGAGGGATCGACCGCCAGGGGGGTGACAACCGGATAGACACGCTCCCGGAACTGAACGTCCATGTACTGGCGGTCCTCGTCGTCGAGACCGGAGTAGTCCGAAAAACCAATGCCGGCGGCGGCGAGGCGGGGGGCGACGTCGGTGATGAAGGCCTTGGTCGCCCTTTCGTACTGCTCGTGAGCCGCCTCACTCACCGCCGCCAAGACCTCGGCAGGCTGGCGCCCGTCGGGAGAGGGGACCCGCGTCCCCCGGGCCACCTGGCCCTGCAGCCCCGAAACCCTGACCTGGAAGAACTCGTCCAGATTCGAGGCCCAAATCGCCAGAAAGCGAGCCCTTTCCAGCACCGGCAACTGGGCGTTCTCGGCCAAGGCGAGTACCCGCGAGTTGAACTCCAGCCAGGAAAGCTCCCGATTGAAGAAGCGGTCAGCGGCGCCTTTGTCCGTCATTGATCCATTTTGGCACTAGATAGCTATGCATCGTCTCCCGTTTTTGAGACCTGAACAGCCGCCCGCTGACCCTCCAGGTGGGAAATGGCCTTGGAGAAGGCGAAAAGTAGCCTGGGCGAATGCCACGCATTCGGGCTTCGTCGATTCCCGAGCACAAGGCATTGACCCGCCGTCAGATCCTCGACGCTGCTCGCGAACTGATCCGGGAGAGCGGGACAGCCGACCTCGACCTCGCCGAACTGGCCGCAGTGGCCGGTATCGGGCGAACCACGCTCTACGAATACTTCCGCGACCGAGACGATCTCATCGCCTCCTTGGTGGAAGAAGAGTTGCCGGAGGTGATCGCCGGCCTCACGTCGCAAACCCCGCCCGGAGGCTCGCCCGATCAGCGCCTCCTCCGCCTGGCCGAACTGACCGTGGAGTTCGTCGCCACCGATCCGGTATTGGGTCTGATTCTGCACCGGGAGGTTCCCCGGCTCGGCTCCAACGCCCAGGACCGTATTCGGATGGCACATACCGATCTCTCGGCATCGCTCGTCGGCCTCTATCTCGATGCGGTCAAGGCCGGGACGTATCGACCGATCGCACCCGACCTCGCCGGTCGCTTGATCCATGACGTGACGATGTCGGCCGCCCGGTCGGCTATCGCTGCCCCGGAGCGACTGCGAGAGGTCACCGAGAACCTCAGGCTGTTTCTACATCAGGGATTCGCGAGCAGATCGCGCTAGAGCCGCGAGCTACCTTTAGCCAGTGATCGTCGACGCCGCCCTCTACACCGATGGCAAGCGCCGGGCCGAGCCCTTCGCTTTGGAGAAATCGCTCGAGCAATGCGAGGGCGGCGAGACGTTCTGTTGGATCGGGCTCCACGAACCCACCGAGGAGGAATTCGAATCGGTGCGGGAGGAGTTCGGTTTGCATGAGCTGGCGGTAGAGGACG
>JAICGW010000012.1 GCA_025922945.1 Acidimicrobiia bacterium | reverse complement strand
GGGATCGCCCATCGGGTCGCGACAGGGGTTTCCCCGCTGCCCGTGATCCGCCCAGCCGAAGCTGGCCCCATCGCCGGCGGTGACCAGCAGGTCACCATCTTCTGTGAAGGCGAGATCACCGATCGTGTGGCTGGGGAATTGAGCACACCAGTTGCCCGTGAGAAGCACCTGCTCCGTTCCAGCCGAGCCTCCGGCGTCGATGGGAAAGCGGCTGAGCTGACCGTTGACTACGCATCCGATGCCCGGCCCTCCCGGAGGCGGGGTCGGGTTGGCGCAGTCATCGCCGAACGAGTTGCCCGGGTCGTAGGTGTAGAGGAGATAGATGTAGTCGCTTCCCGAGCCGAACTCGGGATCAACCGCAAAGCCCAATAGACCCCGGTCCCAGAAGTCGTGGACGTTGTTGGATACGTTGACCACCTGAGTCGCCGTGGGATCGTTGATGGAATCGAAGACCTGGACGGTGCCGCGTTTTTCGGCCACGTAGAGTCGTCCGCCGGGCGTGAAGCCAAAGGCCACCGGCTGCACCAACGCGTCGGTGATGTCCTCAGTGGTGAATCCGTCGGGCACAGGATCTGCGGCGAGAACCGGCGCCGCCAATAAGAGCACCAACAGAGATACAAAGAGGCAAAGCGCCCCCACCCAGCGTTTGATTTGCCCACCCCTGGTTGCGAACCATCTTCAACCTAGCTGAGGTCGACAATCGGGCAATAGGCGATAAGTCGCGTCAGGACACTTGGAATTCGGCGAAGGCCTTAATGCGGCTACGGGGGAGCCGGACGTCGATGATGGTGCCCGAGTCGTCGTGCTTCTCTGCGACCACCTCGCCTTCCGCGTGAGCCGCGGCGACGATGTCGCCTCGGGCATAGGGGACCTCGAGGCGGACGACGGTGCGGTCGGCATCGAGCACGGTTCCGATGACGTCGGCCAAGCTATGGATTCCTTCGCCCGTAAGGGCGGAGATGATGACCGCGTTCGGGTGCAAGTTGGCAAGACGCTTGACGGTCGCCGGCTCGGCCTGATCGGCTTTGTTGATGACGATGATCTCCGGCAGGTGCCCGGCATCGATCTCCGAGAGAACTGTGCGCACCGCCTCGATCTGGCGCTCGGGATCCGGATCAGAGGCGTCGACGAGATGAAGGAGCAAGTCGGCCTCTTTCACCTGATCGAGAGTGGATCGGAAGGCTTCGATCAGGTGATGAGGGAGCCGCCGGACGAAGCCGACCGTGTCGGAGAGGAGGATGGATCGACCGCTGGGCAACTCATATTTGCGCACGGTCGAGTCGAGAGTCGAGAACAAGCGATCCTCTGTCAACACACCGGCTCCGGTCAGGGTGTTGAGCAGGGTCGATTTTCCGGCGTTGGTGTATCCAACCAGCGATACCACCGGAATCTGCGATCGCCGCCGGGCCTTCGTTTGCGTCTCGCGGGTGCGATCGAAGTCCTTCAAATCGCGTTCCAGCCGAGTGATGCGCCGCTCGATTCGACGGCGGTCCGTCTCGAGCTTCGTTTCTCCCGGTCCGCGGCGAGCCCCGATACCACCGGCTTGCTGAGAAAGAGACGTGCCTTTGCCTCGCAGCCGCGGCAGGTTGTATCGCAACAGCGCCAACTCGACCTGAATGGCGCCGATCCGACTGGTGGCGTGCTGGGCGAAGATGTCGAGGATCACGGCCTCGCGATCGACGACGTCGCATTCGAACAGCTTCTGCAGGTTGCGTTGCTGGGCCGGACTCAGAGGGCTGTCGAAGACGACGGTGTCGATGTCGGTAGCCCGGGTGAGGTCGGCCAGCTCCGACGCCTTACCCGAACCGATGAAGAGGGCGGGATCGATCACATCTCGGCGGACCAATTCCGAATCGACGGGATCGCCACCGGCAGTGTCGATGAGCAAAGCCAACTCGTCGAGCGAGCGCTCCGCCTCCACCGCCGAAGTCCCGCGCGAGAGCACGCCGACCAGGAATACTTTCTGGCGGGGCCTTTCGAGATCGGTGACGGTGGCAGTGAGTCGCCGGCGCTGTCTTCCGCGGGACGAGTCAGTTGTCATTCGATTCCAAACCTAGGAGGGCTACGGCAATACCGCAGGCGAATTTTGAGTCAGACAAAGGACTTCAGATCGCCGGCTCGCCCGGCTTTCAGATCTGACATCCGATCTGCAGCCTTACAAATATTGGCCGTCGCCGGCAACGTGCGATAACTGCTCCTCGGCGATGATCTGGGACTCTCGCACCGCTACCACCGGCCGTCCGGTCGATGGCCAGATGAACCGCCAGGCTCCCGCCGGTACGGCCCAAAATCGCTGCCCGGTGTGGACATCGACCAGCGCCAGGGCGTCGTTTCCTTCCTTGGTTCCAGCTGGCACCAACAAACCGGAACGCGTGGTTGCCTCCTCCGGGGCATGGCCTACCCGCCAGCCCGCCATCACCCGATATCCGTCCCGGTCGCCGTTTCGATCGCTCACTGGCTCGAATTCTGCCAGGTTGCCGCCTTAGCCCAAATGCGCGGGCGGCCTCCCGGGGACGCTCGGAACCCTGCGATTAGGGTTCGACCTCATGTCGGCGCCTCCAGTTGACGGACGTACCCCGTTCAGCGAAGCACTCCACTACCACGAATTTCCTCGTCCAGGCAAGGTGGCGATCCGGTCCACGAAGCCGACGGCGACCCAAAGCGACCTCTCCCTCGCCTACACCCCCGGCGTTGCCGAACCGTGCCGGGCAATAGCCCACGATGCCGAGGAAGCGTTTCGTTTCACCAACCGGGGAAATCTGGTGGCGGTGGTGACCAATGGAACCGCGGTGTTGGGTCTCGGCAACATCGGTCCCCTCGCCGGCAAGCCGGTCATGGAGGGGAAGGCCGTTCTCTTCAAGCGATTTGCCGACATCGACGTGTTCGATCTCGAGATCGATGCTGTCGACCCCGAAGACGTCATCCGTTTCTGCGAACTGCTGGAACCGACGGTGGGGGGCATCAACCTCGAGGACATCAGGGCTCCCGACTGCTTCTACATCGAGTCGGAGTTGAAGAAGCGATTGAGCATCCCGGTCTTTCATGACGACCAACACGGAACCGCCATCATCGCCGGGGCGGCGTTTCTCAACGCCGCCGAGATCGTGGAGAAACCGGTCGAGGAGATGAAGGTGGTGTTCAGCGGCGCGGGGGCGGCGGGAATCGCCACGGCTCGCTTCTTCCAACACCTTGGAGTCCGCTCCCACAACACGATGATGGTCGACAGCCGGGGAGTGGTTCACACCGAGCGAGACGACCTCACCCCGATCAAGTTGGAATTCGCCTGCGAGACGAAGGCGAGGTCGCTGGCTGATGCGCTCCGCGACGCGGATGCATTTGTCGGTGTGTCCGTTGCTGACGCGGTGACCGAGGAAATGGTGAGATCGATGGCCCCCAACCCGTTGATCTTTGCCCTGGCCAATCCCGATCCGGAGATCACATACGACGCTGCTCGCAAAGCCCGACCTGACGCCATTGTCGCCACCGGGCGGAGCGACTTTCCCAATCAGGTCAACAACGTTCTCGGCTTTCCGTTCATTTTCCGGGGGGCCCTCGATGTGCGGGCGCGCGGGGTCAGCGAAGGCATGAAGGTGGCGGCCGCGCAGGCCCTTGCCGATCTCGCGCGGCAAGAGGTGCCCGATCCCGTGCTCAAGGCCTATCAGGTGGTCCGGCTTGGATTCGGGCGGGACTATTTGATTCCGAAGCCCTTCGACCCGAGAGTGCTTTGGACTGTGGCCCCGGCCGTGGCGAAGGCGGCCAGCGATGAGGGACTGGCGCGTCTGCCACTGGTCGATATCGATGCATATTCCGAGGAGTTGCGTAGTCGTTTCCAGGCTTCGTACGGCTTGCTGAGTTCGGTGACCGCCGCCGCGCGGACGAGGCCAATGCGCGTCGTCTATCCCCACGGCGACGACCCCCGCATCATGCGGGCGGCCCGGCGAGTGCTGGACGAGGGAATCGGGTCACCCGTGCTCCTCGGCGAGCAGCAAGGAATCGAAACCGTGGCGTCCGAACTCGGGATGAACCTCGAGGGCATCGAACTCATAGATCCGAAGGCTCAGCCGTCAACGCTCGAGCGATATGCGGCGACATTGACCGAGTTGCGTCGCCATCGGGGGATGACCGAGCAAGCGGCTCGCATCGCGGTCACTGGTCACAACATGTTCGCCGCCCTGATGCTGCGTGATGGAAGTGCCGATGCAGTTCTAGGCGGCCTCAGCACCTTCTACCCAGAAACGATTCGTCCCGCATTGCAGGTCCTCCCGATGGAGCCCGGTCGGACGATCGTCAGTTCGGTCTACGTGGTGCTGCTGAAGGGGGTTCCTTACTTCTTCACCGACTGCGCCGTAAACATAGAGCCCAGCTCGGAAGAACTGGTCGAGATCGCGGTGGCGGCGGTGGACGCCGCCCAGGAGCAATTCAACCGCCAGCCGCGGGTCGCCTTCATCTCCTATTCCGATTTCGGCAGTGCGGCCGGGTCCGAACCGGAAAGGGTTCGTAAGGCGGTCGACTTGTTCCGGCAGGAGCGGCCCGGAATTCCCGCGGAAGGTGAGATGCAAGCGGACACCGCGGTGGTTTCCGATCTCATTCGCAACCGTCGCCCGAACGGGATGCTTGACCGGGCGGCCAATGTGCTGGTTTTTCCCAACCTGACCGCGGCCAACGCCTCCTACAAGCTCCTCAACCGGCTCGGAGACGCCGAAGTGATTGGACCCATCCTCTCGGGGCTCTCCAAGGCGGTGCACGTTCTGCAACGTGATGCCGAAGTCTCTGATGTCGTCAACCTCACTGCCATCGCCGTCGCCGACGCCCAGCGAAAGGCGGACCGGGCTCGTCCCGCCTGACTGGTCGTTTGGATCTAGAAGCCCGCGGGTAACCTTTTTCCCATATGTCCGTGTCCTTTGGCGATTCGATTCGTCGCGGGCGAGAAACCGCCGGCCTCAGTCAGTCACGAGTAGCCCAACTGATTGGGCGATCTCCCTCGACCGTTCGAGCTTGGGAGCAGGGGCGTACCCAGCCGTCGGACTCGGATTCGGTGGCCGCCCTCGCCGCCGTACTCGGGCTCGATGAGACCAATCTTCTTCGGAAGGCTGGCTTCGAACCCGCCACTCTCGGGGCCCGAGCAAGTCTTGAGTCTGAGCTCGCCAGTCTCAGGACGGTTGACGTGCCGGTGGCTGCAGAGTCGCCGCGCCATCTTGAATGGGAGGGAGCCGTCGCCACCGTCCCGCCACCCAGCGAGCCCTGGATTGAGGTCGAGAAACCTGCTTTCGACATCAAGGCATGGCTTGAACCTCGGGCCAAGGCGGTCGTGACGAGAGCTAACGCGCTGATTTCTGACTTCCAGCAGCGGCTCAAAGATCGACCCGAACTTGAGTCTCGACCTAAGCCAGCCCCCAAGGTGCGTTCGTCTCGGGAGTTGGTCGCCAGTCAGCCGGCGCCAGCTCCCGTCAGACTCGATCCCCGACTGGGGCCCCTCTTGGCGAAGTCGTACATCGAAGATGACTCTGAGCGCGACTTCTACCGGCGGCGAATGGTGGGGACCCTTCTCGTCCTGGTCTTCCTGTTCATCACGCTTTGGTGGGCGCTACGCAACACCGGAGGAGCGATCGCTGACTTCGTCGGAGGATTCATCGACGAGCTCCAGATTCAGTGAACCTTTCGTCGCCCTAGCTGCGTAGGGTGTGCAGGTGCGTCCGGGGAAGAAACGCGTGGGGAGTCGGACGGTCCGGTCGACATGATGGAGCCTGAATTGGAGTCGATCCGAATAATGCGCCGGCTTGTCAGCGGCGACGCTTCGGCTATCGGTCCCCTCTATGAGCAATTTGGAAGGGCGGTATTTACGGTTTGTTACAGAGCACTCGGCGACAGGATGCTGGCCGAGGACGCCACCCAACAGGCTTTTATCCAGGCCTGGCGGGCAGCCTCGACTTTCGACCTCTCACGAGAGCCCGCCCCCTGGCTATATGCGATCGCTCGCCGGGCTGCCGTCGACGTATATCGCAAGGAGCGGCGCCACCGTGCCAACCGGATCGACGAGCCCGAGATCGTTGCCTTGCCCCCCTCGTTTGAAGGAATGTGGGAGGCATGGGAGGTACGGAGAGCAATTGACAGGTTGGGAGCAGACGAGCGCCAAGTCGTGAAGCTGACGTTTCTGCACGGGTTCACCCAGGAGGAAACGGCGCGCCAGCTCGGGATCCCGCTTGGGACCGTGAAAAGCCGTGCCCATCGAGCCCACCGCCGTCTCGCGGTGCTCTTGGCGCACTTGCGCGAGGCGACGGCATGAATTGCGAGCAAGCCCGCGTGGCGATGCTGGAAGGCGACCGATCGTCCGAGCTCGAGAGCCACCTGGGGGGGTGTTCGGATTGCCGGGCGGAGCAGGTGGCGCTGGTCCGCATTCGGGAAACCCTGCGGGAACCTTCGTTGTGGGAAGAACCTCCTCCCGATCTAGCCGAGCGCATTGCCTCGCTGGGCCGAGCGGCGGTTAGCCAGCCGCGACGTCAAATCAGCCCTCGCGTCTTCCTTCCGATCACTGCCGGCCTGGGGGCGCTACTTATGGCCGGATTTCTCCTGGTCTCCACACCGGCTGACTGGGAGTTCGACCTCAAGGGAGTTGGGAGTGGGGCGACCGCCTCTGCTTTCGTGGCAGGGTGGAACGATGCGGAAGGGACTCGCCTCCGAATTGAGGTGGAGGGAATCGAGCCCGTGCCACCGGGTCATTACTACGAAATCTGGCTGACATCTGTCGACGGTCGTCACGTGTCGGCCGGAACTTTCCGGGGCGATGGGGTGATCAACGCCAGCGTCGGAGTCCGGCGGGCGGACTTTCCCCGCCTGTGGATCACTTTGGAATCGGTCGATGGCGATTCCGGGCCTTCGTCGGACACCTACTTCGACACCGCCTAAATAGAAGTAAGGCCCCGGTTAGCCCGAAGCCTTACTTCATAATCCATGACCTTGGAACACTTCGGCTAAACAGCCGCTGCGAGGGGACCGAACTCACAGATCCCAAAGCCCGGTGGTCCGAGTTTGGAGTCGCCACCTGCTCCCGCTAGCCGGGAGAGCGGCGCTTTAACGGCCAGCGCCGCTCAGCGCTCGGCCACCTCCAGAGTCCCAAAAGCTTTACCCAATGCGGACCACCTCCTTTCTCTGGTGAGGTGATTCTGTCACGAATTCGAATAAACCGCAGCGATTTCCCTGCGGAGGAACAAAGCTGGTCGTTTCTCCCCCCGAAGGGGGGAGTACCGCCGGAGGCGGGGAGGGGGAATGACGACGTTGGTTGGATCAGCCCTCGAACCCGTGCGCCCGCATCCATTCGTCGTTGAAAACCTTGGACAGATAGCCGCGTCCTGAGTCAGGGATCACCACGACGACCAGGCGGCTCGGTTCCTCGGTAGCAACCTGCACCGCTGCCTCCACGGCCATTCCGCACGACCCACCTCCGAGGAGTCCTTCCTCGCGGGCGAGGCGCCGAGTCATCGCGAACGATTGGGCATCATCGACCATGATGAAGCGATCGATGATTTCAAGATCGACCGTCTTCGGATAGAAGTCTTCCCCGACGCCCTCGACCTGGTATTGATGAACCGATTCGGAATTCGGGGCGGTGTAGATGCTTCCGGTCGGATCGGCTCCGACCACCAACACATCCGGATTCTTCTCTTTGAGATAGCGGGCGGTGCCCGAGATAGTGCCACCGGTGCCCACGCCGGCCACGAAGGCTCCGACCGTGCCCTCGGTCTGGTTCCAGATCTCAGGTCCGGTTGACTGGTAGTGGGCGTGCGGATTGCTCGGATTGGAGTACTGATCGGGGTGGTAGGCGCCGGGTATCTCTTCGGCGAGTCGACGAGCGACCGCGTAATAAGAATCGGGGTGGTCTGGCAATAGCTCGGTAGGGGTGATTACGACCTCGACCCCATACGCTCGCAAAAGGTCGATCTTTTCCTTCGAAACCTTGTCAGGGACGGTGCAGATCACCCGGTATCCCCGCACTGCTCCCACCAGAGCGAGTCCCACACCCGTGTTACCTGAGGTTGGCTCGACGATCGTCCCTCCCCGTGCAAGTTGGCCGTTGGCCTCTGCCTGGTCGATCATTTCGACGGCGATTCTTTCTTTGACCGACCCGCCCGGATTGACGGCTTCGACCTTCGCTACCAGGTTGCCGCGGGGATGGATCCGACTCAGCCTCACCAACGGGGTATTGCCGACGATCCCGAGGATGCTTTCGTAAATCTGCATCGATTGCCAGCTTATGGGAGACCCGTAACCTCTGAAAATGCTCGTTCGTTGGGTGCGGATCGTCCTTGGCTGGAATGTCCTGACCATCCTGCTCGGGGCACTGGTGCGGGCCACTCACTCCGGGGCCGGTTGTGGAAGGTCCTGGCCGACGTGTGCCGGAGTAGTTGTTCCCCGGCTGCAGGGCGCGACTGCGATCGAGTTCGCTCATCGGGCCGCTAGCGGCCTCGCCCTAGCCGGCGTGGTAGCCGTCGCAGTGGTGGTTCGCAGTCAGACGGCCAAGGGACATCGAGCGCGGAGGACGGCGGCCCTGGCGGTGGGAGCGATCTTGCTCGAAGCACTGATCGGCGCCGCCATCGTGCTCTACGAGTGGGTGGGTCGCGATGACTCGATCGCCCGGGCGGTGGCGGTACCCGTCCACCTCGTCAACACCTTGTTCCTGCTTGCTGCTTTAACCCTGACCATATGGCACCTGTCCGGAGGAGGGCCCCTCGGGAGGCGGGGGCCAACTCGGCGTTGGGTATTGGCAGGTGGCGCCGCATTGGTTGCGATCTCGGCCACCGGCGCCGTGACCGCCCTCGCCGACACGCTATTTCCTACCGATGGGCCGGCCCTTCTCGCGACCGTCCACTTTCTCACCGAACTCCGGATTGTCCATCCGGTGCTCGCGGTTGTGGTGATCGCGGCGGCCGCGTTCGCCATCCGGGGTCGATCACTTCCCAGTACCAGTGCCTGGCGCTTGTTGGTGGGCCTGACCGCAGCCCAGTTGATGATCGGCTTGCTCAACATCCGCCTCGGCACCCCCCTCTGGCTTCAGCTGCTCCATCTCCTCGCAGCCGACCTGATCTGGATCACGTATGTGTGGCTCGCGGCTCAGGTGTTGTCGAGCAGAGATCTCAGTGCTGCTGGCGAGTTCGTCGGGGCCAGGCAAACCATCCCTGAACATACATAGCCGAGTCCTCCCGGTTCACCCTGGCGCCCGACCAGCAGTGGCACCTCATCGAGAGCAGTCTCACTCTGGGCTAGGACGATGTGCGGTCGATAACGCGACCAGAACACATCCACCATCGGGCCTCGATCGGATCCGACGATGGCGAGTTCCCGGGTGCCGGAGTGGATGCTCGCTATCACCGCCAGCGCGTGGCCGGCACCGCTGGGGTACCTCGACAACACGGGTGTGACCGCCGCCAGGTTGGCCTCGGCTCGATCCCGCAATTCACCGTCGCCGGTGTAGAGGGCGAGCATCAGCATCGCCTCGGCTGCCAGCGAGTTCCCCGAGGGAAGCGGGTTATCGAAGAAGTCGCGCGGTCGTTTGATCAGTTCGTCGGACTCGGAGGTGAACATCGCGCCGTCATCGCCGGCGAACCGTTCCGGAATCTGACGAATGATCCACGCCGCCTCTCGAAACCAGCGAACCTCGCCGGTGGCTGCGTAGAGGGACAAGAGACCGATTCCCAGAGCGCCGTAGTCCTCGAGGAACCCGGGTGTCTGGCCGGGTCTCCCCTTGGCCCAAGTGCGGAGGAGCCCTTGTCGGTCACCTTCCGACACCAGATTGCGGAGAACGAAGTCTGCCGCCTGGGCCGCCGCCTCGAGAAAGGAGGGCTCATCGAGAGCGGCCCCGGCCTCGGCGAGGGCTCTGATCGCCAATCCGTTCCAACCGGCCAAGACCTTGTCGTCGAGCCCGGGTCGGATGCGGTGGGATCTTCGCTCGAGCAGCGCCTGCCGGCAGCGCTCGAGGGCAGGGGAGCGTGACCAGCGGGGCGAACGAACGAGGATGTTTTGGCCCTCGAAGTTCCCGGCGCGGGTTACCCCCCAGGCGTCGATCGCGGCCGGCGCATCTTCCCCACAGACCTCTTCGAGCTCGTCCAGACTCCAGACGTAGAACTTTCCCTCAACTCCTTCGGAGTCGGCGTCCTCGGCGGAGAAGAAGCCGCCTCCAGAGTGTCGGAGGTCTCGAAGCAGGTAGGCGATCGTCTCGCGAGCGACATCTATCAGGTCTGGTCGATCGAGCTCAATGCCCGTCCACATGTAGAGACGAACGAGTTGGGCGTTGTCGTAAAGCATCTTCTCGAAATGGGGGACCGTCCATGAGCGATCGACCGAATACCGTGCGAAGCCTCCGCCAATCTGGTCATAGATGCCCCCTTTCGACATCGAGGTGAGCGTCGCCGCCAACATCTCGCCGGCCTCGGGATTGCCCGGTGTAATTCGCAAGAGGAATTCGAGGAGAGGTTGTTGAGGAAATTTGGGGGCGCCGCCGAATCCTCCGAAGCCGCTATCAAAGGTTGAGGCGATGGACTTAAAGGCGGCTTCTACGTCGCTCGGGGTGGCAAGGTCGTCCTGAGTCGAGAGGTCGGTGGACAGTGCCTGGCCGATACGGTTGGCTTGAGCTTCTACCTCCTCACGGTTGTCGGACCATGCCTCTGAGATCGCCCTCATCACTCGCCGGAACGAAGGCATCCCGCCACGGTCGTCCTTGGGGAAATACGTACCCGCATAAAACGGGACACCCTCCGGCGTCAGCCAGACCGTCATCGGCCACCCTCCCTGACCGGTCATGGCTTGGACTGCCTCCATATAGACGGCATCGACATCGGGTCGTTCTTCACGGTCAACTTTGATATTTACAAATGAGGCATTCATTTCCTGGGCGGTGAGGGCGTCCTCAAAGGACTCATGGGCCATGACATGGCACCAGTGACATGCCGAATATCCCACAGATAGGAGCACCGGAACATCGCGGTCCTTCGCGTCGGCGAAAGCCTCTTCCCCCCATTCGTACCATTCGACGGGGTTCTCGGCGTGTTGGAGAAGGTAAGGCGAAGTCGAATGGGCGAGCCGGTTCACCTTTGCAACCTAGCTATGTCGGGGTGTTGATTCGGGGGGTCGAGAAGGCCTGGTTTCGGAATAAAGTCGACCCTTAAAGGCGTTTTTGTTGGCGTTGGCAACCGCCTATTCCCTTCGAATTTGGGGGGTTCACAAATTCGGGGTTCTGTGTCATAGTGGAACACCCAGGGAAGAGGGCGCCCCCACCGCCCGTTGGAGGATTCTGAGCACATGACTACCGCTGAGTCGACCCGCGACCGCGCAATCGAAAAGGCGCGCCGCGAGCGCTTGCAATCGAAGCTCACCGATGAGCGAGGCCGCCTGACCACAGACCTCGTCTCGCAGTATTTGACTGCGATCGGTGAGTACGACCTGCTCACCGCCGAGCAGGAGGTCGAGCTCGCACAGCGCATCGAAACCGGCGAAGAAGCTGGAATCAGGCTCGGTCGGGGCGACTACAAGGACAAGCGAGAAGAGCTTGAGCTGCGACGCAAAGAGCGACAGGGAAGGGAGGCCAAGGATGCTTTCCTTACTGCCAACCTCCGTTTGGTCGTCGCCAACGCCCGCCGCTACGCCAATACCTCTGGCATCGACTTTCTTGACCTCATCCAGGAGGGCAACCTCGGCTTGATCAGGGCCGTCGAGAAATTCGACTGGAGGAAGGGATTCAAGTTTTCCACATATGCCACGTGGTGGATCCGTCAGGCCATCACTCGAGCCATCGCCGACAAGTCTCGAACTGTGCGCATTCCGGTTCACCTGCACGACACCCTGGCTGCGGTCCGGGCTGCGCAGGCCAGCCTCAAGGCTGAGCTGGGGCGCGATCCCCGCCCGGAGGAGATTGCCGAGGAGGCCGGCGTAACCGTCGACAAGGTCGAGCTGGCCTTGGGCGTGGCGGATACCGTTTCGCTCGAGCAACCGGTCGGTGAAGATGGCGCTCAGCTGGGCGACTTCATCGAGGACGAAGACGCAGCCGACCCGGTACAGCTCACGGAAGAGATGGACGTCGCCGACTCGCTGCGCCGCTCTATCGAGCGACTGCCACTGCGGGAGGGTCGCATCCTTGCTCTTCGATACGGCTTTTACGACGGAGTGCCGCGCACTCTGGAGGAGATCGGTGAGGAGTTCAACCTCACCAGGGAGCGAATTCGGCAGCTGGAGAAGCTTGCTCTTTGCCGGCTTCGCCATCCATCGTTCGGGATCAGGGAACAAGACCTGATCTGAGGAGGCCCCCCTCCGGCGCCTTCGGCGCCACCTCCCCCAACGCTGACTACGTTCGCTGGGGGAGGAGATAAAAAGCGCTCCCGATGGGAGCGCTTTTTCGTTAGCGTCACAAAACGATGATCTTGCGCGATCTGGTGGGGGACTCGGCCCGAGTCTGCGGGCCTCAAACTTCTTTGCGCGAGGCAGCGAAGGCGATGACCGAACGCGGCCACGGCTCGCTGGGGGTGGTCGAGGGGAGGACGCTTCTCGGGCTGATCACCGAGCGGGACCTGGTCAGAGCCGCGGCCGGTGGAGCGGACCTGGACGCAACTCCGGTTTCATCCTTCATGAGTCGGGATCCCGACACGTTTTCGCCCGATTTTGACGTGTGGGAGGCATCCCAGTGGCTAGCCGAGTCGGGTTATCGGCATCTACCGGTGGTGGAAAACGAGAGCCTCCTAGGAATTGTCTCGGTGCGCGATCTGCTGGTGGCCATCGTCGAGGACGAGGACTAACTGCCCGCCTGAGGTTGTTGTCCAACCGGGCACCAACCTTCTGCCGCCGAGGGAACGAGTGACTGCAGAGATCAACGAGAAAAGGCCGACTCTTGCTGGCCGCCGCGAATGGATCGGATTGGCGGTGCTTTCGCTCGCCTGCTTGCTCTACGTGATGGATCTCACCGTTCTGCACCTGGCGGTTCCCTCCCTTAGTGCCGATCTTCGGCCATCGAGCGCCCAGCTGCTCTGGATCATCGATGTCTACGGATTCCTGGTGGCGGGCTCATTGATCACTATGGGGACGCTCGGTGATCGGATCGGACGCCGACGCCTGCTGATGATCGGGGCCGCATGTTTTGGAGCCGTTTCGGTCGCGGCAGCCTTCTCGACCAGTGCTGGCATGCTGATCGCCAGTCGGGCGGTCATGGGAATTGCCGGGGCGACTCTGGCGCCGTCGACGCTGTCTTTGATCTTCAACATGTTCCCGGATCCCCGCCAGCGATCAATCGCGATCGGATGGTGGATCGCCAGCTTTTCCGCCGGCAGCGCGGTGGGGCCCGTTCTCGGCGGCCTTTTATTGGAGCACTACTGGTGGGGCTCGGTCTTTCTGCTCGCACTGCCGGTGATGGCACTGTTGCTGGTACTGGGACCCAAGGTTCTCCCTGAATACCGGGACCCTGCAGCCGGCCGACTCGACATCTTGAGCGCAGCGCTATCGCTGATTTCCATCCTGGCGGTGATCTTCGGCCTCAAAGAGATCGCTCAAGATGGAGTGTCGCCATTGGCGATCGTCGCCATCCTTGCCGGGCTGGTAGTTGGGTACGTGTTTGTCCAACGTCAGCGGCATCTCGCCGACCCGTTGATTGATGTGCGTCTCTTCCAGATCCGCTCCTTCAATGTTTCGCTGGGGACGAACGTCGTGACGATTTTCGTGATGGTCGGCTACTTTCTCTTTGTCGCCCAGTATCTCCAGCTGGTTTTGAATCTCTCGCCCCTGGAGGCCGGGTTGTGGTCTTTGCCCTCGGCTGCCGGTTTCATCATCGGCTCGACGCAGTCATCTCGCTTCGTTCACCGGATTCGCCCCGCGTTGGTGATCGGAGTCTCGCTGGTGATTGCCGCGATCGGTTTGGGAATGCTGACCCTGATCGTTCCCTCGAAAGGGCTGTCGATCATCGTCGCCTCCTCGGTGGTGATCTCCCTCGCCCTGTCGCCCGTCTTCAACCTCACCACCGAGCTCATCGTTGGCAGCGCGCCACCCGAGCGGGCGGGGGCGGCGTCGGGCATCTCGGAAACCGGAGCCGAGCTGGGAGGATCGCTTGGTATCGCGCTACTCGGGAGTATTGGAATCGCGGTCTACCGGACAGGCGTCAGCAGGGCGCTTCCAGCGGATGTTGAGCCGGAGGTCGCGGGGGCGGCATTGGATACGCTCGGCGGCGCAGTCGAAATTGCGGGCCAGCTCGGGGGACAAAGTGGGGAGGCGTTATTGGAAGCGGCCCGCCGCGCCTTCACGGATGGACTCCGGCTCACAGCGGCGATCAGTGCCGTCCTAGCCTTTGGCGTCGCCATCATTTCGGCGGTTCTTCTCCGCAGGGTTCCCGCCGGAGCGGCCGAGCAGGGTCGAGTGGTCGAGGAGCTTGCGTCCTAATTCCCGCACCGCCGTGGCGACTTCGTCCGGCTCGAGGACCTCGAAGTCGCAGGGCAAATTGGCTAGATAACGCGCTACCCAGTTGGCATCATCGGCGCCGATCCTGAGCAGGGTGTCGCCGCCCTCTGCGCGGCTCACAATTCCAATCGTGGGGTGGATCAGGTCCTTGGCCTTGGTCAAGGAAATGCGCAAGAGGACCCGAGCCTGCAGCGTGTGGGCAGACACGGCCACTCCCTCGGCCACGAGAGCCGCCGCATCGGGAGTTTCGCCGTGGACAAATCGCATCCCTGTCCGCACCGGCTTCTGAATGCGGTCGACCCGAAACGTGCGCCATGCCTCCCGATCGCGATCGAGGGCCACGAGATACCAGCGGCGCGAGGTACGAACCAGTTGGAACGGCTCGACATGCCGTTCGGAAGCCCGTCCCTCGGAGTCGGTGTAGCGAAAGCGAACGCGCTCGGGGATACGGCACGCCTGAGCCAGCACTGTCAACGCGGAGGGATCGACCGCAGCCCCGGTTTCGCTCCGCCAGGCCAATCCCACCGTTGCCCGGTCAAGATTGTCCACCTGGCTCGCCAGCTTCAGCGGGAGGACCTGCGTGATCTTCGAGAGCGCCGACACCGCCGCGTCCTCAAAGCCGGGGAGAGCGCCACTGGCGGCACTACGCAAACCCAGGGCCACCGCCACTGCCTCGTCATTCTCAAAGAGGAGGGGTGGGAGCGAACCGCCGGGGGCGAGGTGATAACCGCCGGCGGGCCCGGAGAACGCCTCCACCGGGTAGCCGAGCTCGCGCAGACGGTTCACGTCCCGCCGCAAAGTTCGGTCTGTCACCTCGAGCCGCTCAGCCAGCTCTGTCCCGGTCCAGTTGGGTCGCGCCTGCAAAAGCGAGAGCAGTCTCAACATGCGGGCGCTCGAATCCATGCCTCTAATCCTTGCTCAAATTAGCGGACAGATTCTGTCCGGAATCTTCGATAGTTTCAACCTTGTAAGTATTCGATTCGATAGGAGGCAAATCGTGTTGTACAGCAGCGGCGACGCACTCTTCCGGCTGGCAAAGACGATTCAGGAAGACCGTTTGCGGGAGGCGGCTCGACGCCGTCAGATCAAGGCGGTAACGGTCGATGAGAACGGAGTCAGTCGGCCCCGCTCTAGTCGCTCGGGACCCAAACGAGCTTCAACTCGCTGACTTGCACGTCCACTTTCTCGGCGGGTATCTCGAGCTCCTCGATGAGGGCGGCCTTGTCGTCCCACTCGGTGCGGATGGCGTCGATCTCGGCGGCGAGGTCGTCCTCGAGCGCTTCCAGATCGGCCTGCTTGTCGGCCAGGGCTTCGGCGGCGCTGTCGCGACGGGCCTCCGTCCGGCGGGTTTGTGAGCGGCGGGAGGCGGCACGGGTAATGGAGCTCCTTCTCCGTCCGCCGAGCAAAGCCCCCAAGAGATCACCCGCCCCCGATACCACCTCTTGCTGGCGGCGGGCGGCCACGTCGGCCTCGAGGTCGCTTATTCGTCTCTGCGCGGCTGCCAACTGATCGCGCACCCGGTCAATCCGGGTCCCATATTTTTCTCGAAGACTCGATATCGCCTTGTCGTTCTCCTCTCCAGCGGCCGTGATACATCGGGCCCGGAAGTCGGATTCCTTCTCGCCGACTCGCGAGTACAGCTTCAGACCGGAGTTCTTCCAGATTTTCAATTTGTGATTGGCGGCGAGATGGTTGATGAGTCCCTTCTCGACCCCGTTCCAAAAGGAGGCCTTGCCCATCGCGGGAGCGGCGAGGCTGTAGCTGACACCATCCGGAATCTCGGAGCGGAAGTCGCGGGCGTCGTGATCGACCGCCACGACCGACTCGGGGGTGACCGGGCCACCCGGGTCAGTCAGGATCGCCTCGAAAACCTCGGTGTGGTTGAGGCTGGCTTTGGTGTCGTCGTATAGGACGCGGACCGTCGCCGCGATGACCGGAGCGAGCTTGGTCGAGCCGGGTACAGCTCCGATCTGGTCCGCCCACGGAGCGGCCGCGTCCAGGTAGGTCACCGCAATCCCCGGGGCAACGGCAGGAGCCACCGGGACACTGTCGTCTGTTGTTGCAGGGCGAGGCGAAGCGTCTTCCGCCCTCTCTGTCGTCGCCGTCTCAGGTCGCTCCTCGTCCGAGCCCCCGCTGGTGAGCTGGTCGACTTGCTGCTTGCTCAACGGCCCGGCGAGATAAGACATCGCCCACCTGGTAGTGAACAGCCGCGGGGGCTTGCCACCGGTGGTGTGGAGCACGAACTGCCTTTTTCCCAGGCCCGAGATCTGGCGATCAAGGAAATCGACGTCGATCGATCCCGCCGCCGTTTGCATTGCCTCGAGAATTCGAGCCTTATCCCTCTCCGTTTGCAGACGGCCGATGGCCCATGTCCCGGCGTTGGACATCACCTTGTAGTCGAAGTCCATCGGGTTCTGGGTGGTCAAGACCATCCCGTAGCCGAAGGCCCGCGCTTGCTTCGCCAAAACCATGATCGGTTTCTTCGAGGGAGGCTCGGCTGTGGGAGGCGCGAACCCTGCTACTTCATCCATGTACATGAGTAGGCGCAGGTCCGAGGACCCTTGCTGCGATCGCATGTAGGTGACCAATTTGGAAAGGAGGAGCGTGACGAGGAACTGGCGCTCAGGCTCCGAAAGATGTGCCAAGTAGATCACGGCCGCCGAAGTCGGGCCGCCATCGAACAACATCGCCCCGATGTCGAGTGGCCTTCCCTCGCGCCAAGCGGCGAAGGACGGTGACGCCACCAGGCCGTTGAGCCTCATCGCCAGAGCGGTGCGGTCCTTGGGGGGGATAAAGGCATCGAGCTCGAAGACACCCAGCTTTCGGAACGGGGGTTGTTGTACGAGCCCGATGAGGCCGGCGAGGTCGAGGCTGCGCCCATTGCCCCACTCGTGCTCGATGATGGAGGCCAGGAGGATGTGCTCCGGTCCCGAGATCGGGTCGGAATCGACTCCGGCCAGAACGAGGAGCGAGGCGACGTATCCCTCGATCTCGTCCCGAATCGCCTCGGTGTCGGCCCCAATGGGTGCGGTGAGGCTGCCGAGAACGTTGAGTGCGGTCCCTGAGCTCGATCCCGGGGTGTAGATCGTGATCGCCGATCTCTCCTTGAGTTGACGCATCCGGTCCGGTCCGATTTCCCAGGAGGCGAGACCTTCCTTCCACTCGCCGGCCACCCGGATTGCGAGCTCATCGGCGGATATGCCTTCGCGGCGAGCGATTGACTCGTCGATCCATGGTCGAAAGTCGGCCGGGGCAAGGTCGGGGAAGTTGAGGAGCAGGTTGGTCATGTCGCCTTTGGGATCAATGATCAGCGCCGGAATCCCCGAGAGCAGCGCTTCTTCCAGGAGGTCGATGGCAAGCCCCGTCTTCCCGGAACCGGTCATGCCAACGATCACGCCATGGGTGGTGAGATCTGAGGCCTCATAGAACAGGTTTTCGCCTCGTTCGCCGCCCTCGTCGAGCAGTCCCCCGAGAAAGAGTTGACCAGGTTTGTGGTCCATTTCTCGATTGTAAGTGGGGGATCTCTCAGGACTCGGGGCGGCCTCGGACGGCTAGGACGACGAAGAAGACGAGTACCGCCACCGTCGAGATGGTCGCACTCCCGGCGGTGTTGAAGTGATAACTGATGAGGAGTCCGCCGACCACAGCCAGCGTGCCCAGAGCCACCGCGGTCGTCATCATCTGCGGCACTCGGCGGACCAGCAGCGAGGCGGTAGCCGGCGGCGCCACCATCAAGCCGAAAACCAGGAGCGAGCCGACCGTCCGAAAGCTGGTCACGACCGCCATCGTCACCAGGGCCAGCATCGCAAAATGTGCCACCTGGGGATTCATGCCCAGCAATGCGGCCTTGCGTTCGTTGAAACAGAGGACCAGAAACGGCCTATAGAGGGCGAGGGAGAGAATCACCGCCACCAAGACCCCGCCTCCCAGCATGATGAGGTCACCGGTCGAGGCGGCGAGAATGTCCCCGAAGAGAATCTCTGTCAGGCCTCCCGAGTAGGAAGAGGTTCGGGAGATCAAGACCACGCCCAACGCCAGCATCCCCACAAACAACAATCCGATCGCAGTGTCCTCGGTAAGGCGAGCACGCCGGTGCACGACCCCGATCCCGGCCGCCATCAACACCGCCGAAAGCAGGGCTCCGAGTATGGGGTCAAAGCCCAGGAGCACTCCCATCGCCACGCCAGGCAGCACTCCGTGGGCGAGGGCGTCGCCCATGAACGTGAGCCCCCGCAAGACAACCCAAGAGCCAACCATGGCCGCCATTCCCATCGCCAGCAATCCAGCTACTAGGGCACGCTGCTGGAAGCCAAGGGTGAACGGTTCGATGAGCCAGTCCATGCCTAGCCCCCGAGAGCGGCGGCGATGGCGGTGGCATTGGATCGAATCAACTCCGCATAGGTGCCCGTTTCGGATCCGGGAGCTCCTAGAGAATCGCTCGCCACGTCCACGATCTGGAGCCGAGGCCCGACGTCGTCCGCGACACTCTCGGCTAATTCTGGAGAGGATGTGTTCTCGACGAAAATGGCTCGAACGTCCCTTTGCTTGATGAGGGCAATCAGCGCGGCGAGATCTGCCGAAGAAGGGCTTCCCAGCGAGCTTCCGCCCGGGATGATCGTGCCTACGACCTCGAATCCGTAGCGATCGGCGAAATAGTCGAAGAAGTCATGGCTCGTCACGAGCAGCCTTCTCTCCGGGGGGATACCGTCGAACATCTCCTCGACCTCTCGGTCCAAGAGCTCGAGCTCGCCTAAGTAGTCGCTGTTTGTCCCGATCGACTGGGCAACAAGCTCTGCCGCTTGCCTCATCCGCGCCGGGTCGTGCCAGAAGTGAGGATCGCGATCGATCGGATCGGAGTGTTCGGCCAGGTAGGTCACGGAAAGGCCCTCGCTCTCGGCCTGCTCGAGCAGGTCGATCAAGCCTTCCTCGAGTCCGAGGCCATTGGCGAAGACGAAATCGGCTGCCGAAATCGAGGCGACCTGCTGGGCGGAAGGGACATAGTCGTGCGGGTCAACTCCTGGTGGGATGAGCGTGATGAGATCAAGATCGTCGCCCCCGATGTTGCGGATGACATCACCGATGATTCCGGTGGTGGCCACAACCGTCAAACCATCCGGGCCCTCCTGACGGGCAGTGCAAGAGCCAAGCACGGCTCCAGCGAGTAGCAGGCCTATCAGTTTCCGCATATAATGAGAATCATTATCGATTCGCACTGTCCGACCATAACACGGGCCTCCCGATGAAAGAACGAGAAACCACTGAAGCCGTAAGGGGCCGGATGGCGGACCGCGGTATCCGGTTCACGGGTGGTCGGCAGGCGATCATCAGGGCGCTGCAGATCACATCCGGTCCGCAGTCGGCCGCCGAACTTCACCGCCGGCTACGAGGGCTCGTACCGCTGTCCTCGCTCTATCGCTCACTGGCCGTCATGAGCGAGGCGGGGATCCTCGCCATGCACCACAGCAACGGGCTTGCCCGCTACGAGCTCGCCGAGTGGTTGGCAGGTCACCATCACCATCTCGTATGTCTGCAGTGCGGGTCGGTGGATGATTTCGAGTTAGCGCCCCGGCAGGAGAAGGAACTTTTCGCGCTGGTGGCCAAAGTGGGAGGTCATCACCGATACGAGGTGAGCAACCATGCCCTTGAGGTCCAGGGCCTATGCCGCTCCTGTCGATGACGGCCGTTACTGCTCGAGACCTGTCGGCGCGTTATGACGATCGCCTGGCGCTCGATTCTTCCACTTTCGAAATCCCCGCTCGATCGCTGGTGGCGGTAATCGGGCCCAACGGATCGGGGAAATCAACCTTGCTAGATCTCATCGCCGGACTGACCCCTCCGGCCAGCGGCACCATCGAGGTACTGAGCTCGGAACCAAGCGCCGCTAGAGATCGAATCGCTTATGTGCTGCAGGCCACGAGCATTTCCCGCACTCTGCCCATCTCGGTGAAAGAGGTAGTGACCATGGGTCGATACGCGTCGATCGGTATGGGCCGGCGACTTGGGCGCAACGATCGGGCGGCGGTCGACCGGGCGCTGGAGCAGGTGGAGCTTTCCGACGTTGCCGGGGCGTCTTTTCACGAACTTTCGGGAGGTCAGCGGCAAAGAGTGCTCGTGGCCCAGGGCCTGGCCCAGGATCACGATTTGCTCCTGCTCGACGAGCCGCTGATCGGAGTCGATCTCGGGTCTTCGGCTTCGATCGAAGCCAGCCTTTCCGAAGATGTGAGTTTGGGCAAGACGGTGATCGTGACGACTCACGACCTGGGTCAGGCGATGGCCGCCGACTGGGTGGTCCTCCTGGCCGGAATGGTGTTGGCCCACGGCAGCCCCTCCGACGTCCTCACCGAGGAGAACCTGGCTCGCGCGTACGGACTGAGGGTGGTTCGCTCCGGCGACCGGTTCGTAGTTGACGATCCGGCCCATCAGGGAACGGACGAATTGCACGTCCATCTTGATCGTTCGATTCATCTCGAGCCTCCCGGCACCGACCTCCATCGGTAACCCCTCGGCCCTGTTTCTCGCCTTGCAGGGGGATCACCGGCGCAACCGGGGAGGGGGCGGGTCTCGACAGATTTATTCGGCGGCCCCGGAGAGTGCCGTCGGTAAACTCGCATGGATCCCGTGACCACACGCAGACCACCCGCGTCTCCGTTTGAGGTGCTCAGCCGGGGGTTGCGCCTTATCGGCCGCTTCGTTAGCTGGCACCCCCGCCCGTTCATCCGGGCGGTTTTCGGCGCGGCCATGTTTGCCTCGGCGATCATCGCCTCCGCCTACGTCATCGGGCGCATCACCGATGAGCTGGTGATTCCGGTCCTCGACGGCGGAGAGCCGGTCAATGGCCGTGTCCTCCCGGCCGTGGCCGCGGTGCTGGCGGTTGCGCTGTGGAAGGCTACGGGCATCATCCTCCGGAGGTTCGGAGCGTCATGGCTGCAATTCAATGTTCAGGCCGACTTGCGAATGCGCCTCATCAGACAGCAACTCAAGCTCAAGCTCGGATGGATCTCCCGACGGACTACGGGCGACCTGCTGGCGGTAACCGACTCGGATGCCAGCCAGGCGATTTGGATTCTCGGTCCGTTGCCTTACGGCACCGGAGTCTCTCTCCTGCTGGTCGGCACCGTCGTTCTGATTTTCTCCCTCGATGTCTGGCTCGGTTTCCTCACTCTCGCTTCGGCCATCGCCATCGTCGCCGTGGAGATGAATGGAAGCTGGAGTGTCTTCCCCATGTTCGAGAGGATCCAAAAGATGCGTGGCGATGTCAGCGACGTCGCCCACGAAAGTTTCGACGGTGCGCTCACCGTAAGGGCGCTCGGACGGGAGGACAAAGAGGTCGCCCGTTTCGATGCCGTATCCGAGGCCTTGCGGGGAGAGCTGGTGCGACTCGGCCGAAAGTTTGCGTTTTTTCGCAGCCTTGCCGACGCCATTCCACATCTAGCGACGATTCTCTTGGTGGTGCTGGGTGCGGCCAGGATCGTGGCCGGAGCCATAACTCCCGGAGAAATGGTGAGTGTCGCTTATCTGTTCTCGCTGTCAGCCGTTCCGGTGAGGCTGGTCGGATATGTCATCTGGGAGATGGCCTCGAGCCTGGCCGGCTGGGAACGGGTGGAAGATGTGCTGGTCGCCGACGACTTCGTCGAGTATGGGGATCTGGAGGCCACAGAGGCCGGGACCGGCGCAGCCGTCGAGGGCGAGTCGGTCGTGTTCTCCTACGACGGCCAGGTGCCGGTCCTGCGCGGAGTCGATCTCGAGGCACCAACCGGTTCCACGGTGGCAATAGTGGGCGAGACCGGGTCCGGGAAGACCACGCTGACCCTTTTGTTGGCGCGCCTCTGGGATCCGGAAACCGGTGCCATAACCCTCGACGGTCGTGACCTGCGCGACTTTGGCCCCTCCGAGCTTTCGAACGAGGTCGCCTATGTCGCGCAACACGCCTTTCTCTTCGATGACACGGTGCGGGGAAACATCACGCTTGGCGCCGACATCCCCGATGTCGAGGTGGTAGAGGCGGCCAAGCTGGCCGGGGCCCATGAGTTCATCTCGGCCTTGCCACAAGGGTACGAAACTCGCATCGGCGAGAGAGGCACCACTTTGTCTGGGGGACAGCAGCAGCGAATCGCATTGGCCCGGGCTTTGGCACGCAAGCCGCGCCTATTGCTGCTCGACGACGCCACATCGGCGGTCGATTCGTCGATCGAGGCACAGATTCTCGCCAGGCTCACCCGAGCGGAGTTGCCCTCGACAGTGATCATCGTCGCCTACCGACGGGCGTCGATCATGCTCGCCGACCGGGTGATTTATGTCGAAGGCGGCGAGGTAGCCGCTCAGGGAACCCACGAGGAGTTGCTGGAGAGCACGCCCGGATACGCCCGCATCCTGCGGGCCTATGAAGAGGACGCCATGAAGAGGAGTGCCTGAGATGGCGACTGAGATCGACGATTACGAAGTGGAGGAAGAGGGCGAGCCGATCACCACCCGGCACGCGCTGGGGCGGGCCTTTGTCGAAGCACCGAGTCTTCGAGTCGGCCTGGTCACGACGGTGCTCCTGGCGATCCTCGGCACCGTGGGCACCTTGATCGTTCCGATCATGGTGCAACAGATCGTCGATCGCGAATTGCTTGCCGGCGATGCCCCCGATTTCGCCACCGTCGTCACGCAGGGAGCGATAGCCCTCGTTCTCCTCGCCGGGGCGACCCTTCTGGCGCGGACCGCATTCTTTCGACTCAGCCGAATGACCGCCGATGGCCTCAAAGAGCTGCGGGTGAGGCTCTTCGATCATCTCCACCGGCTCTCCATCCTCCACGTCCAGGCCGAAAGGCGGGGGGCCCTCGTATCCCGGGTAACGAGCGACATCACCACCATTCAGGAGTTCATGGAGTGGGGAGGCGTGGGCATGTTGATCGGTGGTGCCCAGGTCATCCTCGCCCTCATTGTGATGTTCTTTTACCGCTGGCAACTGGCTGGCCTGGTTCTGCTGGGGGTGATTGTCTACGTCGTGATGCTGCTCTTCTTCCAAAAGCTGCTCCAAAAGGCACATGACCAGGTCCGAGAGAAGGTCGCCGATTCGCTGTCGGTGATGGGGGAGACGATCACCGGGCTCCCCGTGATCAGGGCGCACGGCGTGGAAGCGACGACCCTCGCGCGTGTCCAAGCGACCTTGTCCACGCAGGTACGCGTGGAGCACCGTGCCTTCAAGCTCTCGGCGCTCCTGTTCGCCTCCGCCGAGATCTTTGCCGCCGGCATCACCGCCACGGTGATAGGCGTCGGGGTCTTTCTCGGGGCTGCCGCCGGCACTTCAGCCGGGGTCCTTCTGGCCTTCCTATTCCTTGTCAATCTCATGATCGACCCGGTGCAGACGCTGGTGGAAACCATCGATCAGGCCCAGCGGGCCGCGGCCGGCCTCCGGCGGGTCCTGCGGGTGTTGGATACCCCCGTCGACATTCCGGACCCGGTTGATGGCGTCGACCTCCGGCCGGGCCCGGTGGGGATGCGAATGGCCGATGTGACCTATAGCTATCCCAAAGGGCCGGTGGTGCTTTCTGGTGTCGATATCGAAATCGCGCCTGGGCGCCGGGTAGCAGTGGTGGGCCAGACCGGATCAGGGAAGACCACCTTCACCAAATTGGTGACACGACTACTCGATCCAGACGCCGGGCGCATCGAGATCGGAGGCGTTCCCTTGCAGAAAATTCGCTTCGCCTCCCTGAGAAAGCGGGTGGCGTTCGTCCCGCAGGAAGGATTTCTTTTCAATACGACTATCGCTGAAAACGTTCGGTACGGAGTTCCGGATGCAACTGATGAGCAGATCCGGGAGGCGTTCTCCCAGCTCGGTCTCGAGGCCTGGCTCGAACGAACTCCCGCCGGCCTGGAGACAGCGGTCGGGGAGCGAGGCACGAACCTGTCCGCGGGGGAACGTCAGCTGGTGGCGCTGGTACGAGCTTGGATAACGAATCCAGACTTGCTCGTGCTCGACGAGGCTACATCGGCTGTCGATCCCTTCCTCGAGGTTTCCCTCCGCCGCGCGATCGAGCGTCTCACGAGTGGACGCACGTCGATCACCGTCGCTCACCGCTTGTCGACCGCCGAAGCCTCCGACGAGGTGTTGGTCTTCGACCATGGCGGCCTCGTCGAGCGGGGCACCCACCAGGAATTGCTCACCCGCAAAGGGGTGTACACCAGCCTCTACGCCGACTGGAATCGCGGCGCCAAAACCGCCTAACCGCCGAACCCAGGGTTCGCAGCCGCGTTCAACGCGGATAACGGTCGGCAGAATGAAACGGAATGCGACGGTTTCTGATCGACACCGACACCGCCTCCGACGATGCGGTTGCACTCGTGCTCGCCCTTCGAGATCCCGGCGTTCAAGTGGAGGCGATCACCGTTGTCGCGGGCAACGTTCCTCTTGAACAGGCGGTGCAGAACGCCCTCTTTACCGTCGAGTTGTGCAGCTCACAAGTGCCCGTCCACACCGGTGCCTCAGCTCCCCTGACGCGGCCACTCGAAACCGCTCAGTTCGTACATGGCGAGGATGTAATGGCCGACATCGGCCTACCCCTGGCGGGCCGATCACCGCATCCGGGTGAGGCGGCCGACGTGATGGCCTCCTCGATCAACCAGCACCCGGGGGAAATCACCCTGGTCACGCTGGGGCCTCTTACCAACGTGGCGATCGCACTCATGCGAGAACCGTCTCTGGCGAGCAGGGTCGCCGACTGCGTGATGATGGGCGGCACCGGACTGGGACCGGGGAACGTCACCGACAACGCTGAATACAACATCTGGGCTGACCCTGAAGCGGCCAAGGTCGTCTTCGAGTCCGGCATGCCCATCAAGCTCGTGGGCTGGGACATCTCGTGTAAGTACGCCACCTTCGGACCAGCTGCCGCTCAGGAGTTGCGAGATATCGGCACGGATCTCGCCCGGTTTTGCATCGACATCCAGGCCACGGTTGACAGATACGCAGTCGAGGTTTCCGGTCTGGAGGGGTTCGACCTTCCCGATCCCATTGCGATGGCCATCGCCCTCGATCCCCGCATCGCCACACGGACCAGGATGGTCGAAGTCCTGGTTGGAACCGGAGACAACGATCGGGGGGCGACGCCGGTCGACCCGTCACGCTCGCCCAATGTCGAGATGGTCGAGGAGGCGGACCGCGAGCTCTTCGTCGAGATGCTGCGGCGGGCGCTGGGCGCGGTTTAGCTCCGACCGAACCGATCGAATTCCGGCAGGTCGACTCCGGTTCGCGCAATCATCTCTTCCATTGCCGCCACCGCCGGCGCCAGATCGATTGGCTTTGCCGCGGCCCAGGGATTGGCATTGAGCTCGAACTGACGCAACCGGAAGTCGTCGGGCCTGGTTGTCTCGAGGGCCTTCCAGTCGATTGGCATGGCGATGGGGGCACCCGGGCGCGGACGCAGCGAGTAGGGGCAGACGGCAGTGGGACCGAAGTGATTGCGCATCCAATCGACGAATACCCGGCCCTGGCGCTCTTTCTTGAGGAATTCCACCGTCATTTGCTTGGGGTGGCTCTCGGCGAGGAGGGTCGCGACTGCCTGCGCGAAACGACCCATCTCGTCGAAGCCGATGGTGGGCTGGAGGTTGGTAACTAGGTGAAAGCCCTTCGAGCCCGAGGTCATCAGCCAGGTGGGCACGTCCAGGGCACCCAGAAACTCAGCAGTAGCGCGAGCCGCGTATCGAACGCCGTCGAGGTCGCCCTCGGAGGGATCGAGGTCGAAGACCATTCGATCCGGGTGCTCGAGGTGCGAGGCCCGAAAGCCGGGGATGTGAAAGGTGATGGTGTTCTGGTTGGCAAGGTAGGCGAGGCCCATCTCGTCGCGAATGATGGGGTAATTCACGGTCCCGTCTTGTTTGGCTAGTTCGATCCGGTCGATGTAGTCGGGAAAACCCTTTCCGGCGTGTTTCTGCATGAATCCCTGCTTCTCGATTCCCTGCGGAAACCGTTGAATCGTCAGCGGGCGGTCATTCAGATGCGGAAGCATGACGTCGGCCACGCGGTGGTAGTACTCGGCGACCTCGCCTTTGGTCACCCCCGGATCGGGGAACAGCACCTTCTCGGGGTGAGATACGACAACCAGAGAAGGCATTCTCCCACCTAGCATCCCGGAGGGTGAGCGACACCGAAGTGCCGGGGCTCGAGCCGGCGGCTTTTGGCTCCAATTTGTGGATGGTGGACGAGATCTACCAGCAGTTTCTCGAGGATCCGGAGTCGGTCTCGGAGGCCTGGCGGGCCTACTTCAACGGCGAAGCGCCCGCAGAATCGACCATCGCCTCCCCGGCTCCGCAACCGCCTCCGGCGAGCCGACCCGCGCCACCGCCGCCGGTCCCACGAGCTTCGCCTCCTGCTGCGGAGAAACCATCCACGATCGAGCCGGCCGCCTCTCCGGCGCCGCCACCGCCAACGGCTCCCCTGCCAGCAGGGGCGGAAGCGCCACCCAAGCCCGGACTGGATACGGTCCTACTGCGCGGGGCGGCGGCAGTGGTGGCCGAGCGAATGGAAGCGAGCCGTGAGCTTCCCACCGCCACCTCGGTTCGCAATGTTCCGGCCAAGTTGCTCGAGGTCAACCGGCTCATCATCAACAACCAACTCAAGCGCTTGACGCAAGGCGGAAAGATCAGCTTTACCCACCTCATCGGCTATGCCGTGTCGCGGGCCTTCAAGGAGTTGCCGCATCTCAACGTTGCCTTCGCTGAGATTGACGGCAAGCCGCACCTCGTCCGATATCCCCACGTCAACCTCGGCCTGGCCATTGATATCGAGCGCAAGGATGGTTCGCGGGGTCTAGTGGTCCCCAACATCAAGGAGGCCGACACACTCGACTTCCGCTCGTTCTGGTTGAAGTACGAGGAGTTAGTAGATAAGGCCCGTTCCAATCGGTTGACACCCGACGAGTTCGCCGGGACCACCGTCACCCTCACTAATCCCGGCACGATCGGCACCGTCCAGAGCGTTCCTCGGCTGATGCCGGATCAGGGGGTGATCGTGGGAGTCGGCGCTATCGCCTATCCACCGGAGTTCCAAGCCGCCGATACCGCCTTCCTCGCCCGTCAAGGAATTGGGCGAGTTTTAACGCTTACCTCCACCTACGACCATCGCGTGATCCAGGGGGCGCAATCGGGGGAATTGCTCGCTCGGGTTCACGAGCTTCTTTTGGGCGAAGGTGGCTTCTATGACGAGGTTTTCGCAGCTCTTTCAATTCCCTATACGCCGGCGCGGTGGGCGATCGACGACAACCCGCCGATCGGGAGTCCACGCTGGGCCGAAAAGCAGGCCAACGTTTTCCGTCTGATCAACGCCTTTCGAGTACGGGGCCACCTCATCGCCGATCTCGACCCGCTTCGCCAACACCCACCCCGTCTCTACTCCGAGCTCGATCCCCTTTTCTATGGGCTGACCATCTGGGACCTAGACCGAGAGTTCGCCACCGGTGGCATGGATGGGACCCAAATGATGACCCTGGCCAAGATCCTCGCGCGCCTTCGTGACGCCTACTGCCGCACGGCGGGGATCGAGTACATGCACATGCAGGAGACCGAGCAGAAACGATGGATCCAGGAACGCTGCGAGGTGCCCCGGACCGAGCTCGACCGCGAGGAGAAGATCCGCATCCTGAGGAAGCTCAACCAAGCCGAGGCCTTCGAGAAGTTCCTCCACACGAAATACGTCGGACACAAGCGCTATGGGCTCGAGGGTTCCGAATCGGTCATCCCGATGCTCGACTCTTTGATCTCCGCTGCTGCCGGTGACGGCATGGAGGATGTCGTCATCGGGATGGCGCACCGGGGCCGTCTCAACATCCTCGCCAACGTCATTGGCAAGAGCTATGGAAAGATCTTCCGCGAGTTCGAAGGCGACCTCGATCCGGACACCACCGGTGGATCTGGCGACGTGAAGTATCACCTGGGCGCATCCGGCAAGTACGAAACTGCCGATGGGTCGAACATCGGTGTCCAACTGGTCGCCAACCCGAGCCACCTCGAGGCGGTGGATCCGGTGCTGGAGGGTGTAGTCCGGGCAAAGCAGGAGAAACGAGGGCCGAGCGGACACACCCAGGTCCTTCCCGTCCTCATCCACGGAGACGCCGCGTTCGCGGGGCAGGGTGTGGTGGCGGAGGTGTTCAATCTGTCTCAGCTCCCCGGCTACCGCACCGGGGGAACGGTTCACATCGTGATCAACAATCAAGTCGGGTTCACCACCTCGACATTGGACGCCAGGTCCTCGTTCTATGCCACAGACGTCGCCAAGACCGTGGCCGCGCCAATCATCCACGTCAACGGCGACGATCCCGAGGCTGTCGTCCGGGTGGCGCGTCTGGCGTTTGCCTTCCGCCAAGCGTTTCGCCGCGACGTGGTCATCGACATGATCTGTTACCGCCGGCGGGGCCACAACGAAGGCGACGAACCCTCTTACACCCAGCCCCTCATGTACAAGCTGATCGATCAGAGACGACCGGTGCGCACCCTCTATCTGGAGCGTCTGGTGGCGACAGGCGAGATCTCGATGGAAGAGGGCGAAGAGTTGATGGCCGAGTTTTCTGAGCTCTTGAACAGCGCTTTCCAGGAGACCCGGAATTCGGCTCCGGTCGAGAGGCCCAGCCAGGTGCGGCCAATGACTGATGAGGAGCCGAAGACTGCGGTCGAGGAAGCGGAGCTGAAGGAGATCCTTGCCTTTCTGACGTCGCCGCCAGCTGACTTTGTGGTTCATCCCAAGCTGCGGAGGATTCTTGAAGAGCGCGCCAACACCTTCGAGCGGGGAATCGTGGATTGGGGGACTGCTGAGGCCTTGGCGCTCGGGGCGCTCGCCCGCGAGGCCGTCCCGGTACGCCTGGCGGGAGAGGACTCGAGACGGGGGACCTTTAGCCATCGCCATGCCGAGCTGACCTCGTTTGACACCGGGATTGAGTGGACCCCCCTCCAGCTGTTGACGGCGGGCACGGCTCGGGTTCGGATCGTTGACTCACTTCTCTCCGAATTTGCCGCCGTCGGCTTCGAGTACGGCTACTCGGTGGAATGGAACGATGCCTTGGTGGCTTGGGAAGCGCAGTTCGGGGACTTTGCCAACGGGGCCCAGGTGATCATCGACCAGTTCGTCGCCGCGGGAGAAGCGAAGTGGGGTCAACAATCCGGCTTGGTCCTGCTCCTCCCCCACGGGTACGAGGGACAAGGGCCCGAGCACTCGAGCGGTCGCATCGAGCGCTTCCTCGGGCTTTGCGCCGACGAGAACATGAGGGTGGTCGTCCCATCGACCACCGGCCAGTACTTCCACCTGCTGCGAAGGCAGGCCCTGCTCAGACCTCGCAAGCCCCTGATCGTCTTCACTCCGAAGTCGCTCTTACGGACCAAGGAATCCTTCTCGGCCACCGAGGTCATGAGCAGCGGAAGGTTCGAACCGGTTCTCGAGGACGAGGTGGCGACCAACAACGCCCGCCGACTGATCCTCTGCTCAGGCAAGGTTTATCACGACCTGGCTCGGTTTCGGTCGGAGGTGAAGGCCGACGACGTCGCCCTGGTCCGACTCGCCCAGCTCTATCCGATTGAGGGCCAGCGACTCGCCGATCTCGCCCGCCGCCATCCCGACGCGGCAGTGGTTTGGTGCCAGGAAGAGCCCGAGAACATGGGGGCCTATAGATTTCTGCGCCAGCACCTCGAGGCTGCCTTTGGCCGCGAAGTCAGCTATGCCGGGCGGGAGCCATCCGCTTCCCCTGCCACCGGGTCGGCGCGGGCACACGCCGTTGAGCAAGAGAGGCTGGTGCGCGCAGCGATCGGCACCCCCCCAGTAATTCGGTAACAACCGCGGGGAGCCGGAGACTTGCCCTTTCGACGGGAGAGTTTCCGGCCGGGGAGTACCGGGGGATCAGCCGGAGCGATCCGGGGAACTGGAGAAACTCCGGGGAGATCCGGAGGGAACGGCATCCGAGGGATTTGGAGAACTCGGCGGTTGGGGCAGCCGTGTCCGGAGAAGTCCGGAGGGAACGGCATCCGAGGGATCTGGAGAACTCGGAAGAGAATGCCGTCCCCTCCGGATTTCCATTATGGCCGGTTCCGGGACGGACCGGACTGCGCCCGAGGGCCTATTCAGTGCTAATCGGGAGGCGGCCAGTAGCGACCGCGACGAAACTCGCCGGCTCGAACCTCAATTTCCCAAGTCGATCCCTTCTTGCATTCGAAAGGCGACTTCAACGCCATTCCGTGGCGTGCCATCCAGTCGAGAAGGGCGGGGATGACGTCGCCGTGCGAGCAGAGGATGGAGTTGGTCCCCGCCAACTCCCGGCACAGGTCGCGGGCTCCCTTGAACCCCTCGCCCTCGGCAAGCTCGTCTCGTTCCTCGAGATCGATCCCGAGTTTCTCGCCCAAGGGCTCGACGGTTTGACGGCACCTCACATAGGGGCTGGTGAGTATTCGATCGAGGGGATGAATCGCCAGGGTCCTCGTCAGGCCCAGTGCCTGCTTCTCGCCGCGGCTGCTGAGAGGACGGAGGCGGTCATCCTTCTTCCAGTCGGATCGGCTTCCGGCAGCGGCATGCCGGACCAAGAAGAGAGTGCCGGTGGACAGCTGCGCTTCTGGATCGACTCCGGCCAGGACATCCCTTTCTTTGCCGTAGGTGAGCTTGCCCAAGGCCTCGGCAATTCCCAGCCACTGCAAATCGTCAACTTCGTCGTTGGGTTGGAAATCGGTCGTTTGCAAAGCGCGCATTGCGAACCAATGGACGAGCTTCTCGCCGGCTTGCACCCGATATCGGCTGAGGCCGATGGCATCGATCAGGCGGGCCTCGACACCGGTCTCTTCCCTCACTTCGCGCAAAGCTGTCTGTTCGGGAGTCTCACCCGGATCGGATTTACCCTTGGGCAGCGTCCAATCGTCGTAACGCTGGCGATGAATCACCAAGACCTCCGGTCCTGCTGCGGTGGGGCGTAGGACGACGCCTCCAGCAGCAATGACGAGATCAGGCTCCGACATCAATTCCCCCAGGGTACGTATCCGTCAACGAACCGGATTATTGATGCTGGGACGCTCGAGAGTGAAACCACCCTTGCGCGAGGCGGTGACCGCAGTGAGGTCCACGCTTAGTGCCCCGCAGAAGCGGCAAACGCGCCTGATGATGCCTCCGCCAGCTTCGCTCCCCGGACCGAACCGATGGCGCCCTTCGCGACAAGCGGCCAGCGCTCGTCGCCGAGAGGCGGTGTGCCGAGGAACACGTGGCATGGCTAGAGATTAAACCCGGGCAGAGCGGGAAAACCAGACTTATCTATGAATCGAGAGCTTGATCGATAGCGGTTGTGATCCGACGCTCATTGACTAGTGCGTGACCTTCGATGGCGAACTGTGGCCAGGGGGCGTCAAAACCAGTCACTCGAGAGATGGCACCGCGGAGCGAATAGAGACATTTCTCTGCCACGGTGGCAACCACCTCGGCCGCCACTCCGGCCGAGCCCTGCGGTTCCTGGACCACCAGCAACCTCCCGGTTTTCTCGACCGAGGCGATGACTGTTTCTCTATCCCAGGGGAAAAGGGTCCTGAGGTCGATTACCTCCACCGGCCGGGAGGCGGCCGCCTTCAGGGCCGGAGGCACCATGCCTCCATAGGTGACAAGGGTCAGTTCCGAACCCTCCTGGCGGACCCGCGCTCTTCCGATCGGCACCTCGTACCACTCGGTGGGCACTGGCTCACGACCCGCTCGATAGAGGACCTTGGGCTCGAGGAAGATGACTGGATCGGGGGAGACGAGAGCCGAGGCGAGAAGGCCTTTCGCGTCCCAGGGAGTGGAGGGACAGATCACCACCAGCCCGGGAGCGTGAACAAAGTACGCCTCGGGGGAATCGCAATGATGTTCGTGGGCGGCGATTCCTGCCCCGTTGGGGAATCTGACCACTACCGGTACCGAGACATTCCCCCGGGTGCGAAAGCGAAAGCGCCCGAGATGGGAGACAATCTGGTCGAAGGCGGGATAAACGAAGCCATCGAATTGAATTTCGGCGATCGGGCGGGCGCCAGCCAGGGCCATTCCCACCGCGCAGCCGACTATCCCAGACTCGTTGAGAGGGGTGTCGATCACTCGCTTCTCTCCGAAACGCTCTTGCAGGTGCTCGGTGATTCGAAAGACCCCGCCGGACAATCCGACATCCTCGCCGAGAAGGATTGTTTCCGGGTTCGACTGCATTGCCTGCATGAGTGCAGCGTTGATGGCGTCGGCCATCGTCATCGATTCGGTGGGACCGCCTGGCGCTGGATCATGTCCCACCTCCCACAACTCCTCGGCGTGAAAAGCGGTTGCCGTTTCCCCGTGTGCGGCCTGCGTCGCATGCAGCTGCTCGACCAGAAGGGGCGGAATGCGCTGGTAGGCATGACGGATGGTGTCGTCCCGGCTGGGCAGCGGTCGCGCCTCGATTTCCGTGATGGCCGCTTCAACCTGGTCGGCCACCTCCATCGCCACCTTTTCTCCCACTTGGGGGTCCCAGAGGCCTCGATCCTCGAGAAAGTTCTGGAAGCGCTCGATGGGATCAAGTTGACGCCATTGCTCCTCTTCCTCGGCGGACCGGTAGCGACGAGCGTCGTCGGCCGTGGCGTGGGCACCGAAGCGATAGGTCATGGCCTCGATGAGCGTCGGGCCCTCCCCGCGCCGCGCCCGGTCGACTGCTTCGCGGGTCACTTGGTAGGTGGCGAGGACGTCCATGCCATCGACCCGGACGCCGGGAAAACCGTAGGCCTCGGCTTTCTGGGCGATGGTGGCGGAAGCTGTTTGCTTCTCGTAAGGCACCGAGATTGCGTACAAATTGTTGGCGCAGATGAAAACCGTTGGTGTCTTCCAAACCCCGGCGAAGTTCATGCCCGAGTGGAAATCGACTTCGGACGTGGCACCGTCTCCGAAGTAGGTGACCGTCACGTCGTCCGCACCACGCAGCTTTGAGACGTAGGAATAGCCAACCGCGTGCGGGAGCTGGCTGGCGATGGGAACCGTGGTGATCCCCATCCGGTACTTGAGAACGTCCCAGTCGCGATTGGGAAGACCCCGCCAGTAAGCCATCACCACGTCGATAGGCAGGCCCCGGGCGAGTTGCACCCCGTGTTCCCGATAGGACGGAAAGACGAAATCATTGGGGGCGAGGGCGAGAGCAGATCCCACCTGGACTGCCTCCTGTCCTTCGAGCATGGGATAGGTGCCGATCCGACCCTGGCGCTGGAGCGCCAGCATGCGGCGGTCGAACTCGCGTGACAGGACCATGAGCCGGTACATCTCGGCCAGCAGCGATTCGGGAAACGCGAGATCGGCTTCCTTCGGCTTGCCATCGGGCCCTAGCAGCTGAAAGGTCTGGTAGTCCGCCAAGCAAGCCGAGTCTGGCAGGTTTTCCGTCTTTTTGAGCCGGGCTAGCCTCGAAATGTGCCTTCGCTCCGAGCCGGCGTCGACCGACTCCCGCCCTACGTGGCCGGACGGCCCATCGAAGAAGTGGCTGACGAGTTCGGCTTTGATCCCCGCTCGGTTGTCAAGCTGGCGTCGAACGAAAGTCCGCTGCCTCCCTTTCCCGAAGTGGTCGAAGCCATCGCAGCCCATGCCGGCACTCTGAATCGTTATCCCGACAACGGCTGGCATGAAGTGGCGAGGGCGGTAGGCGAATGGCTTGACGTGGATGAGAAGAACCTGATGTTTGCTGGCGGAAGCTCTGAGCTGCTTAGGGTTTTCGCCCTGGCCGTGGGAGGGGCGGGGACGAGTGCGGTATACGCCTGGCCGTCATTCATCATCTACCGCCTGGCCTCGGTGCTGGCGGAGAGCGAACCGATCGAGGTGCCGCTAACGGCAGATCACCAGCTCGACCCGGATGCGCTGGTAGAGGCGATCAGATCCGACACCACTGTCCTCTACCTTTGCAATCCCAACAACCCCACCGGCTCCTATCTCGGTTCCGCCCGGATGAAGGAAGTGATTGACCGAGTGGGGGATTCCGCACTGGTGGTCATCGACGAGGCCTATTTCGACTACGTGACCGCCAGTGATTACGCCAGTGCCATCCCCGAAGCCCTCGCCCGGCCAAACGTGGTCGTGACGCGAACCTTTTCGAAGGTCTTCGGCCTGGCGGGCCTGCGGGTCGGATTTGCGATCGGCCAGGAGAAGACTCTGCTCGAACTGCGGAGAGCACAGGCCCCATTCACCGTCAGCACCCTCGCCATGGCTGCCGCCATCGAGGCCGTTCGCCATCCCCACCGGATCCGGGAGCGGGTGGAGGCCAATGAAACCGGGCGACAGCGGCTGGCTCGCGAGTTGAGCATGCGTCAGATCGAGTACGTGCCGTCACAAACCAACTTCATCTTTTTCCGCCCCATTCCGGGGGTCAACCTCGAGGAGAATTTTCTGCGGCGGGGAGTAATCGTGCGACCCTTCGGCGAGGATTGGCTCCGGGTGACGATCGGAACGCCGGAGGAGATGAATCGCTTCCTCTCGGAACTCGACGAGATCAGGCAGCAGACGTCAGACATCAGACATGAGACTCCAAATCTGACGTCTGACATCTGACATCTCTGTCTATCGTCTTCGGCATGCCGAGCCTCGAAGAGTTCTGCACCATCACTGGAACCCTGGCCCCGCGCATGGTGGGGAACACGCCGCAAGGAACGCGCATCGATTTTGGCTTTGAAGGAGTCGCAACCTCGCCTCATTGGGAGGGCGAGCGCCCGGTCAAAGGCGTTGACTACGCCACGGTCCGCGGCGATCAGAACATGGACCTCGACATCCGGGCGACCATCGGTGAGAAACGGGAAACGGTGTCCTACCGCGGCACTGGGGTCTCGATCGTGACGAGCCCGACCGAGGCGCGGCCACAAGAACTTCTGACCTTCGCGACCGGCAACGCCGACCTCGCCTGGCTAAATACCGCGGTCGGGGTCGCGATCGGCGGGGGCAAGGACGGAAAGATTGAGCTCACCGTCTACATAGTCAAAGACTGATGGTCGACACGATCGGCCTGTTGGCTGGCACCGGGTGGGCAGCCGGTCTCAATCTCTATCTGGCGACTTTCCTCTTGGGTCTCGCCGGTCGCCTCGACTGGCTCGAGGTGCCATCGGTCCTGCAACGTACGGACGTGATGATCGTGGCCGGAGTTCTCTACGGGGTCGAGTTCCTGGCGGACAAAGTTCCGTTCATCGACAACGTGTGGGATGCCATCCACACTTTCGTGCGACCGCTTGGCGCCGGGGCCCTCGGTTATGTCATCGCTGGAGATTCCCCCTCGATCGGAGCTGCCATCGGTGCCCTCCTCACCGGGGCGCTAGCGCTCTCGGCCCACTCCACGAAAGCTACGACTCGAGCGGCGGTGAACACTTCGCCGGAACCGTTCTCCAACATCACTCTTTCGCTATTCGAAGACGGTCTCGTGGCGGGGCTTCTCGCCCTGGCAATCGCCAATCCGGTGGTGACGTTGGTGGTGGTGGTGATCTTTACGATCCTCGGTATCTGGCTCGTCGTGAAGTTCTTCGGCGCTATCAAGCGGATACGCGCCCGCCGCGTTAGCGCCCCGCCCGCTCCGAGCTAGGTCCGAACTGCGCGGGCCTCTTCTCGATGAACGCCCGCATTCCTTCGAGGTGATCGGGCGTCACGCCTAGCGCGCCTTGCACGGTTCGCTCTTCTTCGAGCGCATCGAGAAAGCCCAGCGAGGTCGCCCCGTAGAGAATCTTCCGGTTGGCGACATAGCCCCCGGTTGGTCCTTGGGCGAGGGTCTGAGCTTGTGCCATGGCTTCGGTGAGCAAGTCGCCGGCAGCCACGGCGCGGGCCAGGCCGAGATCGGCGGCCTCGGCGGCGCCCATGCGACGGTTGGTGGTGGTGAACTCGATGGCCCGGGCCAGGCCGAGGTGGTGCACCAGCAGCCAGGTAGATCCGGTATCGGGGACAAGGCCAAGTCCGATGAAGGCGGATAGGAAGTAGGCCTCCGCCGACATGATCCGGAGGTCGCATCCCAATGCCAGACCCATCCCCGCCCCCGCCGCGACCCCGTTGACGGCGGCCACAGTTGGAATCCTTGCCTCATAGAGGGCGGTTGCCATCGGGTTGAAGCGCTCTGCCAAGACCCGATCGAGATCGGGTCCACCCGACTCGTACTCGCTCATCAGGTCGGAGAGGTCGGCGCCGGCGCAGAAGGCCTTGCCCGAGCCGGTAAGAACCGCTGCTCGAGCGTCGTCGCCGGCCCGGTCGAGGGCCGAGACGAGACCGGTGCCGAGTTCGGCCGAGACCGAGTTGAAGCGGTCGGGCCGCGAGAGGGTGATCACCGCCACGTCGCCATCGACCTGGTAGTGAACCGCCATTCGGGGAGAGTAACCCGCGTTCTCTGGGCTGGCAGATAGGCAGAGGCCTGGTGCGAACCCTGGGTTCGCAGGCGCTATACCGGGTCCATGCAACGCCAGGTGGTGGTTTCCGGCGATCCGTTGACGGTCGAGGAGGTAGTGGCGGTGGCCCGGCGGCAGGCGTCCGTCAGCCTCGGCGGCGGGGTTGACGCTCGCATGAAACCCGCCCGGCGAGTGGTCGAAGAGGCATTGGATTCAGCCGCCACCGTCTACGGAGTTACAACCGGCTTTGGCGCTCTTGCCTCGACCAGGGTGGAAAGGGAGGAAGCAGCCGATCTTCAGGTCAATCTCCTCCGCAGCCATGCAGCCGGGGTTGGCGATGCCCTACCTGACGAGATCGTCCGGGCGATGCTGCTCCTTAGAGCCCGGACCTTGAGCCAGGGGCACTCGGGGGTGCGGCCGGTGGTGGTCGAGCGCCTTCTCGATCTACTGGGGGCAGACCTCCTCCCGGTGGTTCCTCGGCTCGGGTCGGTGGGGGCGTCGGGTGATCTGGCGCCCTTTGCCCATCTCGCTTTGCCGTTGATCGGCGAAGGCCGCCTGAAATGGGAAAACCGCGTGCTCGCGGC